>NZ_JBCLYA010000047.1:0-393006 GCF_039650795.1 Salmonella sp. K21076
CATGTCGCATTTGTTCAGGAACACGATGATGTACGGAACGCCTACCTGACGACCCAGCAGGATGTGCTCACGGGTCTGCGGCATCGGGCCGTCAGTCGCAGCAACAACCAGGATCGCGCCATCCATCTGCGCAGCACCGGTGATCATGTTTTTTACATAGTCGGCGTGCCCCGGGCAGTCTACGTGTGCGTAGTGGCGGGTCGGGGTATCGTATTCAACGTGAGAAGTGTTGATGGTGATACCACGCGCTTTTTCTTCCGGAGCGTTATCGATCTGGTCGAATGCACGAGCAGCACCGCCGTAGGTTTTAGCCAGTACGGTGGTGATTGCAGCGGTCAGGGTAGTTTTACCGTGGTCAACGTGGCCGATGGTGCCGACGTTAACGTGCGGTTTTGTACGTTCAAATTTTTCTTTAGACACGGCTATATTCCTTACTATAGCGCTCTCCCCTTCAGGAGAGAGCACGGGATTTTGGTTTTTAACCCTGCGGCTTATTTACCACGGGCTTCGATTACGGCCTGAGCAACGTTGTTCGGCGCATCATCATACTTCAGGAATTCCATAGTGTACGATGCGCGACCTTTGGTCAGAGAACGCAGCTGAGTTGCATATCCGAACATTTCAGACAGCGGTACTTCAGCGTGGATCTTAACGCCTGTAACTTCAGATTCCTGACCTTTGAGCATACCACGACGGCGGCTAAGGTCGCCGATAACGTCACCGGTATTCTCTTCAGGTGTTTCTACTTCAACCTTCATGATCGGCTCAAGCAGAACTGGTTTTGCTTTCTTAAAGCCTTCTTTAAAGGCGATAGACGCAGCCAGTTTAAACGCCAGCTCAGAGGAGTCAACGTCATGGTAAGAACCGAAGTGCAGACGCACACCGAGATCAACTACCGGATAACCCGCCAGCGGGCCAGATTTCAGCTGCTCCTGGATGCCTTTATCAACGGCCGGGATGTACTCGCCAGGAATTACACCACCTTTGATGTCGTTGATGAACTCGTAACCTTTCGGGTTAGAGCCCGGCTCCAGCGGGTACATGTCGATAACAACATGACCATACTGACCGCGACCACCAGACTGTTTCGCGTGTTTACCTTCGATGTCGGTAACTTTCGCGCGAATCGCTTCGCGGTAAGCAACCTGAGGTTTACCCACGTTCGCTTCAACGTTGAATTCACGCTTCATACGGTCAACGATGATATCTAGGTGAAGTTCACCCATACCAGCGATGATGGTCTGGTTAGATTCTTCATCAGTCCATACGCGGAACGACGGGTCTTCTTTCGCCAGACGGCCCAGAGCCAGACCCATTTTTTCCTGGTCAGCTTTGGTTTTCGGTTCTACCGCGATGGAGATTACCGGCTCAGGGAATTCCATACGTTCCAGAATGATCGGGTTTTCCGGATCACACAGGGTGTCACCGGTAGTCACGTCTTTCAGGCCGATAGCAGCCGCGATGTCGCCCGCGCGAACTTCTTTGATCTCTTCACGTTTGTTAGCGTGCATCTGAACGATACGACCGAAACGCTCACGTGCGGTTTTCACGGAGTTCAGTACGGTATCACCAGAGTTAACCACACCGGAGTACACACGGAAGAAGGTCAGGTTACCCACAAACGGGTCGGTAGCGATTTTGAACGCCAGCGCAGAGAACGGCTCGTCGTCGCTTGCGTGACGCTCAGCCGGAGTATCTTTACCGTCGTCCAGAATACCGTTGATCGCAGGTACGTCTACCGGGGATGGCAGGTAATCAATTACCGCATCCAGCATCGCCTGAACACCTTTGTTCTTAAATGCAGAACCACAGGTTACCAGGATGATTTCGTTGTTCAGAACGCGCTGACGCAGAGCTTGTTTGATCTCTTCTTCAGTCAGTTCTTCACCACCCAGGTATTTTTCCATCAGCTCTTCAGAAGCTTCTGCGGCGGACTCGATCAGGTTCTGGTGCCATTCGTTAGCCAGGTCCTGCATGTCAGCCGGGATATCTTCGTATTCGAAGGTAACGCCCTGGTCGGCATCGTTCCAGTTGATGGCTTTCATTTTCACCAGGTCAACAACGCCGGTGAAACCTTCTTCAGCACCAATTGCCAGCTGCAGCGGAACCGGGTTCGCGCCCAGACGGGTTTTGATCTGACCAACAACTTTCAGGAAGTTCGCGCCCATGCGGTCCATTTTGTTAACGAACGCAATGCGCGGAACTTTGTATTTGTTTGCCTGACGCCATACGGTTTCAGACTGCGGCTGAACACCACCAACTGCGCAGTAAACCATTACCGCACCATCGAGAACACGCATGGAACGTTCTACTTCGATAGTGAAGTCAACGTGCCCCGGGGTGTCGATGATGTTGATGCGATGCGGTTCATACTGCTTAGCCATACCAGACCAGAATGCAGTAGTCGCTGCGGAGGTGATAGTAATACCACGCTCCTGCTCCTGCTCCATCCAGTCCATGGTAGCTGCGCCGTCATGAACTTCACCGATTTTGTGGTTTACACCGGTGTAGAACAGAATACGTTCGGTAGTAGTGGTTTTACCGGCGTCGATGTGCGCACTGATACCGATATTACGGTAGCGTGCGATGGGTGTTGTACGAGCCATTTGATTCCTCGTTGATATCTTTAGGCGTTCAGTTAAGTTATCCAAAACGGGCGACTTACCTGAAGCGCCCGCCTGGTGACTATGACTCCGAAGGGATTACCAACGGTAGTGTGCGAACGCCTTGTTGGCTTCTGCCATACGGTGAACGTCTTCACGTTTCTTAACTGCAGTACCTTTGTTGTCTGCAGCGTCAGAAAGTTCGTTCGCCAGGCGCAGAGCCATGGATTTATCACCGCGTTTACGAGCAGCTTCTACGATCCAACGCATTGCCAGAGCATTACGACGGACCGGACGGACTTCAACTGGTACCTGATAAGTAGAACCACCTACACGGCGGGATTTAACTTCTACAGTCGGGCGAACGTTTTCGAGAGCGACTTCGAAAGCTTCCAGTTCAGATTTACCAGAACGCTGAGCCAGGGTCTCCAGCGCGCTGTATACGATTGATTCTGCAGTAGATTTTTTACCATCTACCATCAGGATATTGACAAATTTAGCCAGCAGTTCTGATCCGAACTTCGGATCCGGCAGAATTTTACGCTGACCAATGACGCGACGACGTGGCATGGAAATACTCCGTTGTTAATTCAGGATTGTCCAAAACTCTACGAGTTTAGTTTGACATTAATTTAAAACGTTTGGCCTTACTTAACGGAGAACCATTAAGCCTTAGGACGCTTCACGCCGTACTTAGAACGAGCTTGCTTACGGTCTTTAACGCCGGAGCAGTCAAGCGCGCCACGAACGGTGTGGTAACGAACACCCGGGAGGTCTTTAACACGACCGCCACGGATCAGGATCACGGAGTGCTCCTGCAGGTTGTGACCTTCACCACCGATGTAGGAAGTCACTTCAAAACCGTTAGTCAGACGAACACGGCAAACTTTACGCAGTGCGGAGTTCGGTTTTTTAGGAGTGGTAGTATATACACGAGTACATACGCCACGTTTTTGCGGGCATGCTTCCAGCGCAGGCACGTTGCTTTTCGCAACTTTGCGAGCACGTGGTTTGCGTACCAGCTGGTTAACTGTTGCCATTAAATAGCTCCTGGTTTTAGCTTTTGCTTCGTAAACACGTAATAAAACGCCCTCACACAATATGAGGACGCCGAATTTTAGGGCGGTGTCGAAAAGGTGTCAAGAAATATACAACGATCCCGCCATCACCAGGCCATCTGGTTGGCATACTTAACCGTGAGTCTGACAAACTCAGTATAGTCAACCCTGACGACACTGTCTGAAATTTGACCACCCAGGCCGCGAGCGTCAATGTCTTCTTTCAAGGCATAGACCGTTATGGGGGCATCGCGCAGACTTTCAAGGAAGCGGTTACCTTCAATCGCGACGGTAACGCCATCCTGGAGCAGCAAAAGCGCATCGCCCTCTTTTAGCAGGCGCAGCAAAGCGGGAAAATCAACGCCCGAAGCGCAATGAGGTAAGGTATGCAGCATAAACGCCTCAGAATCTCAGGATGACATCATAGTTGCCAAGCTCGCGGCGTAACGCCACGGGTTCCAGCGGCGTGGCGTTTACCACAAAATTAACGTTTTCCAGACCACGCTCGCGCAGCGATGCCGCGCAGATCCAGCATTGATCAATATCGTACAAATCAAAGAGCTTGAAAGTAGCAATATAGTCACGCGCCAGCACAGCGTCTGGTTTTTGCCCCGGTAATAACTGAAAGACGCCGTCGCTGATAAAAAAGACGCCCAGCGCTTCCGTTAGCGCTGACGTCGCCAGCAGCGCATCCAGTCCTTCACGGCCTGAGGCGCTACCGTGCGGCGCGGTGGAAAAGACAAATGCAATACGTTTCATTAAAACTGCACCACCCGATCGCAGGTGAGAGAAGCCTCCGCCAGCGCGCCCAGTCCGCTTAGCGTAAAGCCCGGCTGAAGATTGGCGGACGGCAACTCCAGTCTGCCGGCTTCAGTTTCATCAATAATACCGCGACGAAGCGCCGCCGCGACACAGATGTTCAGCGCTACGCCATGCTGCGTATTCAATTTCTGCCAGACGCGTACCAGATCATATTCATCGCTCGCCGGCGAGGTCAGGAGATTGGCGTTATAGACACCTTCCCGATAGAAAAAGACGCTGGCTAACTCATGCCCCTCATTGAGCAGCGCGTGGGCGAACTGCAATGCGCTGCTGGCCTGCTGGGTGCCATATGCAGGCCCGGTGACCATAATGGCATAACGCATTATTTATCCTGCCCCTGAAAATCGCCGCTTTTGAACTGGCGAATATAGAGGTAAACCGTGTGTTTTGAGATATTCAGACGATCGGCTACCTGGTTAATGGCGTCTTTAATATCGAAAATGCCTTTTTCGTACAAGTTAAGGACGATCTGACGATTTTTCGCATTGTTAGAGACATTACGATCGGCATTCACTTCTTCGATCGTGAACTCCAGCGTCTGGGTGACTAAATCTTCGACTGAGGAGGCAAAATTAACCGCTGAGCCGACTTCCGGCGTTTCCGGCGGAATAAAGGTATTCATAATCTGTGAAAATGGCACATCAAGATTCATGTTGATGCACAGTAGACCAATGACGCGCTGCTCGCGGTTGCGAATGGCAATCGTCAACGACTTCATCAAGACACCGCTTTTCGCGCGCGTAAAATAGCATTTCGACACGCTACTGTCCGCCCCTGTCATGTCGTGCAACATGCGCAACGCCAGGTCGGTAATCGGCGAGCCAATTTTACGGCCCGTATGTTCGCCATTGGCAATACGAATGGCTGAACATTTTAGATCCTGCAAAGAGTGCAATACGATTTCACAATGGGAACCTATAAGCATCGCTAACCCGTCCACTACCGCTTCGTAGGATTTCAGAATATCGAAGTCGGTTTGCTCGAAGGGACGCTGATCCAGCAAATCAAGTTCACTGGTTTCGTTGGTTAAAAGCGACCTGGACATGAAAAAAAACACTCCTTTTCAGGAGCCTGTCGTTATGTTTTCAGGGCAGGCTCATTATTTACGCGGATGATTAAATTAATACAGTGAGGGTTCATCTTTCCAGTACTAATTTGCTCGTCTATTTCAGACTACGTGTGCGTTGGCGGTCATTCAGCCTACGGTCTCGCCCTTAACGACCAGCGCAAGCGCCGTTATCCGCAAATCAAATTATGGTGAGTAATATATCCGGCCTGAATAAAAAAAACCGCCGCTATTACAAGCGGCGGCTCTCAGTTTTTATTTTTTAGCAGCATCTGCGGCTTTAGCGTCAGCCGCATCGGCAGGTTTAGCATCCGCTTTCGGCGCTGGTTTGATATCCAGCAGCTCTACGTCGAATACCAGGGTGGAGTTCGCAGGGATACCCGGAACGCCCGTTTTACCGTAGGCCAGCGCCGGTGGGATAACCAGCTTGATCTTGCCGCTTTTCTTAATATTTTTCAGGCCTTCAGTCCAGCCAGGGATAACGCCGTCCAGACGGAAGGAGAGCGGTTCGCCGCGCGTGTAAGAGTTATCAAACTCTTTACCGTCGATCAGCGTACCTTTGTAGTTCACCACAACGGTATCGCTATCTTTCGGCGCCTCGCCTGTGCCTTCTTTCTCTACTTTGTAAAGCAGACCGGTAGAGGAGGTTTTCACGCCTTTCTCTTTAGCAAAAGCGTCACGGAACGTTTTACCTTTTGCTTCGTTATCGGCAGCGTCTTTTTCCATCTTCGCCTGAGCAGCGCTCTTCACACGTGCTTCAAACGTCTGCAGCGTTTGCTCAATTTCCTGATCGGACAGTTTGCTCTTATCGGCAAAGGCATCCTGAACGCCGGCAATCAACTGATCTTTATCCAGTTTGATGCCCAACTTTTCCTGCTCTTTAAGCGAATTTTCCATGTAACGACCCAGCGAGGCGCCCAGCGCATAAGCCGCTTTTTGATCGTCGTTTTTAAATGCTGCTTTGCTATCAGCGGTAGCTGCCGGTTTCGCCGCATCAGCAGCAAAAGTGATCGGTACGTGCATAGCAACGGCCATCGTCGTTGCCAGCAGCGTGGCTTTAAACAGTGATTTCATCCATATCTCCAGGGCCGGGGCATCTCGCCCCATGTTAACTTACGTAAGAAGCGTACTATAAATCGTTGCAGAACAAATCAACATACGAACACGCCCTATTATCACTTCTTTTCAGACTCTTTTTGTTTAAATTAGTTTCGTAGGGCGCGTAATGGTTGCTGTGAAAGCCGGTAAAGTTAAGTAGAATCCGCCGACGGAGACAACATAAAGAGGTACATCATGCAGGATATCACGATGGAAGCTCGTCTGGCTGAACTGGAAAGCCGTCTGGCGTTCCAGGAGATTACCATAGAAGAACTAAACCTGACGGTAACCGCACATGAAATGGAGATGGCGAAGCTGCGCAATCATCTGCGTTTGCTCACGGAAAAGTTAAAAGCCAGTCAGCCGTCAAATATCGCCTCTCAGGCAGAAGAAACGCCGCCGCCGCATTATTGAGACGAAAAAAAGCGGGGATACCCGCTTTTTTTGTGCCCGATGATTTATCGAACCAATGATAATAACCTAAGGATTTCGAGTCACAGCAAAGCGGCAAGCTTGAAAATTCCCCGGGAACATAGATAACTATGTGACCGGGGTTTGAAAGCGTAGCCAACACCGCGGTGGCTTGAAAGACGACGGGGATTAATGGCAGCCGCAGCTGCCTTTACCACCACCGCCGCAGCAGCCTTCGCCGCCGTGCTCGTGACCATGGTCATGACCATGACCGCTACAGCAGCCGTCTTCACCGTGATCGTGGTGGTGATCGTGCGCGCCGTGAACATGACCGTGAGCCAGTTCTTCTTCAGTCGCTTCACGAATCGCAACAACTTCGACGTTAAATTTCAGATTCTGGCCCGCCAGCATGTGGTTACCATCAACCACAACGTGATCGTCTTCCACTTCGGTAATCTCTACCGGTACCGGGCCCTGGTCGGTTTCCGCCAGGAAACGCATCCCTACCTGCAGTTCATCAACGCCCATAAAGACGTCTTTAGGCACACGCTGCACCAGATTTTCGTCATACTGGCCGTAAGCGTCGTTCGCGCCAACAGCGACATCAAATTTGTCGCCAACTTCATGGCCTTCCAGCGCGGTTTCCAGACCAGAGATCAGGGAGCCGTGACCGTGCAGGTAATCCAGCGGCGCACTCACCGGAGACTCATCAACCAACACACCGTCTTCTGTACGTACCTGATAGGCCAGGCTGACCACCAGGTCTTTTGCTACTTTCATGATATCTCCTGAGCATGGGAAGAATAGTGGCGCAGATTGTAGCGGAATTCTGCAGCCGTGTACCCCTTAGCTTAAAAAAACCTGCGGCATATCGCTAGTCCGGATGAAAAATCCCGATCACTTGCTCTTCTTTGCGAACATGCTCGCGAACGTCTTTATCCGCTTCCCGCATTTGATGCCCGCACTTAACGCATTCAACAATATCGACATTATTTTCACGCCACATCGCCATTGTATCCTGCGCCTGACAGGCCGGACATTTCGCGCCTGCAATAAAACGTTTACGGATTGCCATTGTTCACCTCTACTCAAATTCATCCCAGCCATCCAACTGGCGCCGTTCCTGTTGCATTTCGCGCTGAAAAATCTCCTCCAGCTCGCGTCGGGCCTCTCTGGCGCGCGAAATCTGTACCATGTCGCTATGCTCCGGGATCAGCTCCCGCAACATTCGCATATCCAGCCGACGAAAATGCAACTGCGCGCGTTGCGCCTGATGCGGATGCATACCTAACGACACCAGAGTTTTACGTCCCAGTTCCAGCGCGCTGGAAAACGTTTCACGGGAAAACTGCGTGACGCCAGCCTGTAATAACTCATGGGCCTCCACACGTCCACGCGCTCGCGCAAGAATATGCAGATGAGGAAAATGCTGCTGACACAGCGCCACCAGCTTCATCGTGTCTTCCGGTTCATTACACGTGATGACTATCGACTCCGCCGCCTCCGCGCCCGCAGAACGCAGCAGCTCGACTTGTGTAGCGTCGCCGTAATACACTTTATAACCATATTTGCGCATCAGATTAACGGCGCCGATATCGCGTTCCAGCACGGTGATACGCATCTTATTCGCCATCAATAAGCGAGCGATCACCTGACCAAAACGGCCAAAGCCGACGACAACCACCTGGGGCTTATCATCCTCAACCCACGGCTTTTCATCATTCTCTTCCGGGCCATTAAGACGGCGCGATAACCACTTATCAATCCCTTTCATCAGTAGCGGCGTGGTCATCATTGATAATGTGACAGTCACCAATAATAACGCCATCTGATCGCCCTGAAACAGGCGCTGAGAAGAGGCGGTAGAAAAGAGCACAAAAGCGAACTCGCCCCCCTGACTCAGCACGCTGGCAAACTGCATCCGTTCAGAACTTCTTATTCCATATAGCCGCGCCAGCAGATACAGCGTCAGCATTTTTATGACGACCAGAATAACAACGCTCGCCGCCACCCACAGTAAATGGGTATAAAGTACGCCGAGATTTAGCGACATACCGACGGAGATAAAGAACAGCCCAAGCAGTAAACCTTTAAAGGGATCGATAGCATTTTCCAGCTCATGCCGGTATTCGCTCTCTGCCAGTAAAACGCCGGCAATGAAGGTTCCCAGGGCCATCGACAGTCCCAGCGCATCCATAAATAAGGCGGCGCTCAACACCAGCAACAGCGTCGCGGCAGTGAAGACCTCCCGCACGCCAGACGCAGCAATAAAACGAAATACCGGGCGCAGCAGGTAACGACCGCCAATCAGCATTACCGCGAAAGCCAGTACCTTCATTGCCACTTTAAACCAGTCGAAATGCTCGTCGGCCGATCCCGCCAATAAAGGCACCAACGCCAGCGCGGGGATCACCGCTAAATCCTGAAACAGTAAGACGGAAAACCCTAACTGCCCGGACTCGCTACGATTCATGCCTTTCTCGCGCATCAGTTGTAGCGCCATCGCCGTCGAAGACATCGCCAGGCCAATCCCGCCGACGACCGCCGCCTGCCATAAGAAATCAGCAAGCATCAATAATCCCGCCAGCACCGCCGCGCTTAACAGCACCTGAGCAGCGCCGACGCCGAAGATAGAGCGCCGCAGTTGCCAAAGCCGTGACGGATTGAGTTCGAGACCAATGATAAACATCAGAAACACGACGCCCAGTTCGGAAAAGTGCAGGATCTCGTCAACATCGCTGATAAATCCCAGCCCCCACGGACCGATGGCGATTCCCGCCAGCAAATACCCTAGCACCGCGCCGATGCCCAGCCTCGCGGCCAGCGGCACCGCCGCTACCGCCGCGAAGAGGAACAACACTCCCGCGGTCAATAAATCAGCACCTTCCATCAATAGCCTCCCGCGCTCACAGGATTCGCCAGCCACTCGCCATAGGCTTTCGCATGACTGGCCAGCGTCTGCGGCGACTGGCGGCGCGCCCAGTACACAATAATGGGCGGCATCCAGTGCATCCGGCACATGGCCGCGGTCAGTTCAAAAGGGCGGAGTACATCGCTCATTGGATAGCGGTTTAGCGCGTCATACCGGTAAGCGCTCTCCGGCTCGCCGGTCGTAATCACGCTACGCCAGTACTTTCCCACCAGTTGGTTTCCCCCTGGTCCGCTGGCGAACCCTCGACTCAAAACGCGATCAAGCCATTCTTTCAGTAAAGCCGGACAGCTATAGGTGTAAAGGGGATGCTGAAAAACAATGACGTCGTGCTCACGTAACAGGGCTTGTTCATAGGGCGTATCGATAAAAAAATCAGGATAGCGCGCATAAAGATCGTGCACGGTTACGTTATTGTGCTGTATGGCCGGTTTAAGCAGTACCCGGTTAGCAACCGAGTCCTGAGATTCCGGATGGGCATACAACAGCAAGACTTTCGCTGGCTGAGACATCAATCCCCCTCCCGGTTGTTTTGGGTCGATACATGCCATTCTTCAGGCCGCTTCTACGTTGACAGCGTTTGTTCAACTCAGAAACGTACTCCATGTCCGCCGCTGGGGATTAATGAGAGATATTCTTGTCCCTCACCAAAGGCGGCCTGAATGATTTTGTGTATCGTTGTTGTTTTGAGCTACCATTGCGCTCCAGCGCGGCGGTACGCCCGAATATTACATTATCATAATGATAAATTAACATAGTCTGAACATACGGCGCCTTATGATTGTTTTCTCCTCGTTACAAATTCGTCGCGGCGTGCGCGTCCTACTGGACAATGCCTCGGCTACCATTAATCCAGGCCAGAAAGTCGGCCTGGTGGGTAAAAACGGCTGCGGTAAATCTACCCTGCTGGCATTGCTAAAAAATGAAATCAGCGCCGATGCCGGGAGTTTTACCCTGCCCGGAACCTGGCAATTAGCGTGGGTGAATCAGGAAACACCTGCGTTGCCTCAGCCAGCGATTGAGTATGTCATTGACGGCGACCGTGAATACCGGCATCTGGAGGCGCAGCTTAACGACGCCAACGAACGTAACGACGGGCATGCTATCGCCTCCATACACGGTAAGCTGGACGCCATCGACGCATGGACCGTTCGCTCGCGCGCCGCCAGCCTGTTACACGGCCTCGGCTTCTCTAACGATCAGCTGGAACGTCCGGTCAGCGACTTTTCCGGCGGCTGGCGGATGCGCCTTAATCTGGCCCAGGCGCTGATTTGCCGTTCCGATTTACTGCTGCTCGACGAACCGACCAACCACCTCGATCTGGATGCCGTTATCTGGCTGGAAAAATGGCTGAAGAGCTATCCAGGCACCCTGATTCTGATCTCCCACGATCGCGATTTTCTTGACCCGATAGTGGATAAAATTATCCATATCGAACAGCAGACTCTGTTCGAGTACACCGGTAACTACAGCGCGTTTGAAGTTCAGCGCGCCACGCGCCTGGCGCAGCAGCAGGCGATGTATGAGAGTCAGCAGGAGCGTGTGGCGCATCTGCAAAGCTACATCGACCGTTTCCGCGCCAAGGCCACCAAGGCCAAGCAGGCGCAAAGCCGTATCAAGATGCTGGAGCGTATGGAGTTGATTGCGCCGGCTCATGTCGACAACCCGTTCCATTTCAGCTTCCGCGCGCCGGAAAGCCTGCCGAACCCGCTGCTGAAGATGGAAAAAGTCAGCGCAGGTTATGGCGATCGCATCATTCTGGAATCCATCAAGCTGAACCTGGTGCCCGGCTCGCGTATCGGCCTGCTGGGCCGCAACGGCGCGGGGAAATCGACGCTGATCAAGCTGCTGGCGGGCGAACTGGAACCGTTGCACGGTGAAATCGGCCTCGCCAAAGGCATTAAGCTCGGCTACTTCGCCCAGCACCAACTGGAGTTCCTGCGCGCCGATGAATCCCCGCTGCAGCATATGGCGCGTCTGGCGCCGCAGGAACTGGAGCAGAAGCTGCGCGACTATCTCGGCGGCTTCGGTTTCCAGGGCGACAAAGTAACGGAAGAGACGCAACGTTTCTCCGGCGGCGAGAAAGCGCGCCTGGTACTGGCGCTGATCGTCTGGCAGCGTCCAAATCTGCTACTGCTCGATGAACCAACCAACCACCTGGATCTCGACATGCGTCAGGCGCTCACCGAAGCGCTGATTGATTTCGAAGGCGCATTGGTCGTCGTGTCGCACGACCGCCACCTGATTCGCTCCACCACCGACGACCTCTATCTGGTTCACGACAAAAAGGTCGAACCGTTCGACGGCGACCTGGAGGATTATCAGCAGTGGCTGAGCGACGTGCAGAAGCAGGAAAACCAGGCCGACGACGCACCGAAGGAAAACAACGCCAACAGCGCTCAGTCACGCAAAGATCAGAAGCGTCGCGAAGCCGAGCTACGCACTCTAACGCAGCCGCTGCGTAAAGAGATTACCCGTCTGGAAAAAGAGATGGAAAAGCTCAACGCCCAACTGGCGCAGGCGGAAGAGAAGCTTGGCGACAGCAGCCTGTATGACCCAAGCCGTAAAGCGGAGATGACCGAGTGTCTGCAACTGCAGGCCAGCGCCAAATCCGGGCTGGAAGAATGTGAAATGGCATGGCTTGAGGCGCAGGAGCAGCTTGAGCAGATGATGCAGAACGACTAAGAGCCTATCCCATTAGGCTATTTTATTCGCCATTTTAGGGCCGGGCAGTGCTCGAAATCCTCACGGTTTCTGCGCGCTGTCCGGCCCCAAACTGGCTTCAACAATTACGCCTACTGGGATAGGCTCTAACGCACGGGGCGGACGATGAACCTGTCTATCACCGATGACATTACCTTCCGCAAGCTCACCATCTTCATGATGCTTGTGGAGAAGGGTAACATCGCCCGCACCGCCGAGACGCTGCACACGCTGGAAGAGAACGTTCGTTGTCCACTGTTCGTCCATAAAGGCCTCTTCGGTACTCGTCCCGATATAAAGGTTACCGTTGCGGTCGGCAGCACCGGAACAGAAGCCTGCGTTATGTGAGTTAGCGGCAAAGGTTGCCGTGATTTATTTTCGTCAGCGCGTCGTTCACGCCAAATAATGTAAACGTCACCTCATCAACGCCAAGATTTTTCAGACGCGCAGTGTGTTTTTTAATATAAGCCTGCGCCGTTTCTTCGGATTCAAACAAGTAAATGCCGCCAGCTTGCTGGTTTTTCTCGCTTTCTGTCCAGATTTTCCAGATGAAGCCCGGCTCCTCATTGATAGACTCCGCCAGCCCGACCAGTTGCTGAGTCATCTCCTCGCCAAAAGGGCCGCTAAAGTTAAAATGGATCTGTAAAAGTGTCTTCGACATGCCTTCTCCTTGAGTCACATAACTATCGTGTTGCCACACTACCACGATTAATTCGGCTGATGCAGAGGTTCACGCGATTTCTGTGGGGTATTGCGCGCGCCTTGCATACCGCCCCCTCTGGTGAAATGAGGCGCAATTTTATTTCGCCAGACGACCAATTGAACGTAAAATCACATATTGACTAATCTGTGAACCTTATGCGCGGTATAGTATTGTTTCCAATTATCAATTGTTCTGGTGCTATGGTTGAGATCACGTCCACAGAAATGACCCCGCCTGTCAATGACTCGCATGAATTTATTCCCATGCGTGGCATTCGTAATCGCCATTTACAAACTATGCTGCCACGTTTAATCCGCCGCAAAGTGAAGTTCAACGCCCACTGGCAGCGGCTGGAGCTACCGGACGGCGATTTTGTCGATCTGGCATGGAGCGAAGAACCGCAACAGGCAAAGCATAAAGCGCGGCTGGCTGGGCGTGGTGATGCACTTTCGCGGCTGTAGCGGCGAACCCAACCGTCTGAATCGTATTTACCACTCCGGTGAAACGGAGGACGGAGCCTGGTTTTTACGCTGGCTACAGCGGGAGTTCGGCGCCGTTCCGACAGCCGCCGTGGGCTATTCGCTCGGCGGTAATATGCTGGCGTGCCTGCTGGCGAAAGAAGGCCGCGATATTCCCATCGAGGCGGCGGTAATTGTTTCTGCGCCTTTCGTTCTCGAAGCCTGTAGCTACCACATGGACAAAGGGTTTTCCCGCGTCTATCAGCGTTATTTGCTTAATCTGTTAAAAGCGAATGCGTCACGCAAGCTGGCGGCGTATCCCGGGTCGCTGCCGGTGAATCTGGCGCAACTGAAATCAATGCGCCGTATTCGCGAATTTGACGACCTGATCACCGCGAAAATTCACGGCTTTGCCGACGCCATCGACTACTATCGTCAGTGTAGCGCCATGCCGTTGCTTAACCAGATTGCTAAACCGACGCTGATTATTCACGCTAAAGACGATCCGTTTATGGATCATCATGTGATCCCTAAAGCGGAAGATCTGCCCCCGCAGGTGGAGTATCAGCTGACTGAGCATGGCGGACACGTAGGATTTATCGGCGGTACGCCACTGCGCCCTGAAATGTGGCTGGAACGCCGAATTCCTGACTGGCTGACAACGTACCTGGAGGCGTCATCATGATCATTCCCTGGCAGGGGCTCGCCCCCGACACGCTGGACAACCTGATCGAAAGCTTTGTGTTGCGCGAAGGCACCGATTATGGTGAACATGAACGTTCGCTTGAACAAAAAGTCGCTGACGTAAAACGCCAACTGCAATCCGGCGAGGCCGTGCTGGTATGGTCTGAATTACATGAAACGGTCAATATTATGCCGAAAAAGCAGTTTCGCGAATAAAACGCCTTTGCCGACAATACATTATTAATAAAGCTCAATCATGGAGTTGCCATGTCAGCCAAACATCCGGTGATAGCAGTAACAGGGTCAAGCGGCGCGGGGACCACCACCACCAGCCTCGCGTTTCGTAAAATTTTCGCGCAGTTAAATCTGCATGCCGCCGAGGTGGAAGGCGACAGTTTTCATCGTTACACCCGCCCGGAAATGGACATGGCGATCCGCAAAGCGCGTGACGCCGGGCGGCATATCAGCTATTTCGGGCCTGAAGCCAATGACTTCAGCCTACTGGAACATACCTTTATTGAGTACGGGCAGACGGGTAAAGGCCAGTCGCGTAAATATCTGCATACCTATGATGAAGCCGTACCGTGGAATCAGGTTCCCGGCACGTTTACCCCCTGGCAGCCGCTTCCTGAACCGACCGATGTGCTGTTTTATGAAGGACTGCACGGCGGCGTCGTCACCCCACAACATGATGTCGCGCGTCATGTTGATCTGTTGGTTGGCGTGGTGCCTATCGTCAACCTTGAGTGGATTCAGAAACTAATCCGCGACACCAGCGAGCGCGGACACTCCCGTGAAGCGGTGATGGATTCCGTGGTGCGTTCCATGGACGACTACATCAATTACATTACGCCGCAGTTCTCGCGTACCCATATCAACTTCCAGCGCGTACCGACCGTCGACACGTCCAATCCGTTCGCCGCAAAGGGTATTCCCTCGCTGGATGAGAGTTTTGTGGTGATCCATTTCCGCAACCTGGAAGGGATCGATTTTCCCTGGCTCCTGGCGATGCTCCAGGGCTCGTTCATTTCTCACATTAATACATTAGTGGTGCCGGGCGGCAAAATGGGGCTGGCGATGGAGCTGATTATGTTGCCGCTGGTGCAGCGATTAATGGAAGGCAAAAAAATCGAATAACCGCGGTGAAATGCCCGATGGCGCTACGCTTATCGGGCCTACGAGATAAAAACGGGTAGGCCGGATAAGGCCACGCCGCCATCCGGCATCACGTGTTACGCCGCAATCACTTCATACGAATGGGTAATATTGACCGCTTTTTCCAGCATTAGCGCCACCGAGCAATATTTTTCCGCGGAGAGATCGACAGCGCGCGCGACGGCAGCCTCTTTCAGATCGCCGCCGGTAACGATAAAATGCAAATTAATGTGCGTAAACAGGCGCGGCGCGTCTTCCCGGCGCTCGGATGTTAGCTTCACTTCGCAGTTGGTGACATTCTGACGGCCCTTTTGCAGAATTGATACCACATCAATAGCGCTACATCCGCCAGCCGCCATTAATACCATCTCCATCGGGCTCGGCGCTTTGTCACCGGAGTTACCATCCATTAAAATCTGGTGGCCGGAGGAGGACTCTCCGAGGAACGTGAGTCCTTCAACCCACTTTACACGCGCTTGCATATTTCGTAACTCCAATGTTTCAATTTTCCTGAAAGATTACGCGCATACAACAAAACTCGCAATGGAAGGCGACCTGGGTCATGCTGAAGCGAGACACCAAGAGACACACGGCGAAAGCTATGCTAAAACAGACAAGATGCTACAGTAATACATTGACGTACTGCATGTATGCAGAGGACATCACATTACAGGCTACAATCTATTTTCGTAGCCCCCTTCCCAGGTAGCGGGAAGTATATTTTTGCAACCTCAGAGACAGTGCCGTTTTCTGGCTCTGGAGACAGCTTATAACAGAGGATAACCGCGCATGGTGCTTGGCAAACCGCAAACAGACCCGGCTCTTGAATGGTTCTTGTCTCATTGCCACATTCATAAGTACCCGTCAAAGAGCACGCTGATTCACCAGGGTGAAAAAGCAGAAACGCTGTACTACATCGTTAAAGGCTCCGTGGCAGTGCTGATCAAAGATGAAGAAGGGAAAGAAATGATCCTTTCTTATCTGAATCAGGGTGATTTTATTGGTGAACTGGGCCTGTTTGAAGAAGGCCAGGAACGCAGCGCCTGGGTACGTGCGAAAACCGCATGTGAGGTCGCTGAAATTTCCTACAAAAAATTTCGCCAATTAATCCAGGTCAACCCGGATATTCTGATGCGCCTCTCTTCCCAGATGGCTCGTCGCTTACAAGTCACCTCTGAAAAAGTAGGTAACCTCGCCTTCCTTGACGTCACCGGGCGTATCGCTCAGACGCTGCTGAATCTGGCGAAACAGCCCGATGCCATGACGCACCCGGATGGGATGCAGATCAAAATCACCCGTCAGGAAATCGGCCAGATCGTCGGCTGCTCCCGCGAAACCGTTGGTCGTATTTTGAAAATGCTGGAAGATCAAAACCTGATCTCCGCGCATGGCAAGACCATCGTCGTCTACGGCACCCGTTAATCCCGTCAGAATGGCGCGTTTTATCATGCGCCATTTTTGTTTGCATCGATGTGGCGAAGACTGATTTATCACCCAGAGATTAATTACGCACTACGGCAAACGCTGGTGCTGTGCCTGCCTGTGGCTGTTGGTTTATTGATAGGCCAGCTACACCTGGGCTTGCTTTTCTCTCTCGTTCCCGCCTGCTGCAACATTGCAGGTCTGGATACCCCGCACAAACGCTTTTTTAAACGCCTGATCATCGGCGCGTCGCTGTTCGCCGGATGCAGTCTGGTAACGCAACTTCTGCTGGCGGAATCCATCCCCCTGCCGTTGATCCTGACCGGGCTCACGCTGGTGCTTGGCGTGACGGCGGAAATTAGCCCGCTTCACGCGCGGCTACTGCCAGCGTCGCTGATTGCCGCCATCTTTACCCTGAGCCTTGCGGGATACATGCCCGTCTGGGAGCCGCTGCTCATTTATGCGCTGGGCACGCTATGGTACGGCGTGTTTAACTGGTTTTGGTTCTGACTATGGCGCGAACAGCCGCTGCGCGAGTCATTGAGTTTGTTATACCGTGAACTGGCCGATTATTGTGAAGCGAAATACAGCCTGCTCACCCAACATATCGATCCGGAAAAAGCGCTGCCTCCCCTGCTGATACGCCAGCAAAAAGCGGTCGATCTCATTACCCAGTGTTACCAACAGATGCATATGCTTTCGGCGCACAACAATAATGATTACAAGCGTCTACTACGGGCTTTTCAGGAAGCGATGGATTTGCAGGAGCACATCTCCGTCAGCTTGCATCAGCCGGAAGAGGTACAGAAACTGGTAGAACGCAGCCATGCGGAAGAGGTGATTCGCTGGAATGCGCAAACGGTCGCCGCCCGTCTGCGCGTGCTGGCGGATGACATTCTTTATCATCGTCTGCCGACGCGCTTCTCCATGGAAAAACAGATTGGCGCTCTGGAGAAGATCGCTAATCAGCATCCTGAAAATCCGGTAGGCCAGTTCTGCTATTGGCACTTCAGTCGAATCGCCCGTGTGCTGCGTACTCAGCGGCCGCTGTACGCCCGCGACCTGATGGCCGATAAACAGCGTCGTCTGCCGCTACTTCCGGCGCTGAAAAATTATATGTCTCTAAAATCGCCGGCGCTACGCAACGCCGGACGCATCAGCGTGATGATGAGCATCGCCAGTCTGATGGGCAGCGCGTTGCACCTGCCTAAACCGTACTGGATCCTCATGACGGTGCTGTTTGTCACCCAAAACAGCTATGGCGCGACGCGCGTACGTATTCTGCACCGTTCGGTCGGAACGCTGGTCGGCCTGGTGATTGCCGGCGTCACGCTGCACTTACATATTCCCGAAAGCATTACGCTGGCGGTCATGCTGGTACTAACGCTGGCAAGTTATCTGATTATTCGTAAAAACTACGGCTGGGCGACGGTCGGCTTTACGGTGACGGCGGTATACACCATCCAGTTACTGACGTTAAACGGAGAGCAGTTTATTGTGCCGAGGCTGATCGATACGCTGATTGGCTGTTTAATTGCCTTTGGCGGCATGGTCTGGCTGTGGCCGCAATGGCAAAGCGGGCTATTACGTAAAAACGCCCATGATGCGCTGGAAGCCGATCAAGAAGCTATCCGACTGATCCTCAGTAACGATCCGCAGGCCACCCCGCTCGCTTATCAAAGAATGCGGGTCAACCAGGCGCATAACACGTTATTCAACTCGTTAAATCAGGCAATGCAGGAACCCGGATTCAATACCCACTATCTGTCGGATATGAAACTGTGGGTCACGCACAGCCAGTTTATTGTCGAGCATATCAACGCTATGACGACGCTGGCGCGGGAACACACCATGCTGACGCCTGATCTGGCGCAGCGCTATCTGGAATCTTGCGAGATTGCGATTCAGCGCTGCCAGCAGCGCCTAGAGTACGACAGGCCAGGCGGCTCCGGCGATGTCAATATTCTGGAGTCGCCGGACATGCCGTCACATGGCTTATTGAGCACTCTGGAACAACATTTACAGCGCATCATTGGCCATCTGAACACCATGCACACCATTTCGTCGATGGCCTGGCGTCAGCGTCCGCATCACGGTATCTGGCTGAGTAAGCGGCTACGGGATACAAAAGGTTAAGACCGACTGCCGGATGCGCTACGCTTATCCGGCAATCCGCCATCAGGCCACCACCTTCCCTACCGCCTGCGCAAAGCGCTGCATTCCTTCATTGATATCCGCCTCTTCCACCACCAGCGACGGGGCAAAACGCATCACGTCGGCTCCGGCATTGAGCACCATCACGCCGGCCTCCGCGCCTGCGTACAGAAAATCGCGCGCCCGACCTTTGTACTTCGGCTTCAGTTCCGCGCCAATCAGCAGCCCCATGCCGCGAATATCGCTGAAAATGTCAAATTGCTCGTCAATCGCCTGCAAATGTTGCACAAACTGTTGCCGCTTAGTGTGAATGCCTTGTAGTACCTCTGGCGTATTAATAATATCGAATGCCGCGCCAGCCACCGCACAGGCCAGCGGATTGCCGCCATAGGTTGAACCATGCGAACCGACATGGAAGGCCGAGGCGATCTCCTGCGTGGTCAGCATGGCGCTCACCGGAAAACCGCCGCCTAACGCTTTGGCGCTGGTGAGGATATCCGGCGTGACGCCGTAGTGCATATAGGCAAACAGGTCTCCGGTGCGCCCCATCCCACACTGCACTTCATCAAACACCAGCAACGCCTGATGCTTGTCACACAGGTCGCGTAACCCTTTGAGGAATTCCGGTGTAGCCGCCTGCACGCCGCCTTCACCCTGAATCGGCTCGACTACCACCGCGCAGGTGTGGTCATCCATTACCGCTTTCACCGCATGAAGATCGTTGAAGGGAACGTGAATAATATCGGCGGGTTTCGGCCCAAAGCCGTCGGAATATTTCGGCTGCCCGCCTACAGAGACGGTAAACAAGGAACGGCCATGAAAGGCGTTCTGGAAGGCAATGATTTTCGTTTTGAACGGGCTATGGCGCACGCAGGCATAATGACGCGCCAGTTTAAAAGCGGTTTCGTTCGCTTCGGTGCCGGAATTCATAAACAGCACGCGCTCGGCAAACGTGGCGTCGATCAGTTTACGTCCCAGACACAACGCCGGTTCATTGGTAAAAACGTTACTGGTATGCCACAAGGTTTCCCCCTGGGATTTCAGCGCCTCGACCAGTGCCGGATGGCAATGGCCCAGCGCAGTCACTGCAATCCCGCCGGCGAAATCGATATACTCTTTGCCCTGCTGATCCCATACGCGGCTGCCTTTACCTTTGACCGGAATAAAGTCCGCCGGTGCATAAACAGGCAGAATTACCTCATCAAAAGTTGCGCGCGTAATAGCCGTTTGTTCAGTTGCCATATCATTACCACCCGGTTAAGTAGAAATGCCAGTGAAATTATAATCACAAAATATGAATAAAAAATCACTCAATAGCAACCACAAATCAACGCCGGAGGAAATTTTCCAGCAGAGCGTGTCCTTGTTCGCTGAGAATACTTTCCGGGTGGAACTGCACGCCTTCCAGATCCCACTCGCGGTGGCGAATGCCCATAATCTCCTGCGTTTCGCTCCAGGCGGTGATCTCAAAACACTCAGGCAACGTGGCAGGGTCGACAATCAGCGAGTGGTAACGTGTCACGGTTAACGGGCTGGGCAATCCCCGAAACACGCCCTGTCCATTATGCGTAACAGGTGACGTTTTACCGTGCATCACTTTCGCTGCCCGCACCACCGACGCGCCAAAGGCCTGCGCCATCGCCTGATGACCCAGGCAAACGCCCAGCATCGGAATACGTCCGGCATAATGGCGGATGACCGCCAGTGAAATGCCAGCGTCATTTGGCGTACAGGGGCCAGGAGAGATAACGATTTTTTGCGGGTTCAAAGCGTCAATGTGCGCCAGCGTCAGCGCATCATTGCGCCGAACCTGCACTTCCGCGCCCAGTTCACAAAAATACTGGTAGAGGTTCCAGGTAAAGGAATCATAGTTATCGATAAGCAGGATCATGGCGGCTCCGGGTCAGTAGAACCGCCCTATTTTACTCAGTTTCGCGAGCTTCGCTTATCGCTTTCTGAAAAATCGCCCGCAAAGCGGAGAGATCGCCCATCGCGCCGCTCTGGTTCGCCTGATTCCATGTTTCAACCGCAATACCTTGCCAACTCAGCGCGTAGCCTGCATGTAGCGCCAGTTGTTCAAAGAAGATGCGCTGCGCCAGCCCGCTCCCCAAACGAAACGGATGAAGCACATTAATTTCACAGTAGTAATGCGCCAGCCGCTCGACAAACTTCTCGTGCGTCAGACCAACCAGGTAGCCCTCTTCTTCCAGATCCTGCATCAGGGCATTGCCCTCTTTTTCGATATAGGCAAAGTGGCAGAAACGGGTATCGCCCTGGTAAATATCGACCTCCCGCAGTTGCCCTGCCCAGTCGAAAATATCCTGATAGAGCTGGCGATGAATCGCGCACAGATGAGGCAAGCCGCGTACCAGCGGCCCCAGTTCAATCGTAGCGGCGCGGAGCGCGGTCATTTCGTATGCCGCTTGCGCCAGTCGCTGGGCCTGATGAATCCCCAGCCGATTACGCATCACATTCAGCCCCGGATAGAGGTACGGATCGCGCCCTTCGCCAAATTTATCGCTCATAGTGCCTCCGAAGCTCGTCAAGACGTGCCAGCGCTTCATCGGCGGTCAGGGTTACTAAGGGGATCTCAATACCTTCGAGACGGCGGCTTTGCTGGAAGTTAACGTTGCGCCGCTGTTCCCAAAAGCGTGACTTTTGTTTATCGGTAAGTTTCTTCACCTGGCCTCCCTGAATATGCCTGTGATTGACCACAAGTATAAGCAGCAATTTCAGGTTACGCTGAGACAGGGAGAAAACGCGGGCGGCTCGCACCCGCGCAGGCATGTTTTATGGCAGGACTTTCGCGGAAAGGATAACGACTGGTTTTGTCGGCACATTCTGATAAGGCCCGACATCGTGCGTCGGTACCTGTGAGATTTTATCGGCGACATCCATACCTTTTACCACTTTACCAAATACCGCATAGCCAAAGTCGCGCTGGCCGTGGTCGAGAAAAGCGTTATCCGCGACGTTAATAAAGAACTGGCTGGTGGCGCTGTCTTTATCTGCGGTGCGAGCCATCGCGATCGTGCCGCGAGTATTACGCAGACCGTTGTCGGCTTCATTCTTAATAGGCGGATTCGGTTTCTTCTGCTGCATCTGCTCGTTAAAACCACCACCCTGAATCATAAAGCCAGGAATAACGCGGTGAAACGTAGTGTTGTTATAGAAACCACTGTTGACGTAATCGACAAAGTTTTTCACAGAAACCGGCGCTTTCTGGCTGTTCAGCTCCAGCTCAATATTCCCGGCGGAGGTGGTTAACAGCACATGAGGATCACCTTTTGCTGCCAACGCTACGGGAGAAAGAGCAGAAAGAGCGAAAACAGCTGCGACAGCCGCCAGAGTCGATTTGAGCATGAGATTTCCTTAAAGAGAGCAGAAATAAAGCAAGTGGAATGATTCTAAAGAGCCTTCCTGGGCCAGGCCAGCCCTTTACCTAATTTTACGTACATGAAACAAATGTAACGTTACGACGCAACGCCTTGTCCTTGCAATATGATGTGACAAACATCACATTAAAAAATGTAATGAACATTACTATCACTAATAATTATTTAAATACATCACAAAAGCGCTTAAAATCTGCCCGCTTAACGCGCCCTCCACGCGCTTCACTTCTCTTCAAGGCCAGACATGACTAACAGCAACCGCATCAAGCTCACATGGATCAGCTTTCTTTCCTACGCCCTGACCGGGGCGCTGGTGATTGTCACCGGGATGGTGATGGGAAATATCGCAGACTATTTTCAGTTGCCCGTTTCCAGCATGAGTAACACCTTTACTTTCCTGAATGCCGGGATTTTGATCTCGATCTTCCTCAATGCGTGGTTGATGGAAATCGTCCCGCTGAAAACACAGCTACGCTTTGGTTTTATCCTGATGGTACTGGCGGTGGCCGGGCTGATGTTCAGCCATAGCCTGGCGTTGTTCTCAGCGGCGATGTTTGTGCTGGGGCTGGTCAGCGGGATCACCATGTCGATTGGCACCTTCCTGATTACGCAACTGTATGAAGGGCGTCAGCGCGGTTCCCGACTGCTGTTTACCGACTCCTTCTTCAGCATGGCGGGGATGATTTTTCCTATGGTCGCCGCCTTCCTGCTGGCGCGTAGTATTGAGTGGTACTGGGTCTACGCCTGCATCGGCCTGGTCTACCTGGCGATTTTTATCCTGACCTTCGGCTGTGAATTTCCGGCGCTGGGTAAACATGCGCAGCACTCTCAGGCGCCTGTCGTCAAAGAAAAATGGGGCATTGGCGTACTGTTTCTGGCCGTCGCCGCGCTGTGCTATATCCTCGGTCAATTGGGCTTTATCTCCTGGGTGCCGGAATACGCCAAAGGCCTCGGCATGAGCCTGAATGACGCCGGGGCGCTGGTGAGTGATTTCTGGATGTCCTATATGTTTGGCATGTGGGCGTTCAGCTTTATCCTGCGCTTTTTCGATCTGCAACGCATCCTGACCGTACTGGCGGGTATGGCGGCGATACTGATGTATCTGTTTATTACCGGCACGCAGGCGCATATGCCGTGGTTTATTCTGACGCTGGGCTTCTTCTCCAGCGCCATTTATACCTCCATCATTACGCTGGGATCGCAGCAAACGAAAGTGGCCTCGCCTAAGCTGGTTAACTTTATTCTGACCTGCGGCACCATCGGAACGATGCTGACCTTCGTCGTCACCGGCCCGATTGTGGCTCACAGCGGCCCACAGGCGGCGTTACTCACCGCGAATGGTCTGTATGCGGTGGTCTTTGTGATGTGCTTTGCGCTCGGCTTTGTCTCCCGTCATCGCCAGCATAGTTCGCCAGCGGCGCATTAATAATGATTGCCGGATGGCGACGCGATGCGTCTTATCCGGCCTACAGCGTAAGCTGTTGGTAGGCCGGATAAGGCGACGTCGCCCTCCGGCACTCTATCCCCCCCTGACGAGGTAGGCTTGTTGGTCTAAAAACCCCTCATTTTGTATGTTATTTGTACAAACCTGAAAAGCCTGACAATTCCGCCACTTATAAAAACCCAGACAAATCAGCCATATACCCATTAAGAGGTATATAAAGGTGAATTTGATTTACATCAATAAGCGGGGTTGCTGAATCGTTAAGGTAGGCGGTAATAGAAAAGAAATCGAGGCAAAAATGAGCAAAGTCAGACTCGCTATTATCGGTAATGGTATGGTCGGCCACCGCTTTATTGAGGATCTCCTTGATAAATCCGACGCTAGCCTGTTCGACATTACCGTGTTCTGTGAAGAACCCCGTAAAGCCTATGACCGTGTCCACCTGTCATCCTACTTCTCTCACCACACCGCGGAAGAGCTCTCTCTGGTGCGTGAAGGATTTTACGAGAAGCACGGCGTAAAGGTACTGGTTGGCGAACGCGCAATTACCATTAACCGTCAGGAGAAAGTGATTCACTCCAGCGCGGGTCGTACCGTTTATTATGACAAGCTGATCATGGCGACCGGTTCCTATCCGTGGATTCCGCCGATTAAAGGCTCCGAAACCCAGGATTGCTTCGTTTACCGTACCATTGAAGACCTCAACGCTATCGAAGCCTGCGCCCGCCGCAGCAAGCGCGGGGCGGTGGTCGGCGGCGGTCTGCTGGGGCTGGAAGCCGCTGGCGCGCTGAAAAACCTCGGCGTGGAAACGCACGTCATTGAATTTGCGCCAATGCTGATGGCGGAACAACTCGATCAAATGGGCGGCGAGCAGCTACGTCGCAAGATCGAAAGCATGGGCGTGCGTGTACACACCAGTAAAAACACGCAAGAGATTGTTCAGCAGGGTAACGAAGCGCGTAAGACTATGCGTTTTGCCGATGGCAGCGAGTTGGAAGTCGATTTTATCGTCTTCTCTACCGGTATTCGCCCCCGCGACAAGCTGGCTACCCAGTGCGGTCTGGCCGTCGCGCAGCGCGGCGGGATCGTGATTAACGACACCTGCCAGACGTCCGACCCGGATATCTACGCTATCGGCGAGTGCGCCAGTTGGAACAACCGCGTTTACGGTCTGGTCGCACCGGGCTATAAAATGGCCCAGGTCGCCGTTGACCATATCCTCGGCAGTGAAAACGCCTTTGAAGGCGCGGATCTCAGCGCCAAACTGAAGCTGCTGGGCGTGGACGTCGGCGGGATTGGCGATGCGCATGGCCGCACGCCGGGCGCGCGTAGCTACGTTTACCTCGATGAAAGCAAAGAAGTCTACAAACGTCTTATTGTCAGCGAAGATAACAAAACGCTGCTCGGCGCAGTACTGGTCGGCGACACCAGCGATTACGGCAATTTGCTGCAACTGGTACTGAACGCCATCGAACTGCCGGAAAACCCGGATTCGCTGATCCTGCCGTCGCACGCGAGCAGTGGTAAACCCGCTATCGGCGTGGATAAACTGCCGGACAGCGCGCAGATCTGCTCCTGCTTCGATGTGACTAAAGGCGATCTGATCGCTGCTATCAATAAAGGCTGCCATACCGTGGCAGCGCTGAAAGCGGAAACCAAAGCCGGAACCGGCTGCGGCGGCTGCATCCCGCTGGTGACGCAGGTACTGAACGCCGAACTGGCGAAACAGGGTATTGAAGTCAACAACAACCTGTGCGAGCACTTTGCTTATTCTCGTCAGGAACTGTTCCACTTAATCCGCGTGGAAGGTATCAAAACCTTTGAAGAACTGCTGACGAAACACGGTAAAGGCTACGGCTGCGAAGTGTGTAAGCCAACCGTCGGTTCGCTGCTGGCGTCGTGCTGGAACGAATACATCCTCAAACCGCAGCACACGCCGCTACAGGATACTAACGATAACTTCCTAGCGAATATTCAGAAAGACGGCACCTACTCGGTGATCCCGCGCTCGGCGGGTGGTGAAATCACGCCGGAAGGTCTGGTGGCCGTGGGTCGTATCGCCCGCGAGTTTAACCTCTATACCAAAATCACCGGTTCTCAGCGTATCGGTCTGTTCGGCGCGCAAAAAGACGATCTGCCGGAAATCTGGCGTCAGTTGATTGAAGCCGGTTTCGAAACCGGTCACGCGTACGCCAAAGCGCTGCGGATGGCGAAAACCTGCGTCGGCAGCACCTGGTGCCGCTACGGCGTGGGCGACAGCGTCGGTTTCGGCGTGGAGCTGGAAAACCGCTACAAAGGCATTCGTACCCCGCACAAAATGAAATTCGGCGTCTCCGGCTGTACCCGTGAATGTGCGGAAGCACAGGGTAAAGATGTCGGTATCATCGCCACTGAGAAAGGCTGGAACCTGTACGTTTGCGGTAACGGCGGGATGAAACCGCGTCATGCGGATCTGCTGGCAGCCGATCTCGATCGCGACACGCTGATCAAGTACCTCGACCGCTTTATGATGTTCTACATCCGTACCGCCGATAAGCTGACGCGTACCGCGCCGTGGCTGGATAACCTGGAAGGCGGCATCGAATATCTGAAGTCGGTCATTATCGACGATAAGCTGGGCCTGAACGAACATCTGGAAGAAGAGATGGCGCGCCTGCGCGCAGCGGTGGTCTGCGAGTGGACGGAGACCGTCAACACGCCAGCGGCGCAGGTTCGTTTCAAACACTTCATCAACAGCGACAAACGCGACCCAAATGTCCAGGTTGTGCCTGAACGCGAACAGCATCGTCCGGCCACGCCGTATGAACGCATCCCGGTCACTCTGGTGGAGGAAAACGCATGAGCCAGTGGCAAAACATCTGCAAAATTGATGACATCCTGCCGGGAACCGGCGTCTGCGCGCTGTCAGGCGGCGAGCAGGTGGCGATTTTCCGTCCTTACCATAGCGATCAGGTGTTTGCGATCAGCAACATCGACCCGTTCTTTGAGGCCAGTGTGCTGTCTCGTGGGCTGATTGCGGAACACCAGGGCGAACTGTGGGTCGCCAGCCCGTTGAAAAAGCAGCGCTTTCGTTTAAGCGACGGGCTGTGCATGGAAGATGAGCAGTTCTCTGTGAAGCATTACGACGCGCGGGTAAAAGACGGCGTGGTGCAGTTGCGCGGTTAATTATTTTTGGGAGGCGCAACGCCTCCCCTTTTTTGACGTATTTGTAGGTCTTTTATTGGTAGGCCTGATAAGCGTAGCGCCATCAGGCAATTGCAAAAGCACATTGCCGGATGGCGGCATAAACGCCTTATCCGGCCTACGGTTACGATTTTTTTGTTTTTTATACTTCAAGGATAATCAAATGTTTACAGACACTATTAATAAGTGTGCGGCTAACGCTGCGCGCATCGCACGCCTGTCGGCGAATAATCCGCTCGGCTTCTGGGTCAGTTCGGCAATGGCCGGGGCTTATGTCGGTCTCGGCATCATTCTTATTTTCACCCTCGGCAATCTGCTCGACCCGTCCGTGCGTCCTTTGGTGATGGGAGCCACCTTCGGTATCGCCTTAACGCTGGTCATCATCGCCGGTTCCGAACTGTTTACCGGCCACACCATGTTCCTGACGCTGGGCGTCAAAGCGGGCACCATCAGCCACGGTCAAATGTGGGCTATCCTGCCGCAAACCTGGCTCGGCAACCTGGTTGGTTCCGTGTTTGTCGCCCTGCTTTACAGCTGGGGCGGCGGCAGTTTGTTGCCGGTCGATACCAGTATCGTTCACTCAGTCGCGCTGGCGAAAACCACCGCGCCCGCCACGGTACTGTTCTTCAAAGGCGCGCTGTGTAACTGGCTGGTTTGTCTGGCAATCTGGATGGCGATCCGCACCGAAGGCACGGCAAAATTTCTTGCTATCTGGTGGTGTCTGCTGGCGTTTATCGCTTCCGGCTACGAGCACTCCGTCGCGAATATGACGCTGTTCGCCCTCTCCTGGTTTGGCCATCACAGCGATGCCTATACCCTGTCCGGAATCGGACACAATCTGTTATGGGTCACTCTGGGCAATACTTTGTCCGGCGTCGTGTTCATGGGATTGGGTTATTGGTATGCTACGCCGAAATCGGAGCGCCCTGTTCCGCAAAAAACCAACCAAATTAAGGCTACAGCCAACCATTAAGGGGTAATGTCGTGGACCATTTGCCTATATTTTGTCAATTGCGCGACCGCGACTGTCTGATCGTCGGCGGTGGCGATGTCGCAGAACGCAAAGCACGGTTACTGCTGGAAGCAGGCGCACGTTTAACGGTCAATGCGCTAACATTTATTCCGCAGTTCACCGTATGGGTAAATGAAGGCATGTTGACTCTGGTTGAGGGGCCGTTCGACGAAACGCTTCTCGACTCGTGTTGGCTGGCGATCGCGGCCACTGACGACGATACCGTCAACCAGCGCGTCAGCGAAGCGGCGGAATCACGCCGTATCTTCTGCAACGTGGTGGATGCGCCGAAAGCCGCCAGCTTTATCATGCCCTCCATTATCGACCGCTCGCCGCTGATGGTCGCCGTCTCCTCCGGCGGCACCTCCCCGGTGCTGGCGCGTCTGCTGCGCGAGAAACTGGAATCGCTGCTGCCGCAGCATCTGGGGCAGGTCGCGCGCTATGCCGGACAGCTCCGCGCCCGAGTGAAAAAGCAGTTTGCCACCATGGGCGAACGTCGTCGCTTCTGGGAAAAATTTTTCGTCAATGACCGGCTGGCGCAGTCGCTGGCGAATGCCGATGAGAAAGCGGTTAACGCGACAACTGAACACCTGTTTAGCGAGCCGCTGGATCACCGTGGCGAAGTCGTGCTGGTCGGCGCCGGGCCGGGCGATGCCGGGCTGCTTACGCTGAAAGGATTACAACAAATCCAACAGGCGGATATCGTGGTTTACGATCGCCTCGTTTCCGACGACATTATGAACCTGGTACGCCGCGATGCCGATCGGGTCTTTGTGGGGAAACGCGCGGGTTACCACTGCGTCCCACAGGAGGAAATCAACCAGATCCTGCTGCGTGAAGCGCAAAAAGGTAAACGCGTGGTACGCCTGAAAGGCGGCGATCCCTTTATCTTTGGTCGCGGCGGCGAAGAGCTGGAAACGCTGTGTCATGCCGGTATTCCTTTCTCAGTAGTACCGGGGATTACCGCGGCTTCCGGCTGCTCCGCCTACTCCGGTATTCCGCTAACCCATCGCGATTACGCACAGAGCGTACGTCTGGTCACGGGTCACCTGAAAACCGGCGGCGAGCTGGACTGGGAAAACCTGGCGGCAGAAAAACAGACGCTGGTGTTCTACATGGGGCTGAATCAGGCAGCGACTATCCAGGAAAAACTGATCGCATTCGGTATGGAGGCCAATATGCCGGTTGCGCTGGTGGAAAACGGTACCTCCGTAAAGCAACGCGTCGTTCACGGTGTGCTGACGCAGCTTGGTGAATTAGCGCAACAGGTTGAAAGCCCGGCGCTGATTATCGTTGGTCGCGTGGTAGCCTTACGCGATAAATTAAATTGGTTCTCTAATCATTAATTAAAATAAAGCCCTGTTATTCAGGGCTTTATTTTACAACTACTCGTAATCTAAAATTATTTTTACTTAAAATTGAATTAAGCAATCCATTTTAAATACACCAAACGAATTTAAATAGCAATTATATTGCGTAAAAACCCTTTCATTCGTCAAATTCACCCGTTATTCATTCACCCAATAAATAATATCGTTAAGCCTTCAATTTGACCTGACCTGGTTATCGGGTGATAAAATAAACACTAAATCATAATTTTCTTCTGGCCATTTCATCATTGCCTGTATCGCTATCCGCATATGTTTAGTACGCAAGGAAATATTAATTAAGGATGAACTCTATGCAAAAGAAAAAACTTATTTCTATCGCTATCGCTTTAACGCTGCAAAGTTATTACATTCCGGCCATCGCCGCAGAGAATAACGATGATGAAAAAGAATGTCCCAGTAATATCGCCTCCCTGCCTAAAGAAAAACGCGCAAAACTCTCACCGACCTGCCTTGCTACATTACCTGAAAATGATAATCACTGGGGCTGGGTTGCTGGCGGCGTTGCCGCATTGGTCGCGGGTGTGGTTATTGGCGTTGAAAATAACGGTGGCGGAGATTCTACTCATTCTTATATTCCCCCTACGCCCGACGATGGCGGCAATGTCACCCCGCCCGACGATAGCGGCGATGACGATGTAACCCCGCCCGACGATAGCGGCGATGACGATGTGACCCCGCCCGATGACGACGACACGCCCCCGGATGACTCTGTTATAACCTTCAGCAACGGCGTCACCATCGATAAAGGCAAAGACACCCTGGCCTTCGATAGCTTCAAACTGGATAGCGGCAGCGTTCTCGAGGGTGCCGTGTGGAATTATTCAGAACAGAACAACCAGTGGCAGCTCACCCCCCTGGGCGGCAAAACGCTGAACGTCACCGGTTGGGACGTGACCGACGCTAATGCCGCCGTGATTGAAGGCACCCAGGAAAATGGTCTCTACTGGAAGTATGACAGCCGGGGCTATCTGATCCTTGCCGACGATAAAACCACCGTTATCAGCGGCGACGGCGAATCGCATACCTCCGATCGCGGCATGGATATCAGCGGCCAGGATCGCACCGGCGTGATTATTTCCGGCAATCGAACCGTCAACACGCTCACCGGGGGTTCCAGTGTGACCGACGGCGCCATCGGCATGGTGATCACTGGCGATGGCACCACCAACACCATTTCGGGCCACTCAACGGTGGACAACGCCACCGGCGCGCTGATTTCCGGCAACGGAACCACCACCAATTTCGCCGGTGACATTGCCGTGAGCGGCGGCGGCACCGCCATCATCATCGACGGCGACAACGCCACGATTAAGAATACTGGTACCTCCACCATCAACGGCACAGGCTCCACCGGCACCGTCATTGACGGCAATAACGCCCGCGTCAACAATGACGGTGATATGACCATCACCGATGGCGGCACCGGTGCTCACATCACCGGCGATAACGCGGTTATCGATAACGCCGGGGACACCACCGTCAGCGGCACGGGCTCAACGGCGCTGTATATCGACGGCGACAATGCGCTCATTATCAATGAAGGTAATCAGACTATTTCCGGCGGCGCCATTGGTACGCGAATTGACGGCGACGACGCCCGTATCGCCAATACCGGCGATATCGCCGTTGATGGCGCAGGCTCTGCGGCGGCGATTATTAATGGCGACAATAGCAGCCTGACCCAGGCGGGCGATCTGCTGGTCACCGACGGCGCGATGGGCATCATCACCTACGGCGCCGGAAATGAAGCCAAAAATACCGGCAACGCCACCGTGCGTGATGTAGACTCAGTGGGGTTTGTGGTCGCAGGCGAACAAAACACCTTCAAAAACAAGGGGAATATTAACATCAGCCTTAACGGCACCGGCGCGCTGGTAAGCGGCAATGCGTCGCAAGCGACGCTGGATGGCGATATTAATGTCACCGCAACAGAGGACGGGGATAACGTTTATCGTGGCGCGACGGGCCTCGACATGACGGGGAATAACAACACGCTGAATATTATCGGCAGCGTCACGGTCAACGGCGACTATGACAAAGACAGCGTGATGGCCGGCAGCAGCGATACCCTTATGGGGATGTCTATCAGCGGCAGCAATAATGCGGTGGACCTGAGCGGCACGCTCAATATTAACGTCAGCGATATGAGTAACGTGGACGAACAATATCTGAATACCGTTGGCCTTGATGTGGCAGGTGATGGCAATACCGTGGACTTAGCCGGCGGTATTAATATCAACTACACCGAAGATGCTGACGGCCTCGAATCAGCCGTTACCAGTATAAACATCAGCGGAGACAGTAGCGTAACGCTAAGCGGTGAATCCACGCTCAATATTGCCACCGTCCCCGGCGGCGCGGTGACGCTGGCGAATGTGAGAAATGGCGGCAACTTAACGTTAGATCAAAACTCAACGGTTAATATCAATGAAACGGTTATTCTTTCTAATTATTACATGACGCAGGCCCTGTTAACCGCCAGCGGCGAGGGCTCCTCAATCAATAATCAGGGCACTGTCGTTGACGATGGCGCCGTCGCTTTATTACTGGCGGATAGCGGCGCACAGGCACAAAACAGCGGCAAGATTACCGCGTATGCCACAACAGGGACGTCCAGCCGTAATGCGATAGCCGCGGCTAACGGCCAGGGTTCCACCGTTAATAATGAAGCGGAAGGGACAATCACCTTAGTTTCATCATTAACTCCGTTTTCAAATACCGGCGCGGGCAACTTCCCACTAATCTGGTACAAAAATACCCTGTACGCCATGCTGGCAGAGGACTACGGCGAGGTGAGTAACGACGCCGGCGCCACCATATATTTGCAGGGCGCAGGGGTATACGGCGTATCCGCCAGCAAAGGCACGGCGCTCAACGCTGGTGATATCTACCTGGACGGCTTTGTCCCGACGCTGGATGATGAAAATAACATCACCGACAAAACTTACTGGACGCCACCGAAACTTTATGTCACCAGCGCCGCGATGGTCGCAGGCACCACCGACAGCGGTTATGGCGATGCCACCGCCACCAACACCGGCACCATTAACGTCAATAACGCCGGGTTCGGCATGATGGCGCTTAACGGCGGTACCGCCATTAACCAGGGGGTAATTAATCTAACCGCTGATGCGGGCGTTGAAGGGACCGACCCGAATCAACTGGTAGGCATGGCGGCGCTCAACGGCGGAACCGTTGTCAACGATACCACAGGCAAAATCAATATTTATGCCGATTACGGCAAGCCTTTCCTGACCGACGGCAATAGCCTGATTGTTAACTACGGCACCGTCTGTTTTGGCGACGATTGCCAGGACAGCGACGAGTACAATCCAACAAACAGTGACGTTTCTATCCCTTACACAGACGGCGCTACGATTGCCGATGCCGGAACAAGTACAACGCTTGGTAATAAAGCGATTGTGACAGGAGACGTTAATAATACCGGAGTGGTCAGCGGCGAGTCCATTACCGTCCTGGATAGCGGCACGCTGACCAACAACGACAGCGGCGTTATCAATAGCAACACCACGGTATCCGGCAACCTTGTCAATGACGGCGTCATAAACGGTGCGCTGACGCAAAATGGCGGCGATATCGTTAATAATGGCACCATTGACAGCCGTAGCCTGACGACCAACGGCGTATTAACTAACGCACGGATGGCACCATGGCTTCCGGCGCAAAAGTGACTGGCGCTAACAGTGCAATCATTAACGACGGTACGTTCTATCTTGGCTCCGCGACTGACGCTAAAAATGCGTCCATGCTGGAAATCAATGATTTCGCGCAATTCTTTAATACCGGTACGTTAATCCTTGATAACAACAAAAATGTCATTCACCTGAATGCGAATAACGGAACGCTGTACAACACCGGGACGATGGAGCTTACGGCAACCTCCAATAAGGGCGCGATTAACTATTGGGGCGCGGGAGCGGCATTTATCAATGACGGTACGGTAAATGCCACTACTGCGGTGCTTGCTTATGCGGGGGGCGGCGCAGGTAATGCCCCGGATAAACACGCTTTCTTCTGGAACCAGTCAAACGGCGTAATCAATTACGATGCGGATAATGGCCGCGCCGTCGATTTCTCCGCCTATAACAATTACGTAGCGGTCAACGACGGCACCATGAATATCAGCGGTAATAACGCTTACGGCATGTATGGCGGCAAAAATGCACAACTGGTCAATAACAATACGATCAATTTAGGTACAGAAGGCACCACCGACACAGGCATGGTCGCGATGGCGCTGGATAAAAATGCTACCGCTAATGCTGTCATTGAGAACAACGGTACAATTAATATTTACGCCAATAACTCTTACGCGTTTAGCGTGGCGGGTGCGGGGCATGTGGTTAATAACGGGACGGTAGTCATTGCCGATGGCGTAACGGGTTCCGGTATTATTAAACAGGGTGACAGCGTTAACGTCGAAGGGACAAACGGTAATAACGGCAACAGCGACGAGGCGCATTATGCCGACTATACGTTGCCGGAAACGCCTGTTGAACCCGGCAGCAACACGACCTCCGGCTTCGCCGCCGGCGACACGTCCGGCGCGTCCAACAACCTGAACGGCTACGTGGTTGGCACGAACGCCGACGGCAGCGCAGGCCAGCTTAAGGTCAGCAACGCCAGCATGGAAGGCGTGGGTATCAATACCGGCTTCACCGCAGGCACCGCCGACACCACCGTCAGCTTTGACAACGTGGTGGAGGGCAGCAACCTCACCGACGCTTCCGCTATCCAGTCCACCAGCGTGGTGTGGAACGCCCAGGGCAGTCAGGACAGCGACGGCAACGTTGACGTCACCATGACCAAAAACGCCTACGCCGATGTGGCAACCGACGGTAGCGTGTCTGACGTGGCGCAGGCGCTGGACGCTGGCTACACCAACAACGAGCTGTACACCAGCCTTAACGTAGGCACCACCGCCGAACTCAACAGTGCGCTGAAACAGGTAAGCGGCAGCCAGGCCACTACGGTATTCCGTGAAGCCCGGGTGTTAAGCAACCGCTTCAACATGCTGGCCGACGCCGCGCCGCAGATTAAAGACGGCCTGGCGTTTAACGTGGTGGCGAAAGGCGACCCGCGCGCCGAGCTGGGCAACGACACCCAGTACGACATGCTGGCGCTGCGTCAGAAACTGGACTTAACCGCAAACCAGAACCTGACGCTGGAATACGGTATCGCCCGTCTGGACGGCGATGGTTCGCAAAAAGCGGGCGACAACGGCCTGACCGGCGGCTACAGCCAGTTCTTTGGTCTGAAGCACAGCATGGCGTTTGATGAAGGTCTGGCGTGGAATAACAGCCTGCGTTATGACGTACACAACCTCGACAGCAGCCGTTCTGTCGCCTATGGCGATGTTAACAAAATTGCCGATTCCGATGCGCGTCAGCAGTACATGGAGTTCCGTAGCGAGGGGGCGAAAACCTTCTCCCTGATGGACGATGCGCTGAAAGTGACGCCGTATGCCGGGGTGAAATTCCGTCATACCATGGAAGATGGCTACAAAGAGCGCAACGCTGGCGATTTTAACCTGTCGATGAACTCTGGCAGCGAAACAGCGGTGGATTCCATTGTGGGTATGAAGCTGGATTACGCCGGGAAAGACGGCTGGAGCGCCACCGCTACCCTGGAAGGCGGCCCGAACCTGAGCTACAGCAAGAGCCAGCGTACAGCGTCATTACAGGGTGCGGCGGGTCAATCGTTCGGCGTGGATGACGGTCAAAAAGGCGGCGGCATTAATGGCCTGGCAACCATCGGCGTGAAATATAGCAGCAATGATACCGCGCTACATCTGGATGCATACCAGTGGAAGGAAGACGGTATCAGCGATAAAGGCTTTATGCTTAACGTTAAGAAAACATTTCGTTAAATAAACGACATTATATAACACTAATATAGGCCGCTTATTATTAAGCGGCCTTTTTTAAATCATATTCCCTGGTAAAGATAAAGTCCTTATTTGGACTACCTGCATTGTTTATTAATTGCTATCGTACTATACGCTAAATAGATCTTATATTTATTCCACCAGTAGTATTCGTTTTATCAACAAGGATTTTGACATGTTTAAATTTGTAAAAATTGCCGTTGTGGCAGGGGTTCTGGCGACGCTTACCGCCTGTACTGGTCATATCGAAAACAAAAAAAATAACTGCAGCTACGATTATTTGCTGCACCCTGCAATTTCTATTTCTAAAATTATTGGCGGTTGCGGCCCGGCTGCCGATCAATAATAGAAACGACTGCGCAGATACAAAAAAACCGGGATTTCCCGGTTTTTTTACAGGTCTGATAAACAGTATGGCACAGGTGCCTTGTCCAACTTACGTTCGTTGGTAGGCCCGATAAGCTAGCGCCATCGGGCAAGCAATTACCGTTACGGTTTCGCCACAAAGCCAATGGCTTCGTAAACGGCTTTCAGCGTTTCGGCCGCACGTGCGCTGGCTTTTTCCGCCCCGTCTTTCATCACCTTCTGCAAGAACGCTTCGTCGTTGCGGAAACGGTGATAGCGCTCCTGCAACTCAGACAGCATTCCGGAAACCGCCTCCGCCACTTCGCCTTTCAAATGGCCATACATTTTACCTTCAAACTGTTTTTCCAGCTCAGGAATGCTCTGACCGGTCACGGCGGAAAGGATATCCAGCAGGTTAGAGACACCCGCTTTCTCTTTCACATCATAACGCACTACCGGCGGCTCGTCGGAGTCAGTGACCGCTCGTTTGATTTTCTTCACTACCGATTTCGGATCTTCCAACAGGCCGATTACGTTATTACGGTTATCGTCCGATTTGGACATTTTCTTCGTCGGCTCCAGCAACGACATCACGCGCGCACCGGATTTTGGAATAAACGGTTCCGGTACTTTGAAAATATCGCCATACAGCCCGTTGAAACGCTGGGCGATATCGCGGCTCAGTTCCAGATGCTGCTTCTGATCTTCGCCTACCGGCACCAGATTGGTTTGGTACAGCAGGATGTCTGCCGCCATCAGCACCGGGTAATCAAACAGGCCGGCGTTAATATTTTCCGCATAGCGCGCAGATTTATCTTTAAACTGCGTCATACGGCTCAGCTCGCCGAAATAGGTATAGCAGTTCAGCGCCCAGCCAAGCTGCGCATGTTCCGGCACATGGGACTGAACGAAAATAGTGCTCTTTTCAGGATCAATACCACATGCCAAGTACAGCGCCAGCGTATCCAGCGTCGCTTTACGTAGCTGCTGCGCGTCCTGACGTACGGTAATAGCATGTTGGTCTACGATGCAGTAGATGCAATGATAGTCATCCTGCATGTTTACCCACTGACGCAATGCCCCCATATAGTTGCCAATGGTCAATTCACCTGAGGGCTGTGCGCCACTAAAAACGATGGGCTTAGTCATTTTTTATTTCCTGGTTATCGCTATGCGGAAGCCCAAGTGCGGGCAAAAGATCGTTAAAACTGTCATAAATGACGTCCGGCTCGCTAAGGGCGATCACTTCGCCATAATTGTAGCCGTATGTCAGGCCAACCGAAGGGCAGCCCGCCGCTTTTGCGGCCTGAATATCATTACGCGAATCGCCGACAAAAAGCATCTGCTCCGGCGTCATGCCCAGTCGGCTTGCCACCAGCAACAACGGCTCTGGATGCGGCTTCTTATTTTGCACATCATCGCCGCCGATAACCACGCTAAAGTATTTGGCGATATCAAGCGATTCCAGCAACGGCGCGACGAACGGCGTCGGCTTATTCGTCACCAGACCTAATGACAATCCGCTGGCGTGCAGCGCGCCCAGCGTGTCGGCGACATGCGGAAATAAAAAGGTGCCCTCTTCCGCCACTTCGCCATAATACCTGTCGAACAGTTTACGCAGAATGCGTACCTGTTCCTCGGCAGGAATATCTTCATCAACGGGCGGTTTCCCCATAGTCTTACGCAGCGTGGCGCGCTCTTGGCTAGCCCAGGTCAGCGCGCGTTCCATCAATACGTCTGCGCCGTTACCAATCCAGGTAATCACGCGCTCCTCGCCCGCGACCGGCAGTTCCAGCGCATACAGCACCATATCCACCGCCGCGGCAAGACCCGGCGCGCTATCCACCAGCGTACCGTCAAGATCAAAGGCGACGCCCCGAATATTCTGCAACTTATTCATGACTTACCTTTGCCAGCTCACTGCGCATTTCATCAATCACTTTTTTGTAGTCGGGTTTATCGAAAATTGCCGACCCCGCAACAAACATGTCCGCACCAGCTGCGGCGATCTCGCCGATATTGTTCACCTTCACGCCGCCGTCCACTTCCAGGCGAATGTCGTAACCGGACGCATCAATGCGGCGACGCACTTCGCGCAGTTTATCCAGCGTCTGCGGAATAAAAGACTGGCCGCCGAAGCCTGGGTTCACGGACATCAGCAGGATCACATCCAGTTTGTCCATGACGTAATCGAGATAACTGAGCGACGTTGCCGGGTTGAATACCAGCCCCGCTTTACAGCCGTGCTCTTTAATCAGCTGTAGCGTGCGGTCAACATGTTCGGAGGCTTCCGGGTGAAAGGTAATGATGCTCGCGCCAGCGGCGGCAAAGTCGGGCACGATACGGTCAACCGGCTTGACCATCAGGTGGACATCAATAGGCGCGGTAATACCGTACTGACGCAGGGATTTCAGCACCATCGGGCCGATAGTCAGGTTCGGCACATAGTGATTATCCATGACGTCAAAGTGTACAACATCAGCACCGGCAGCCAGCGCTTTGGCGGTGTCTTCACCCAGGCGAGCAAAATCAGCCGACAGAATTGAGGGGGCAATCAAATACTGTTTCATCCGCTTCTCCTTGAGAATTATTTTCTTGCAGGCGTTGCGACTCCTGGTTGGTACAGAGCCAGCAGTTCGTCCACCTTTTTACGTGTGCCGCCGTTGCTGCTTATACTGCGTCTAACTTTGACGACATGCAATTTTGCGAGTTGATACCACTCGCGTGTGAGCGCCGTATCATGGTTGGAAATGAGCACCGGTATCCGGTTACTGACCAGATTCTCAGCGATTTCCGCCAGATGCGCTTGTTGCGTCAGGCTAAAACTATTGGTGTGATACGCTGTGAAGTTAGCCGTGGCGGACAACGGCGCATAAGGCGGATCGCAATAGACCACCGACGACTTGTCCGCACGCGCCATACTGTCTGCGTATGACTCACAGTAAAAGAACGCATTCTGCGCTTTTTCTGCAAAGTGGTACAACTCCGCTTCCGGGAAGTAAGGTCTTTTATAACGACCAAACGGTACATTAAATTCCCCGCGCAAGTTATAGCGGCAGAGTCCGTTATAACCGTAGCGGTTCAGATATAAAAACAGTACCGCCCGACGAAAGGGGTCCTGGCAGGTGTTGAACTCCTCACGGAGTTGGTAATAGACCTCAGCCTGGTTAGTTTCAGGCATAAACAGCTCGCGCGAAGCCTGTACATACTCGTCAGTACGTAACTTCACGATGTTATAGAGGCTAATAAGGTCGCTGTTGATATCGGCGAGGATATAACGAGAAAAGTCGGTGTTAAGAAACACCGATCCGGCACCCACAAAAGGTTCGACAAGGCACTCGCCTTTTGGCAAATGTCGTTTGATATCATCAAGCAGAGGGTATTTTCCCCCTGCCCACTTCAAAAAAGCGCGATTTTTTTTCATGCTGACTAACTAATTACACCTTCTCCGGCTGTGGAGAAAGCTCCGACAGCATCCTGCGCTTTAGGCTGTGCCGCGTTGCTTTACGGCGCATTTGACGGTAGCAAATGCGCCCCTCGCGCCTGTCCTGAAAAAAAATAGCTGTCAGCGACACTCACAGGCAATTGCAGGACACAGCCTGGATTATTTCAGATCGGCCTGAACCTGATGCAACGGTTTTGCCCACGGGTTTTTCGCCTGCACATCGGCAGGTAAGGTGGACACCGCACGTTTAGCATCTTCTTTCGAAGCATACATCCCCGTTACCAGCACATACCACGGTTGTCCATTACGCGTCGTCTCGTATACCACATAATTTTTCAGGTTCTCTTTCTTCGCCCAACCGTTCAGGTTGTCGTAATTTGAAGAACTACTGAGCTGCAATGTGTAGTGGCTGGATGGCGCGCTCTTTAATGCGCCAACGTTGCCGGCGCTTTTCCCGCCGCCTGCGACAGGCGTCGTCGAGGCTTGCGCCGGCTTCGCGGTTTGTACCGGCGCAGCGCTTGCCGTCGCTTGCGGCGCAGCCGTCGTGGTGGTCGCTTTCGGCGTCGCGGCTGGCGCTGCCGGTTCCGTGCGTTTCACTGGCGCGACCGGTTTCTTCGGTTCCGCAGTGGTGGTTTTCGCCGTGGTCTGCGGTTTCTTAAGTTCAATGACGGCCTGTTTACGTTCCGGACGCGTGGTATGACGCTCGGCAGGTTCGCTAACCGCCGCCTGACGCGTCGTGCTGCCATTGCGAACTGGCGCGACGGTTGCAGGCTCTGTCGGCAACGTAGAGTTCACCGCAACATTGTTCATCTGCTCTGGATTCTGCGTCAGCGCATTATTCAGATCGCCCTGCACTTCCACGCGCTGCTGACCGTCAGCGACCACAGGCGACTGTCCCTGCATCGGCGTTGAAGAAATCGGCGGCAACGAAATATCCTGCGACGTATTGCCCGCGGTTTGTTCTGCGGAGGTGGCGCCCGGCGCAGGCTGGGTCGCATTCGCCTGATCGGCGGCGTTACCGGAAAGATCGATACTCTTTTCGCCAGAGGCCGACGGCTCGCTGGAAGACGTTGAGGGGGCTTTCAGCGCGGAGCCGATACCGATAATCAACAGCAGCAGCACCAGTACGCCAACGCCCATCATCATGTACTGACGAGAGGCTGGCTTATGGGCCGCTTTTTTACGCTTACGTGGACGGCGTTCAACACGCTCTTCGTCCACCGTATCGTCTTCATCGGATTCGTACTCTTCTTCAACTTCAGGTTCTTCACTACGCGCTTTACGCGTACGCGTCGGACGGCGATCGTCGGCATCCAGATCAACGTCATCAAAGTTGATCTGCGGCTCATTATCGCGTTCTGAAGATTGACGAGAACGACCAGTACGACGATCGCTGGGATCGGGTTTCAGCTCGTCTTCTGGTTTGAATTCATCCATTTAACACCCCACTCAAAGGTTAATGCTTACGACATTGCACATAACCTGAAGCTAAAAGACTGACAGCTACGCAATATCAGTCTGACCTTTCTTGTTGTTACGCCTGCTGACAGTCAGCAATCGCGCTAAGAACGACTTCGTGCGACACTCCGCCGCGCACTTCACTTTTCCCTATGGTCAGCGGAAGCACTAAACGCAGCTCCCCCGCTAACACTTTTTTATCTCGCAGCATGTGCGGCAAATAGTCCTGCGCGGACATCTCGCAAGGGCCATTGACTGGCAACCCGGCCCGTTCGAGTAGCGCGATGATGCGCTGCGTATCAGCAGAACTGAACTGCCCCAAACGCTCGGATGCGCGCGCAGCCATCACTATACCTGCGGCAACGGCTTCACCATGTAACCAATTGCCATATCCCATTTCCGCTTCAATGGCGTGGCCAAAGGTATGCCCAAGATTCAGTAAAGCACGTAAGCCCGCTTCACGCTCGTCGGCGGCAACAACTTCGGCTTTCAGCTCGCAACAACGACGAATACAGTACGCCATCGCCGGGCCGTCCAGACGCAATAGCGCATCCAGATTACCCTCAAGCCAGGTGAAGAAGTCTGCGTCGAGTATAATGCCGTATTTGATCACCTCTGCCAGTCCCGATGCCAGTTCGCGTGCGGGAAGCGTTTTCAGGCAATCAAGATCGACAACCACAGAAGCGGGTTGGTAAAACGCGCCAATCATGTTTTTGCCAAGGGGATGGTTGACGGCGGTCTTCCCGCCCACGGAAGAATCAACCTGCGACAGTAAGGTAGTTGGCACCTGGATGAAACGAACGCCTCGCTGGTAGCTGGCCGCCGCAAAACCGGTAAGATCGCCAATCACGCCGCCGCCAAGCGCGACCAGCGTGGTATCACGACCATGCGGTTTTTTCAGTAACGCCGTAAACACCGTATCCAGCACCGTCAGGCTCTTATACTGCTCGCCGTCAGGAAGAATCACGCTGTCTACGTTAACGCCCGCCCGTTCGAGTACGCCGCGAACCTTGTCCAGATAAAGCGGCGCCAGGGTTTCGTTGGTCACTAACATGACCTGATCGCCTGATTTCAGCGGCAAGAATGAAGCTGGTTCGTTAAACAAACCAGCCGCGATGGTGATCGGGTAACTACGTTCCCCGAGAGTGACTGTAATCCTCTCCATGACGCGACATCCACCTTAGTTACTTGTGCCCGCTTACCCAGCGTATTCTGCTTGAATTAGTTGCTTTCCAGCATATGAATAATCTGGTTTGCCACAACCTTAGCGCTTTGATCGTCGGTGCGAATGGTGACGTCGGCAATCTCTTCGTACAGCGGATTGCGTTCGTTAGCCAGCGCTTCCAGAACTTCGCGAGGCGGTGCTTCAACCTGCAACAGCGGGCGTTTTTTATCACGCTGCGTGCGCGCCAGTTGTTTTTCGATGGTCGTTTCAAGGTAGACCACGACGCCACGCGCGGAGAGACGGTTACGCGTTTCACGCGATTTTACAGAGCCACCGCCGGTTGCCAGCACAATACCCTGTTTTTCCGTCAATTCGTTGATAACTTTTTCTTCACGATTACGGAAGCCGTCTTCACCTTCAACATCGAAGACCCAGCCCACATCAGCTCCGGTTCGTTTCTCAATCTCTTGATCAGAATCGTAAAATTCCATATTGAGTTGTTGAGCTAACTGGCGCCCAATAGTGCTTTTTCCGGCACCCATAGGCCCAACCAGAAAGATATTGCGTTTCTCTGCCATTTTTTCGGTACTACTAAGACTATTCGTTAATGGTAAACCCGCTTCACAGACACCCAGCGCAGCAGGACATGAACTGAAACCTCATAAGATATTGCGAGAGTCAGACTGAAAATTATCTCAATACTCAAGCGGGTTTGGCAACTGAATAAATCACCAAGCCTGATTGTTGCAAAACCCGAGTTAGCGTTGCCGAATGGCGACCAGAACAACATATCCGGCCTACAAATTGCTCTACTTTCAAACAATTGTGCGCAATCCGCAGAACCAATACGTCTGCATCAGCGGACATTCAGCCGTTTATCATCGGTCTTATGCACACCTTCGGCAAGGCAAAGCGCATTAATCAATGCGTAAGCAACGAAAAGCACGACTCTCAAATCGGTACTCCTTGTATGCTAAATACATCCGCACGTCAAATCCCGCAGATGCGTTCAGTGCAAAAACAGCGCTTTTTTATGCATAAATTATTCTGTCGCCACCAGTCTGGGGGTGATAAACACCACTAATTCGCGTCGCTCGTCCTCTTTGCCGTCATGGCGGAAGAGCTGACCAAGCCAGGGAATATCCCCCAACAGCGGCACGCTATCGCTACCCGATTTATTTTTTCGCGAAAAAATGCCGCCCAGCGCCAGCGTCTCGCCGCTTTTTACCTCTACCTGCGTTTCAATTTCCTGTTTATCTATCGCCAGCACTTCGCCGTCAGCCTGTTGTAGTACCTGACCGGGAACATTCTGGCTGATATGTAACTTCAGGCGGATGCGCCCTTTTTGCAAAACGGTGGGCGTCACCTCCATTCCCAGTACCGCTTCTTTAAATTCCACGGAGGTCGCGCCGCTTTCGCCGCTGGAAACCTGATAAGGAATTTCGCTGCCTTGCTTGATACTGGCTGGCTGTAGATGCGAAGCCAGCAGCCGGGGGCTGGCGATAATATCCAACTGCTGCTTTTGTTCCAGCGCTGACAGCTCTAAATCCAGCAGGCGTCCGTTAATGCGCCCGATGTTAAACCCGACGCGTGAGGTGGCGGCGGCGACGGATAAATCACTGGAAAGCGTCGTCACGTCACCCACCGCGCCCGCTTGCGTCGCGTCAGCCAGCGTCCACTTTACGCCCAGTTCCCGTAGACTCTTTTCGTTAATGGTGACGATATGCGCCGCCAGCTCCACCTGCGCCACCGGCAGATCCATTTGCGATACCCATTTTTCCAGCTCCGCCAGGGCCGCGCGGTTATCGCGCAACAGCAGGCGGTTGGTGCGCTTATCTACCATGATGGTTCCCTTCGCGCTCAGGAGTTTCTCGCCCGCTTTCGCCAGTTCGCCGGCATCGGCGTATTGCAGGCTAATGCTGCGGTTTTCCAGCGGTAAATTAGCCTGAAGCCTTAACCGCTCGGCATCCTGCCGCGCACTGTGTTCTTTCTGCCAGGCCTGTGAATGAACATGGAGAATATTCCCCTCCTGACGCAGCACCAGCCCCGCGCTATTGACCACCGTCTGAAGCGCCTGTTTCCACGGCACATCCGTCAGATGTAGCGATAATGTCCCGCTGACGTCCGGCGACACCACCAGATTCTGCCGCTCCTGTTCGGCTAAAGCCTGCAAAACCTGCACCACAGGAACGTCATCAACCACCAGCGTCACTTTCGCCGCTTTTCCCGCCTGCGCGGCGGGCATCAAGACTATCAGTATTATGGCTATCCATCGCTTCATTGTCCGCTCCCTGACGTAACCACCGCCACTGCGGCGGCGCACAATTTTTACCGGTCGTTAACGTTAAGGCTTCCGCCGTCAGGCGGACAATCGTCCAACCGTTTTCCAGCGTCTGCCCTTCTTCCACTCGCCGCCATTTTTGCTGGCTGTCTTTAAGAATGCCTGTCCATCGCTCGCCTTTACGCACCGCGCCCTGATATCGCCACTGCGAGAGTTCCGCTATCCGGCAGCGATCTTCCGGCGGGCGGAAGGGATCGCGCATTCCCGTCAACGTCAGCAAACAAAAACAGAGCAATACACCGCGGCTAACCTTCATTCGCCAGTCGCTCCAGTTGCAGCGTTATCAATAATTCCGCCCCCTCCCTACGCAATGAAAACCGACTTACGCTCATCTCGCTTTCGGCCAACCGGACAAACAGCGACGGCACCGCATCCCAGGACGTTTTCAGCGCCATTTCTCCCCCCTGCGCCGATGGCTGCCAGTGCAGCAAACGCAAGGGAGGCGCCTGGAAATCTAACGGCGAAAAAGGACGCGGATTTTCGATGGTACGCCCGAAAAGCGGTTCAGCCGCGACGCTCAGACGGCGCAGATGACGCCACTGTTGCCGGGCGGCCTCGCGCTGCTGGCTTAACCGCGCATGTTGCGTATCCAGCGTCTTCCAGCCGGGATAGCCCACAGATAACGCGACCGTCAGCGTCAGGCACAGCACGCCTGCACACCAACAAAAAACCCGACCACGGCGCGACATCCCGTACCAGATATCAAAGAGCGCGTTCACGGGCGGCGCTCCTCGTTAACTGATAATGGAACTGCCAGCGCCCTTGCGCATCCTGCCGCGTGGCGCCCGTGCGGTTTAGCGGAAAACTGACATAGTGACGAAGTGATGTCTCAAGCGTGAGCAGGGCGTCAAACGTTCTCGCCAGCCCTTCCAGCTCTAGCGTCTCTTGCTGATAATTGAGGCTTGTCAGCCATGCCTGCTCTGGCAACAGGTTGGCAAGGTCAGTCAAGATAGATTGCCAGGCTTGCGTCAGTTCACGCTGCGCCTGACGTTGTAATCGCGCCTGTTGCTGTCGCTGACGCTGCTGCAACTGCGGTATGTTCGCCGCAAGCGCCGTCGTGCGTCCGTTTTCCGCCGTCAGTAGCAGTTCATTAATCCTCCCCTCCTGCCAAAAAACCAACCGGGCGATCGTCGCGAGGCTTGCTATCAGCAGCAGGGACGCGCCCCATACCACGCACCACAGCCGCAGACGCGCTACATAATGTTGGCGCCGCCAGGGAAGCAAATTGACAGAATGCGCCATCAGCGTATCTCCCCCATGGCTAAACCCAGCGCAATCGCAAAGCGATAACCGTCCGGCGGAACCGGCGGTTGGCGGACGGTAACGGCGCGCCAGGGGTCGAATTCGCCTTCGGCGCATAACGAAATATGTTCCGGCACGACGGATAACGTCGCGGCAAGGTCATGCAGCGTCATCGCCTCTCGCGCCGATTTACGCCCCCACGCATAGCGCGTCGCCCACAGCCACTGGCTTTCATCGCGCCAGACCAGACATTGCCGCCCCGAAGGTATAAACGGCAGCAAGCGCTGTAACGCGCAGGCATCGGGCGTTACAGCAGCGATGCGTACATTGAGCGTTTGCGCCAGCGTTAACAGCTCTGAAATTTCTTTGCTTTGCACGGCGGTAACGTTGAACGCGGGGCTCAGCGCATCGTCCTGAAAGTCGAAACGCAATAAGTCCGGATCCATATCCAGCTCACGCGCCATCGTTTGTGAAAGCCATGCGACTTGCTCACGTTCCCGCAGACGCATCGGCGGATGTGGAAAAGCGCGTTGCAATGTCCGATTTGCGGGAAAAGAGAGATAAATACGGTGACGTAGCGGCAGCTCGCGGCTCCAGGGTCGCAGTACGTGAGCCAGCGATTGCGGGTCAGGAATCGTACCCTCTGCCGTGGAGGCGTTCATCAGCGGCAGTCGCCACCAACGTTGCAGGGACCAGCCCGATGCGCCGCGAATAACGGCGATGGCCAGCGCTTCATGCTGCTGAATATGCAATCCTATTTGCCAGGTTTTAAAAGCCATAACGGTCGATCTCCTTATCACCCGTCGCGTTAACGGGTATATCAATGCGTCTGGCTTGCCTTTATACTACCGCGCGTTTGTTTATAAACTGCCCAAATGACACTAAATGGGAAATCTCCAGTGAAGTTCGTAAAGTATTTATTGATCCTTGCAGTATGTTGCATCCTGCTGGGAGCAGGCTCGATTTATGGCCTTTATCGCTATATTGAGCCGCAGCTACCTGACGTCGCGACATTGAAAGATGTGCGTTTACAAATTCCGATGCAGGTTTACAGCGCGGATGGCGAACTTATCGCGCAATATGGCGAAAAACGCCGTATTCCCGTTACGCTCGATCAAATTCCGCCGGAAATGATCAACGCCTTTATCGCCACCGAAGATAGCCGCTTTTATGAGCATCACGGTATTGACCCGGTAGGTATTTTCCGTGCGGCCAGCGTCGCGCTCTTCTCCGGTCACGCATCGCAGGGAGCAAGTACCATTACCCAGCAACTGGCGCGAAACTTCTTCCTTAGCCCCGAACGCACGCTGATGCGCAAGATCAAGGAAGCGTTTCTGGCGATTCGTATTGAGCAGTTGCTGAATAAAAATGAGATCCTCGAACTCTATCTGAACAAGATCTATCTCGGCTACCGCGCCTATGGCGTTGGCGCGGCGGCACAGGTCTACTTTGGTAAGACGGTCGACCAGCTTAGTTTAAGCGAAATGGCGGTTATCGCCGGGCTACCTAAAGCGCCTTCTACCTTTAACCCGCTCTACTCGATGGATCGGGCGGTGGCGCGCCGTAACGTAGTGCTCTCACGAATGTTAAGCGAGGGATATATCACTCAGGCGCAGTACGATCAGGCCCGTAGCGAACCTATCGACGCAAATTATCACGCGCCGGAAATCGCCTTCTCCGCGCCTTATCTGTCGGAAATGGTGCGCCAGGAAATGTATAACCGTTATGGCGAAAGCGCCTATGAAGATGGTTATCGTATTTACACGACCATCACCCGCAAAGTGCAGCAGGCCGCGCAACAGGCGGTGCGTAATAACGTGCTGGACTATGACATGCGCCACGGTTATAGCGGCCCGGCGAATGTGCTATGGAAAGTGGGCGAAACGGCGTGGGACAGTAAAAAAATTACCGATACGTTGAAAGCGTTGCCGACCTACGGACCGCTGCTTCCCGCCGTGGTCACCAGCGCTAATCCGCAAGAGGCGACCGCTGCGCTTGCCGACGGTACGTCCGTTTCGCTACATATGGAAGGAATGCGTTGGGCGCGGCCTTACCGCTCGGATACACAGCAGGGGCCGACGCCGCGTAAAGTTACCGATGTCGTCCAGACAGGTCAGCAAATCTGGGTTCGTCAGGTGGATAACGACTGGTGGCTGGCGCAGGTACCGGAAGTGAACTCCGCGCTGGTTTCGCTTAACCCGCAAACTGGCGCGGTACTGGCGCTGGTCGGCGGTTTCGATTTTAATCAGAGTAAATTTAACCGCGCGACGCAAGCTTTGCGTCAGGTGGGGTCGAACATCAAACCGTTCCTCTACACCGCCGCAATGGATAAAGGCCTGACGCTCGCCAGTATGCTCAACGATGTGCCGATTTCCCGCTGGGACGCCGGGGCCGGTTCAGACTGGCGTCCGAAAAACTCTCCGCCGCAGTACGCCGGACCGATTCGTTTACGCCAGGGGCTGGGGCAGTCGAAAAACGTGGTGATGGTACGCGCCATGCGCGCCATGGGCGTCGACTATGCGGCGGAGTATCTGCAACGCTTCGGCTTCCCGGCGCAGAATATCGTGCATACCGAATCGCTGGCGCTGGGCTCCGCCTCCTTCACGCCGATGCAGGTTGCGCGCGGTTATGCGGTGATGGCGAACGGCGGTTTCCTGATCGACCCGTATTTCATCAGCAAGATTGAGAACGATCAGGGCGGCGTGATCTTCGAAGCGAAACCGAAAATCGCCTGCACGGAGTGCGATATCCCGGTCATTTACGGCAATACGCAGAAATCCGACGTGCTGGAAAACACCAATGTGGAAGAGGTCGCGGTTTCGCAAGAGCAGCAAAACAGCGCCGTACCGATGCCTGAGCTGGAACAGGCAAACCAGGCGCTGGTCGCGCAAAACGGCACGCAGGAGTACGCGCCGCATGTGATCAATACGCCGCTGGCGTTTCTGATCAAAAGCGCGCTGAACACCAATATCTTCGGCGAACCCGGCTGGATGGGTACCGGCTGGCGTGCGGCGCGCGACCTTAAACGTCGCGATATCGGCGGCAAAACCGGTACGACCAACAGCTCGAAAGACGCATGGTTCTCCGGCTATGGTCCTGGCGTCGTCACTTCCGTATGGATCGGCTTTGACGATCACCGCCGTGATTTAGGCCGCACCACCGCTTCCGGCGCGATCAAAGATCAAATCTCCGGCTATGAGGGCGGCGCGAAGAGCGCGCAACCTGCATGGGACGCCTATATGAAAGCCGTGCTGGAAGGCGTGCCGGAACAGCCGCTAACGCCGCCGCCGGGCATCGTCACGGTGAATATCGACCGCAGTACCGGACAACTGGCGAGCGGCGGTAACAGCCGTGAAGAGTATTTCATCGAAGGCACGCAGCCGACACAACAGGCGGTACACGAGGTGGGAACCACCATTATTGATAATGGTGAAACACACGAACTGTTCTGATCAAAAAAGGCGCTCCGGCGCCTTTTTTATTGTGTTTAGCGGATGACGGCGAACGGGGAGACAAACTTTCCGTTGGCTTGATCAACGCCGCGCCATCAGGCAATTCGGCCCTGCGCTTTCAACCACTCGCGTACCAGAAACAGCGCGCTGACGTTGCGGGCCTCGTTAAAATCGGGGTCTTCCAGCAGATCCATTAAATGCGCCAGCGGCCAGCGTACCTGCGGCAATGGCTCAGGCTCGTCGCCTTCCAGCGACTCCGGATAGAGATCTTCCGCCACCACGATATTCATTTTGCTGGAAAAATAAGAGGGCGCCATGCTGAGTTTTTTTAAGAAGGTCAGGTTATGCGCGCCAAACCCGACCTCTTCTTTGAGCTCCCGGTTCGCCGCTTCAAAAACGGTCTCGCCCGGGTCGATCAATCCTTTCGAGAAGCCCAGCTCATAGGATTCGGTTCCCACCGCATACTCACGAATAAGAATCAGATGCTCATCAACGATCGGCACAATCATTACCGCCTCACGGGTTGATGGTCGCATACGTTCATACACGCGACGCACGCCGTTGCTGAACTCCAGATCCACGCTTTCTACGTTAAACAGTCGGGATTGTGCGACGGTTTCCACTTTCAGAATGGTGGGTTTTTGTAATGATTTGCTCATTGTGAGAATCTTTGCAGTGTAATCTGTGGTCATTGTGCGACATACCGCACGGTTTCGGCAATGCGAATTGCCGTTTATTTACATTTATGTAACGTAATAAAAATTAATTCTTATTTCAAATTAAAAGTCAATAGGTTGAAATAACTCCAGGAATTTGCTGATATTCCGTTTTTGGTGGTATTGCTATGATTTGCCTTCACTGGGATGCGCTTTACAATGCTCAAGTTCAACTCCACGCTTGCCGATAGCCAACCACAGAAAAATGTTTATTGGACAGGGTGCGACTGACCACGCCTGACAGACTTAGTAAGATGGGGAAAGCATGAGCACCATTCTGATTTTTATAGCTGCTTTGCTGGCCTGCTCTCTACTGGCAATATGGCGGTTCCGGGTAAAGTCCAGACGAGGGAGCTTACCGTGGTTCAGCGCCTTTCAGGACGCGCAAACGCGTAAACTGTTGCCCGAAGAGCGCAGCGCGGTAGAAAACTATCTCGATAACCTTAGCCAGATCCAGCAAGTTCCGGGGCCGACAGGCGCCAGTGCTGCGCCCATCTCGCTGACGCTGAACGCGGAAAGCAACAGTGTCGTGATACTGACCCACTCCATCACCCGCTACGGCATTACCACTGACGATCCTAATAAATGGCGCTACTACCTCGACTCCGTCGAAGTCCATCTGCCGCCTTTCTGGGAACAGTACATCAATGATGAAAACAACGTTGAGCTAATCCTCACGGATACGCTGCCGCTGGTGATCTCTTTAAACGGCCATACGCTGCAAGAGTATATGCAGGAGTCGCGCGGCTACGCGCTACAGAATACGGCCTCTACGCAGGCGTCGATTCGCGGCGAAGAGAGCGAGCAGATTGAGCTGTTGAACATCCGTCAGGAGACCCACGAAGAATATGCGCTCAGCCGCCCGGCTGGCTTGCGCGAAGCATTGTTAATCGTCGCCTCCTTTTTGTTATTCTTTTTCTGTCTGATAACGCCAGACGTTTTTGTACCGTGGATGATAGGCGGCGCGATCCTGCTGCTGGCAGCCGGACTTTGGGGGCTTTTTGCGCCGCCGTCGAAAAGCGCGCTGCGGGAAATTCACTGTCTGCGGGGAACGCCCCGCCGCTGGGGACTGTTTGGGGAGAATAATCAGGAGCAGATTAACAATATTTCCCTGGGCATCATCGACCTTATTTACCCTGCCCACTGGCAACCTTACATTACGCAGGATCTTGGGCAACAAACGGATATTGATATTTACCTTGATCGCCATGTCGCCCGCCAGGGCCGTTTTTTATCCCTGCATGATGAAGTGAAAAACTTCCCGTTGCAGCACTGGTTACGCAGCACTGTTATTGCTATCGGTTCGCTGCTGGTGTTGTTTATGCTGCTGTTCTGGATCCCGTTGGATATGCCAATCAAGTTCACGCTATCGTGGATGAAAGGCGCGCAAACCATTGAAGCGACAACGGTAAAACAGCTTGAAAAGGCTGGCGTACGGGTGGGCGATACGCTGCACCTGAGCGGTAAAGGAATGTGTAATATTCATTCCGGGGCGACCTGGAGCGGGCAGTCTAACTCACCGTTTATGCCGTTCGATTGCTCGCAAATCATCTGGAATGACGCGCCTGCGCTACCGCTGCCGGAATCAGATCTGGTGAATAAAGCGATGGCGCTAAGCCAGGCGGTAAATCGTCAGCTCCATCCAAAACCCGAAGACGACTCGCGCGTAAGCGCATCTTTACGCTCCGCGATCCAAAAATCGGGCATGGTATTATTAGATGACTTTGGCGATATTGTTCTGAAAACCGCTGATTTGTGCGCGGCGGAAGACGAGTGCGTGCGCCTGAAAAATGCGCTGGTTAATCTCGGTAACAGTAAGGACTGGAACGCGCTGGTGAAACGCGCGAACGCCGGCAAACTGGACGGCGTCAACGTGCTGCTACGCCCCGTAAGCGCAGAGTCGCTGGAAAATCTGGTCACGACCTCAACGGCGCCGTTTATTTCTCGCGAGACCGCGCGTGCCGCCCAGTCGCTGAATAGCCCCGCTCCCGGCGGATTCCTGATCGCCAGCGATGAAGGCAGCGAACTGGTTGATCAGGCCTGGCCGTCAACGCCGCTGTATGACTATCCCGCGCAGGAACAGTGGAGCGCCTTCCAGCGTCTGGCGCAAACGCTCATGCAGACGCCATTTAGCGCCGAGGGCATTGTCACCAGCGTGTATACCGATGCCAACGGCACGCAGCATATCAGCCTGCATCGTATCCCCGATAAATCCGGCTGGTGGCGTTACCTCGGCACCACGCTGCTGATGCTGGCAATGATAGTGAGCGCGGTCTACAACGGCATTCAGGCGTTCAGGCGTTATCAACGCCACCGTACCCGTATGGCGGACATCCAGGAATACTATGAAAGCTGCCTCAATCCCAGGTTAACCGTCTCTCCGGAAAATCTCATCTGATAGCGCCGCCGTGCGACAGGGTATGCTACCCTGTCGCGCAAATTGCGTTACCCTGGAGTTCCCCATGCATATTGATATTGACTGGCAAAACGTGGATACCGTTTTGCTGGATATGGACGGCACGCTGCTCGATCTCGCGTTCGATAACTATTTCTGGCAAAAGCTGGTACCGGAAACCTACGGCGCGCAGCAGGGTATTTCGCCGCAGGACGCGCAGGAATATATTCGCCAGCAGTATCATGCCGTACAGCATACGCTAAACTGGTACTGTCTGGATTACTGGAGCGAGCGTCTGGGTCTGGATATTTGCGCCATGACGACGGCGCAAGGGCCGCGCGCCGTTTTGCGCGACGATACCGTACCGTTTCTGAATGCGTTAAAAGCCAGCGGAAAACGTCGGATTCTGCTCACCAATGCGCATCCACATAACCTGGCGGTGAAGCTGGAGCATACCGGTCTGGCCTCACACCTTGATTTATTACTTTCCACCCACACATTTGGTTATCCCAAAGAGGATCAGCGGTTATGGCGCGCTGTCACTGAGGAAACGGGAATAAGCGCAGAGAAAACGCTGTTTATCGATGACAGCGAACCGATTCTCGACGCCGCCGCCCGGTTTGGTATTCGCTACTGTCTTGGCGTGACGAATCCCGATTCCGGTCTGGCGGAAAAGCACTATACGCGCCATCCGTCCCTGAACGACTACCGCCGTCTGATCCCCTCGCTGAAGTGAAGGAGACGCCATGAAAGAAAAGTCCTCCGTTGAGGTCAGACTGGATAAATGGCTGTGGGCCGCGCGTTTTTATAAAACCCGCGCGCTGGCCCGCGAGATGATTGAAGGCGGTAAGGTGCATTACAACGGCCAGCGCAGTAAGCCGAGCAAAATCGTCGAGCTGAACGCAACCCTTACCCTGCGTCAGGGAAATGACGAACGGACGGTGATCGTTAAAGCCATCACCGAACAGCGCCGTCCGGCCAGCGAAGCCGTCGCTCTGTATGAAGAGACGGCGGAAAGCGTGGAAAAACGCGAAAAAATGGCGCAGGCGCGCAAGCTTAACGCCCTGACCATGCCGCATCCGGCCAGGCGACCGGACAAGAAAGAGCGCCGCGACCTGTTACGATTTAAACACGGCGACAGCGAATAACTGTCACCCGCAAGAGAGATGATTATGCCGCAACATGACCAATTACATCGTTATCTGTTTGAAAACTTTGCCGTTCGCGGCGAGCTGGTGACCGTTTCGGAAACCTTGCAACAGATCCTCGACAATCATAACTATCCGCAGTCGGTGAAAACCGTACTGGCCGAACTGCTGGTCGCCACTAGCCTGCTGACCGCGACGCTGAAGTTTGCCGGTGACATTACGGTACAGCTCCAGGGCGACGGGCCGTTAAGCCTGGCGGTGATCAATGGCAATAATCAGCAGCAGATGCGCGGCGTGGCTCGCGTTCAGGGCGATATCCCTGACAATGCGGATCTCAAAACGCTGGTTGGCAACGGCTATCTGGTGATCACCATTACGCCGGAAGAGGGTGAACGCTATCAGGGCGTGGTGGGTCTGGAAGGCGATACTCTGGCGGCGTGCCTGGAAGATTACTTCCTGCGCTCCGAGCAGTTGCCGACGCGCCTGTTTATCCGTACCGGCGATGTCGACGGTAAACCGGCGGCAGGTGGAATGTTGCTCCAGGTGATGCCGGCACAGAACGCGCAGGCGGAGGATTTCGACCATCTGGCCATGTTGACGGAAACCATTAAAAGCGAAGAGCTGCTGACATTACCGGCAAATGACGTGCTGTGGCGTTTGTATCACGAAGAAGAAGTCACGCTCTACGATCCGCAAGAGGTTGAATTCAAATGCACCTGTTCACGCGAACGTTGCGCGGGCGCGCTGAAAACATTGCCGGATGAAGAAGTGGACAGCATTCTGGCGGAAGAAGGCGAAATCGATATGCACTGCGATTACTGCGGCAATCATTACCTGTTCAATGCGATGGATATCGCGGAGATCCGTAACAACGCCTCTCCTGCCGATCCACAGGTTCATTAATCGCCTCGTAGTCGGCAGCGTCATTGCCTGATGGCGCTACGCTTATCTGGCCTACAGCATCCCGCTCCGTAGGCTGGATAAGGCATTTATGCCGCCATCCGGCAAAAAGCTTACTCGTTGTAGTAATCCACATCCAACCGCTGACCATCAACAATGATATCGCGCCAGGCTTTGGGGGCTGAGTCTAACCGATGCCCGGCAATCGCGTGCAACAGTTGCGTCTTAGAAAACCCGTCCGGCAATCGGGCGAACGCTTTCTGCGTCCATTTCCCCTCTTTTAAGCCGTAGACCTGGCTCTCGGCAACAATAAAGTTATACAGCACCTGCTCAGGCTGACCGTCGCCGTTAAGATCCTGACTCACCAGCACGCAGGCATCCGGTTCAAGGCAGGAAGCGTCCGAATAACTCTGCTCTTTGACAAACGCCCAAAATGCGGCATCCGGCTTCTGGCTACCGGGCGCAATCATCACCACCCGCGCTAAATCGTCCGCCGTCGGAGGGACCTTATTTCTCTGCAAAAACGTCATCAGTTCACGATTGCGCTTTCTGTTCTGCGTAAACGCCTCGTCATCCCGCAACGATTTCAGCGCTTCCTGGCCAGGTTTGCCGCTGTGATCCAGCATATACAGGCTGATCTGATCCGCAGTAATTTTACCGCTATGGTAACGCGCCATATGGCTGTTGACGCTAATACGCCAGACATCAAGTACAGGCGAGGCCAGCAACAGCAATATCACCAGCGTCAACAAAGAGACGCTCAGTATCACCTTGCCTTGCCACTCATCAGGGTCGCGTCCGCGGCGTAACAGACCGATCAGATAACCGAAGGACCATACCAGCAAGACAGACGCCGTCAGCGCGCCATACAGACGATCCGGCGTCCAGCCGTATTGCTGAATGCGTACCCATAACGCCCAGCCCGCCAGCAGCATATATATCGGGGCAACGCACAGCGAGGCGCTAATCATGCCGCGTAGTACGCGCGGATAGGGTAATACGCGCTTTTGCGGTTCGTTGACAATCGCCACGAGGAGCAGCAGCATCAGCGTCAGCGTGGATAGCAGCCCCGTAGCGGAAACACGCGCAGAAATCGCCTCCAGTCCGGTAAAGGGTAACGTCACAATAAACAGCAATGCCAGCAGCGACACCACTGGCAGTAAACCCGTCGCGATCAGCGTCAGCAGCTTTTGCACCGCCGCCACAAGGCGCGACTGCGTGCGGGCGAGAATGACCGCCAGCGCCGTAATCAGGCCGATGGTCACATAAATAAAGGCTTCAGTTTCAAAGAAAAGGGTGCTGAAAAAGCGGATGCCCACCAGCCTGAATAGCGCGCTCCAGAGCAGAAGCACCAGCCAGAACAGTCCGTTGGCGACCAGGACGATAAACAATGTCAGTACGTTATGCCATAACCGCAGATAAAACTGGGGATAACGCGCCGAACCGGTTTGCGAATGTAACTGATATTGCATCCAGGGTAATACCAGCATCGCCATCAACACAAGCCGGAGACCATACAGCCAGAGGAGCTCGGCCAGGCGCCATTTCTCCACCGCCTCAACCTGCCATTTCAGCCAGCCGCTCATTGCCAGCACGACCACAAAGATCAGCCCCAGCCAGCCCCACAGCGCGCGCTGTTTAAAAGAGACCACGGTAAGCAATAGCATTGACGACAACGCTATCGTCGCAGGCATACCATAGAACAGCCAGTCGCTATTTTGTGGTACCAGCCAGGCCATCAGCAGGTAGCACAAGACGCCCTGCAGCAAACCAGTGAGCAACATACCCCAGCGAGTAGTACGTGAAAGCGCTACACTTTCCATGTCGTTATCCAGAATGATGAGAAAGCCGCATTATTGCACCATCTGTTCACCGCCAGGCGTCGTCATGCATAATTCAGAAAAAAACGCAGAGAGGTGAATCGATATTGTTAATGTTGGTGTTACGTAACTTTCTTACATGAATGCGATTACAGTCACATTATGTCGGTCAAAAACACTTCCTTTTAACGTTTTCAGAACATTTTCCACAACAAAAGTAGGTTTCCTGCCATAATAACCGCCGCTGCGTGACAGGAGTCACAGTGTTTTTCGTCAATCGTGATTTTGTCCAGATACGTAAATCTATGAGCCTTGTCGCGGTTAACCAACCTCAAAAAACCTTACTATTTTCGGTAATATATATTGGCTAAGGAGCAGTGATATGCGCGTTAACAATTTAACCCCGCAAGATCTCAAGGCTTATGGTATCAACGACGTCCAGGATATCGTTTACAATCCCAGCTACGACACCCTTTATCAGGAAGAACTTAATCCTGGTCTGGAAGGCTATGAGCGTGGCGTGTTAACTAACCTGGGCGCTGTTGCCGTTGATACCGGTATTTTTACCGGTCGTTCGCCTAAGGATAAGTATATTGTTCGCGACGACACCACGCGTGATACGCTGTGGTGGTCCGATAAGGGTAAAGGTAAAAACGATAATAAGCCGCTTTCCCAGGAAACCTGGCAACACCTGAAAGGTCTGGTGACGCATCAGCTTTCCGGTAAACGCTTATTCATTGTTGATGCGTTCTGCGGCGCAAATGCCGATACGCGTCTTTCCGTGCGCTTTATTACGGAAGTCGCCTGGCAGGCCCACTTCGTTAAAAATATGTTCATTCGCCCAACGGACGAAGAGCTGGTAGGCTTCAAACCTGACTTTATTGTCATGAACGGCGCGAAGTGCACCAACCCGCAGTGGAAAGAGCAAGGGCTGAACTCGGAAAACTTCGTGGCGTTCAACCTGACTGAACGTATTCAGCTTATTGGCGGCACCTGGTACGGCGGCGAAATGAAAAAAGGGATGTTCTCGGTAATGAACTACCTGCTGCCGCTCAAAGGTATCGCCTCAATGCACTGTTCCGCCAACGTGGGTGAAAAAGGCGATGTCGCGGTCTTCTTCGGCCTTTCCGGTACCGGAAAAACCACTCTGTCCACCGACCCGAAACGTCGTCTGATTGGCGATGATGAGCACGGTTGGGATGACGACGGCGTGTTCAACTTTGAAGGCGGCTGCTACGCCAAAACCATCAAACTGTCGAAAGAAGCGGAGCCAGAAATTTATCATGCGATTCGCCGTGATGCGCTACTGGAAAACGTCACCGTGCGCGAAGACGGCACCGTAGATTTCGACGATGGTTCCAAAACCGAAAACACCCGCGTCTCTTACCCGATCTATCATATCGATAACATCGTTAAGCCCGTATCCAAAGCAGGTCACGCCACCAAGGTTATCTTCCTGACGGCGGATGCTTTCGGCGTGTTGCCGCCGGTTTCCCGTTTAACCGCTAACCAGACGCAGTACCACTTCCTGTCGGGTTTCACCGCTAAACTGGCCGGCACCGAACGCGGCGTCACCGAACCGACCCCCACCTTCTCCGCCTGCTTCGGCGCCGCGTTCCTGACGCTGCACCCGACGCAGTATGCTGAGGTGCTGGTGAAACGTATGCAGGCAGCAGGCGCACAGGCTTATCTGGTTAACACCGGCTGGAATGGCACCGGCAAACGTATCTCCATCAAAGATACGCGCGCGATTATTGACGCTATTCTGAACGGTTCTCTTGATAACGCGGAAACCTTCCGCCTGCCGCTGTTCGATCTGGCGATCCCGACTGAACTGCCAGGCGTGGATACCCACATTCTCGACCCACGTAACACCTACGCGTCGCCGGAACAATGGCAGGAAAAAGCCACCGCGCTGGCGAAACTGTTCATTGAGAACTTCGAGAAGTATACGGATACCCCGGCAGGCGAAGCGCTGGTTAGCGCCGGACCGAAGCTGTAAGGAACAGGCCGGATGGCGGCTTTGAACAGCGTCATCCAGTGTTAAGAAGAAAGGGAGGGTAATACCTCCCTTTCTTATGCCTCTTTTGTCGTCCCCTGGACGCGAGCCACAGGAACCGGTAGCCAGGCGCGAATCGACAATCCGCCACGCTCGCTGGTGCCAATCTCCAGCATCCCGTTATGGTTATCAATAATGCGCTGCACAATCGCCAGCCCCAGCCCTGTGCCGCTGGTGCTACGGGCGCTGTCGCCGCGCACAAAAGGCTGGAACAGATGTTTACGCTGCTCCGGCTTAATGCCCGGCCCGTCATCTTCTACCTGGAACCAGGCGCGATGCGACTCGGTGCCGCTGCTGACCTTAATCCAGCAGTTGCCATAGCGGGCAGCATTGACCACCATATTCGCCACCGCGCGCTTAATCGAGAGCGGGTGCATTTTCACCTGGATGCTGCCTGCCTGAAGCGCAGTGTTAATCTCACGCTCATAGCCGCTTTCCGCCGCAATCACCTCGCCCAGCACGGAATTGAGATCCGCCATCTCCATTGGCATTTCCTGACCGGTACGCAGATAGTCAATAAACTGTTCGATAATGGCGTTACACTCTTCGATGTCTTTATTGATCGACTCCGCGAGATAACCGTCTTCCTCGCCCATCATCTCCGTCGCCAGACGAATACGGGTCAGCGGCGTGCGTAAGTCGTGGCTGACGCCCGCCATCAATAGCGTACGGTCATCGGCCAATTGTTTCACGCCGGCTGCCATATGGTTAAACGCCCGGGTCACAGAGCGCACCTCAGAGGCGCCATATTCACGCAGCGGCGGCGGAATAATTCCCTTCCCTACCTGCAAGGCGGCATGTTCAAGATCCACTAACGGTCTGTTCTGTATACGAATAAACAGCCACGCGCCGCCTATCGCCAGGAGCATGATCGCCAGCGTGTAACGGAAAAGCGGAGAAAAATCGCCCTGATGAATCTCGGTCAGCGGCACGCGCACCCAGATATTGGGCGACAGCCAGGTTTTGAGCCACACGACGGGCGAGCTTTTGTTGACCTCAACCCGCACTTCCGTCGGGCCGCCTAATTGCTGCGCCATCTGGTGGCTTAAGAATTCGTAGTGTTGCGCCCAACGCAGCCCGGCCTCTTCAGCGGCTTCGTTGGTGTAGAGAGAGATCCCCAGCTCGCGATAGATTTCCCGGCGAAACGCAGGCGGCACGACTAACTGCGTGCCGTCCTCCAGTTGCAGCTTATCGGTCATCAGCATACGGACTTCGTAAGCCAGAACCTTATTAAACTGCTGGAGGCTCGGCAAAATCGCGAAGTTCAGCACCACCAGGTAGGTCGTCACCAGGCTGACGAACAGCAAGGTGACGATGAGCAACAGCGTGCGGGCAAATGAACTTCGCGGCGAGAAGCGCATTCGCCTCATGCTTTAGAACCGTCCGGTACGAAGACGTAGCCCAGGCCCCATACGGTCTGAATATAACGCGGATGCGCCGGATCTTCTTCCACCATACGGCGCAGGCGGGAGATCTGGACGTCGATGGAGCGTTCCATCGCGGAATACTCGCGGCCACGGGCCAGATTCATCAGCTTGTCGCGAGAGAGCGGCTCGCGCGGATGGCTGACTAACGCTTTCAGTACCGCAAACTCCCCGCTGGTCAGCGGCATCGGTTCATCTTCACGGAACATCTCGCGCGTACCGAGGTTCAGTTTGAACTTACCGAACGCGATAACGGCCTCTTCCTGCGACGGCGCGCCGGGCAGTTCGTTTGCCTGACGACGTAGCACGGCGCGGATACGCGCCAACAGCTCGCGCGGGTTAAACGGTTTAGGAATGTAGTCATCGGCGCCGATTTCCAGCCCGACGATACGGTCAACCTCTTCACCCTTCGCCGTGACCATAATGATCGGCATTGGATTACTTTGACTACGCAGGCGACGACAAATCGACAGACCATCTTCACCTGGCAGCATTAAATCCAGTACCATGAGATGGAAAGATTCACGGGTCAGCAGACGATCCATCTGCTCGGCGTTAGCGACGCTTCGAACCTGGAAGCCCTGCTCGGTCAGATAACGTTCCAGTAGCGCCCGCAGACGCATATCGTCATCAACCACCAGAATCTTATAATTCTCTTGCATTGTCTGTACTCCCAAAGGTTCGCAACAAATGTAAGTGTGTATTCTTAAAAAAGCTCACGTGAGTCACCAGCAAATTCTGGTATGAATTTCAGGCTAAATTGTTACAAAGCATATTTAACAGCAGCTTAAATATACAATTAATCGGCAACCCCATTATTTATTCTGTCGGGACGATCACGTTATACCCCGTGTGCGCAATATCGACAGCAAAGGTAAATCAACGAGATGAAAACGCCCCTGATCACCCGCGAAGGGTACGAAACACTCAAACAAGAGCTCAATTATCTCTGGCGTGAAGAGCGCCCGGAGGTCACCAAAAAAGTGACCTGGGCTGCGAGTCTGGGCGACCGCAGCGAGAATGCCGACTATCAGTATAATAAAAAGCGCCTGCGTGAGATCGACAGACGCGTCAGATATCTGACCAAATGCATGGAAAATCTCAAAATCGTGGATTATTCCCCGCAGCAGGAGGGCAAAGTCTTCTTCGGCGCCTGGGTGGAAATCGAAAATGATGACGGCGATACGCTGAAGTTCCGCATTGTCGGCTACGATGAAATTTTCGGACGTAAGGATTACATCTCTATCGACTCGCCGATGGCGCGGGCGCTACTGAAAAAAGAAGTGGGCGATCTGGCGGTGGTCAACACCCCTGTCGGCGAAGCAAACTGGTACGTCAATGCGATCGAATACGTCAAATAAGACAAGAAGAATCCTAAGCCCCCGCTGATGGCTGGCATTTTTGCCAGCCAATCCGTATAACTATCCCCTGATTTTTATCCTGAAGACGAAGCTAACCCATGATGAATGATTCTTTCTGCCGCATTATTGCGGGTGAAATCCAGGCAAATGCCGGGCAGGTTGAAGCTGCCGTTCGCCTGCTTGACGAAGGGAACACCGTGCCGTTTATCGCACGTTATCGTAAAGAAATCACCGGCGGTCTGGATGACACGCAGTTGCGTAACCTGGAAACGCGTCTGGGCTATCTGCGTGAGCTGGAAGACAGGCGTCAGGCCATCCTCAAGTCCATTTCCGAACAAGGCAAACTGACCGATGAGCTGGCTGGCGCCATCAACGCTACGTTAAGTAAGACCGAGCTCGAAGACCTCTACCTGCCCTATAAACCTAAACGCCGCACCCGTGGACAAATCGCCATTGAAGCCGGCCTTGAGCCGCTGGCCGATCTGCTCTGGAACGAACCGTCCCACGATCCTGACGTGAAAGCGGCAAAGTACATTGATGGCGACAAAGGCGTGGCGGACACGAAAGCCGCGCTCGACGGCGCACGCTACATTCTGATGGAGCGCTTTGCCGAAGACGCCGCATTGCTGGCGAAAGTGCGTGATTACCTGTGGAAGAATGCCCATCTGGTCGCCACAGTCGTGAGCGGCAAAGAGGAAGAAGGGGCAAAATTCCGCGACTATTTCGACCATCATGAGCCCATTGCTAACGTCCCGTCTCACCGTGCGCTGGCCATGTTCCGTGGTCGTAACGAAGGCATTCTGCAACTTTCGCTCAATGCCGACCCACAGTTTGATGAGCCGCCGAAAGAGAGCTACTGCGAGCAAATCATCATGGACCATCTCGGCCTGCGGCTAAATAACGCCCCGGCGGATAGCTGGCGCAAAGGCGTAGTGAGCTGGACGTGGCGTATCAAAGTCTTAATGCACCTCGAAACCGAACTGATGGGCACCGTGCGCGAACGTGCGGAAGACGAAGCGATTAACGTGTTTGCGCGTAACCTGCACGACCTGCTGATGGCAGCCCCCGCAGGCCTGCGCGCCACGATGGGCCTTGATCCTGGCCTGCGTACCGGCGTAAAAGTCGCTGTCGTTGACGGCACCGGCAAGCTGGTGGCGACGGATACCATTTATCCGCATACCGGTCAGGCGGCCAAAGCGGCTACCGTGATCGCCGCGCTGTGCGAAAAATACCACGTCGAACTGGTCGCGATTGGCAACGGTACGGCTTCGCGTGAAACCGAACGTTTCTATCTCGACGTACAGAAACAGTTCCCGAACGTGACGGCGCAGAAAGTGATCGTCAGCGAAGCGGGGGCGTCCGTGTATTCCGCTTCTGAGCTGGCGGCGCAGGAGTTTCCGGATCTCGACGTCTCCCTGCGCGGCGCGGTCTCTATCGCGCGTCGTCTGCAGGATCCGCTGGCGGAACTGGTGAAAATCGATCCGAAATCGATCGGCGTCGGCCAATATCAACACGATGTCAGCCAGACCCAATTGGCCCGTAAACTGGATGCGGTGGTCGAAGACTGCGTAAACGCCGTCGGCGTCGATTTGAATACCGCCTCCGTACCGCTGCTGACCCGCGTCGCAGGCTTAACGCGCATGATGGCGCAAAACATCGTCGCCTGGCGCGATGAGAACGGTCAGTTCCAGAACCGCCAGCAACTGTTGAAGGTGAGCCGTCTGGGGCCGAAAGCGTTTGAGCAGTGCGCGGGCTTCCTGCGTATTAACCACGGCGATAACCCGCTGGATGCCTCCACCGTCCACCCGGAAGCCTATCCGGTTGTCGAACGCATTCTGGCGGCGACGCAGCAAGCGCTAAAAGATCTGATGGGCAACAGCAACGAATTGCGTCACCTCAAGGCCGCTGATTTTACCGACGATAAATTCGGCGTGCCGACCGTGAGCGATATCATCAAAGAGCTGGAAAAACCGGGCCGCGACCCGCGTCCTGAATTTAAAACCGCGCAATTCGCCGATGGCGTCGAAACCATGAACGACCTGCTGCCGGGGATGATTCTGGAAGGGGCAGTCACTAACGTCACTAACTTCGGCGCGTTTGTCGATATCGGCGTTCATCAGGATGGCCTGGTCCACATCTCTTCCCTGTCGACTAAGTTCGTCGACGATCCACACACCGTGGTAAAAGCTGGCGACATCGTGAAGGTGAAAGTGCTGGAAGTGGATCTGCAACGTAAGCGTATTGCGCTGACGATGCGTCTGGACGAACAGCCCGGCGAAACCGCCGCTCGCCGCGGCGGCGGTGCCGATCGCGCTCAGGGCAACCGCCCGGCGTCAAAAGCGGCGAAACCGCGCGGTCGTGACGCCCAGCCAGCCGGTAACAGCGCCATGATGGACGCGCTGGCAGCGGCAATGGGAAAAAAACGCTAATCGGGTAATACGCAGGCCGGGTTACTTCTTATCCGGCCTGCGATTTTGCAATACGTCCAACCCTTTCTTTTTTAATTAACAATTAAATCTTACCCATTAGAATCTGTTAATTAATTTCCTTCTGCTATCCGCACTATTAATTATCACTTTATTAACAGATGAAACCTTAATTAAACATTAAAAACGGTGAATATTTGCACATTAGAGGTATTTGCAAAAAGACAAATAAATGTTGAGCCATATCAACATCGGCGCAAATTATCGCTTATTTGTACATTCCGTCACATTTTAATCGTTGAAGATAGAAACCATTCTCATTATCATTGTGTTGTTGATTATTTACTCTTTCCTTCGTTGGCTAAACATCGGGTCTCCTGCCGCCCCCCTGAGCGCCGCATGAGGTATACATCCAGTTAGTAAGAAACAAGTAGGTCGTATGCAATTCACTCCTGACACTGCGTGGAAAATCACCGGCTTTGCGCGTGAAATCAGCCCGGCGTATCGTCAAAAACTGCTTTCGCTCGGCATGTTGCCCGGCTCTTCATTTAATGTTGTCCGCGTCGCGCCCTTAGGGGATCCGATCCATATCGAAACACGACGCGTGAGTCTGGTTTTGCGTAAAAAGGATTTGGCGTTAATAGAAGTGGAAGCGGTTTCCTGTTAATACAGTGAGTCTATAAAAATGAAAAAATTAACCATTGGTTTAATTGGTAATCCTAATTCCGGCAAGACCACCTTATTTAACCAACTCACCGGCGCGCGTCAGCGCGTGGGGAACTGGGCGGGCGTCACCGTCGAGCGTAAAGAGGGCCAGTTCGCGACAACTGACCACCAGGTCACGCTGGTAGATTTACCCGGCACCTATTCTCTGACGACCATCTCGTCACAAACCTCTCTCGACGAACAGATCGCCTGCCACTACATCCTGAGCGGCGACGCCGACCTGTTGATAAACGTTGTGGACGCCTCCAATCTGGAGCGCAACCTCTATTTGACGCTGCAGCTGCTGGAGCTGGGTATCCCCTGTATTGTCGCGCTCAACATGCTGGATATCGCCGAAAAACAGCAGGTTCGTATTGATGTCGACGCTCTGTCCACGCGTCTGGGTTGCCCTGTCGTACCGCTGGTATCGACTCGCGGTCGCGGTATCGAGGCGCTGAAACTGGCCATTGATCGTCACAACGCTAACGACAACGTCGAACTGGTGCATTATGCCCAGCCGCTGCTGCGCGAAGCGGGTTTCCTGGCCGACGCGATGGCCCAGGAGATGCCTTTACAACAGCGCCGCTGGCTGGGTCTGCAAATGCTGGAGGGCGATATCTACAGCCGGGCTTACGCAGGCGAGGCGGCGCAAAACCTGGACACCTCCCTTGCCCGTCTGAAGGACGAAATGGACGACCCGGCGCTGCATATCGCCGACGCCCGTTACCAGTGTATCGCCGCTATTTGCGACGTGGTCAGCAATACCCTGACAGCCGAACCCAGCCGCTTCACCAGGGCGGTCGATAAAATTATCCTGAACCGCTTCCTCGGCTTACCGATTTTTTTGTTCGTGATGTACCTGATGTTCCTGCTCGCCATTAACATCGGCGGCGCGTTGCAACCCCTGTTTGATGCCGGTTCCGTCGCCATCTTTATTCATGGCATTCAATGGATTGGCTACACGCTGCACTTCCCGGATTGGTTAACCATCTTCCTGGCGCAAGGTCTTGGCGGCGGGATCAATACCGTCCTGCCGCTGGTGCCGCAAATCGGGATGATGTACCTGTTCCTCTCCTTCCTTGAAGACTCCGGTTATATGGCGCGCGCGGCCTTCGTCATGGATCGCCTGATGCAGGCGCTGGGACTACCGGGTAAATCCTTCGTGCCGCTGATTGTCGGCTTCGGCTGTAACGTACCTTCCGTGATGGGCGCCCGCACGCTTGACGCTCCGCGCGAACGCCTGATGACCATCATGATGGCGCCGTTTATGTCCTGTGGCGCGCGCCTGGCGATTTTCGCCGTCTTTGCCGCCGCCTTCTTCGGGCAAAACGGCGCGCTGGCGGTCTTCTCGCTATACGTGCTGGGTATTGTCATGGCGGTATTAACCGGCCTGATGCTGAAACATACCATTATGCGTGGCGAAGCCTCTCCGTTTGTGATGGAGCTGCCGGTTTACCACGTACCGCATATCAAGAGCCTGATCATCCAGACCTGGCAACGCCTGAAAGGTTTTGTACTACGCGCCGGTAAAGTCATTATCATCGTGAGTATTTTCCTGAGCGCGTTTAACAGTTTCTCGCTGAGCGGCAAAATCGTCGATAACATTAATGACTCCGCCCTCGCCTCTGTAAGCCGGGTCATCACGCCAGTCTTTAAACCGATCGGCGTCCATGAGGATAACTGGCAAGCTACCGTGGGTCTGTTTACGGGCGCCATGGCGAAAGAGGTTGTCGTCGGTACGCTGAACACGCTCTACACCGCCGAAAATATTCAGGACGAAGCGTTTAATCCTGCCGACTTTCACCTCGGCGATGAACTGCTGGGCGCGGTTGACGATACCTGGCAAAGCCTGAAAGACACCTTTAGCCTGAGCGTACTGGCTAACCCGATCGAAGCGAGTAAAGGCGACGGCGAAATGGCGACCGGCGCGATGGGCGTGATGGATCAAAAATTCGGCAGCGCCGCGGCGGCGTACAGTTACCTGATTTTCGTCCTGCTTTACGTACCGTGTATCTCGGTAATGGGCGCTATCGCCCGCGAGTCCAGCCGCGGCTGGATGAGCTTCTCCATCCTGTGGGGGCTGAATATCGCCTATTCGCTCGCCACGCTGTTCTACCAGGTTACTAGCTTCAGTCAGCACCCGACTTACAGCCTGATCTGTATTCTGGCGGTAATCGTCTTTAACGTTGTGGTATTAAGTCTGCTACGCCGCGCCCGCAGCCGTGTAGACATTGAACTGCTGGCAACCCGCAAAAGCGTCACATCCTGTTGTTCGGGCACTGCGGGCAATTGTCACTAAGGGATGTAAAAAATGGCTTCATTGATACAGGTTCGCGATCTACTGGCGCTGCGGGGGCGTATGGAGGCAACGCAGATCAGCCATACGCTGCACGCTCCGCAGCCCATGATCGACGCCATGCTGAATCAACTGGAGATCATGGGTAAAGCGGTACGTATCCCGGAAGAACCGGACGGTTGCCTTTCAGGCAGTTGTAAAAGCTGTCCGGAAGGTAAAGCCTGCCTGCGCGAATGGTGGGCCTTGCGTTGACCTTCGCCGGGTAGCGACGTAACGCGTCTTATCCGGCCTTTATCCCGCGTTATATTGCCCGGTACGCGTCACGCTGCCGGGCAATTTTGCGTCATGCCTTCCACAAAGATGAAAGCGTTACCGCCGTGCGCATTTATCTCCCCACGCGCCTCGCAAGCGCACTAATCCTCTACTGCAATCAGCCCGGTCTGCGCGTAGTGTCACGCCATTGAGCTTCACCGGTGACGGATCGATATGGCGACCTCAACAACATCCACGCCGCATGACGCGGTATTCAAACAGTTTTTATGCCACCCCGATACTGCACGGGATTTTTTGGAAATCCATCTTCCGTCGACATTACGTCAAATCTGTAATCTGAATACGTTACGGCTGGAGTCCGGTAGCTTTATTGAAGAGGATTTACGCCCCCATTATTCCGATATCCTTTGGTCGCTGGAAACAAGTGAAGGTGACGGTTACATTTACGTGGTTATTGAACATCAGAGTACGCCGGACGCGCATATGGCATTTCGGCTGATGCGTTACGCAATGGCTGCAATGCAACGGCACCTGGAGGCCGGGCATAAGACGTTGCCATTAGTGGTGCCAATGCTGTTTTACCACGGAAACCGAAGCCCGTATCCGTTCTCATTATGCTGGCTGGATGAATTTGCCGACCCGGTGATGGCGCGTAAGCTATACGCCACCGCCTTTCCTCTGGTCGATATTACGGTCGTGCCGGACGACGAGATTATGCGGCACCGACGGGTCGCGCTGCTGGAACTCATACAAAAACACATCCGCCAGCGTGATCTGATGGGGCTTGTCGAACAGCTGGTCGCCCTGCTGGTTAAGGGATACGCTAATGACACCCAGCTTCAAAGTCTGTTTAATTACATGATGCACACTGGCGACGCCGCGCGCTTCAATACGTTTATCCGCCAGGTGGCTATGCGTATCCCACAGCATAAGGAGAAGATCATGACTATCGCAGAAAGATTACGTCAGGAAGGACATCGTAACGGGTTACAGAAAGGGCTACAACAAGGCAAACAGGAAGGCCAACGGCTCGCCGCATTGCGCATTGCCCGCTCCATGCTAAACGATGGTTTCGATCGCGATACTGTGCTTAGGGTTACCGGGCTGGCGCCTGCCGATCTGGCGTCTGAAAGCCATTAATCTGGCAGAATGGCCTGGGCCCGGCAACGCCCTGGTTACAGCGATGATTTTAGCGTCATCAGCGCCTGGCAAAACGCCGCCGGATGCGAGATAAACGGCGCATGGGCCGCCTTCGCCATTATCTGTGATGTACTGTGCGGCCATAACGTATCGAGCAAAGGCGCGATTTTACGCGGCACCAGACCGTCCAGATAACCATACAAACGCAAAAACGGCATGTTCACATTTTTAAGCGCTTCTCGTAGATCGACCGTTTTTAAGATTTCCAGTCCGCCATTGAGCACCTCTACATCCGGCATAGGCTGCGCCAGCACTACGCTTTTTAAGGTGCGGGCATCCTGACGCGCCGTCTCCGTCCCTAACGTTTGCAGCGCCAGAAAACGCTCCACCGTGCGCTGAAAATCGTCGCTAAGCTGCTGCTGGAATCCGCCGAGGATTTCTGGTTTTATTCCCGGCCACCCCTCACGCGCGCTAAAGCATGGCGAAGAGGCGACTGTCACCAGCGCCTGAACGCGTTCAGGGTGGGTGAGCGCCATCTGACTCGCCACCAGGCCGCCCAGACTCCAGCCAAGCCAGATAGCCTGGTCCGGCGCGTTTTTCGCTACCTGCGCCGTCATCTCTTCAAGCGTCATGGCACCAAACCCCGAACTACGGCCATAGCCCGGCAAGTCGACCAGATGCAGCGTAAAATGCGAGCCGAGTTCCTCGCGAATGCAATGCCACACCTCCGCGTTCAATCCCCATCCGTGCAGCAGCACAAGATGACAATTTCCCTCGCCGTAGGTCTGCCACCAGATGTCATTCATCAGTTACTGTTCTCTTTTGTCTAACAAGGATGCACCTATGCTAACAGTACCGGGATTATGCTGGCTATGCCGAATGCCGCTGGCGTTAAGCCACTGGGGGATTTGCTCCGTATGCGCGCGCGCCGTTCGTCAGCGCGTCAGCCTGTGTCCGCAATGCGGATTACCTGCCGGGCATCCTTCGCTCCCCTGCGGTCGCTGCCTGCAAAAACCGCCGCCCTGGCAGCGTCTGGTGAGCGTCAGTGACTATACGCCGCCCTTGAGTTTACTGGTGCATCAGCTTAAATTTACCCGCCGCAGCGAAATTGCCGCCGCTCTGGCGCGTCTACTGTTGCAGGAAGTACTTATGGCGCGCCGCAGCACTGGCTTGCCGCTTCCCGACAGAATCGTCAGCGTTCCGCTCTGGTCGCGCCGACACTGGCGGCGGGGATTTAACCAAAGCGATCTGTTATGCCAACCGTTAGCGCACTGGCTGGGCTGCGCGTGGGACAGCCAGACCATCACGCGGGTACGGGCGACCGCAACACAACATCATCTCAGCGCCAGGTTACGTAAGCGCAATTTGAAAAACGCGTTTCGCCTTGAATTGCCGGTACAGGGTCTCCATATGGTTATTGTGGATGATGTCGTCACTACCGGAAGTACCGTCGCGGAAATCGCGCAACTGCTTTTGCGCAACGGCGCAGCGACTGTCCAGGTATGGTGCCTGTGTCGAACCTTGTAGAGCCTCGATGACGGGCGTATTATAACCAACTAAAATAGTCAACTATTAGGCCATTACTATGATCCGTATTTCCGATGCTGCACAAGCGCACTTTGCCAAACTGCTGGCAAATCAGAAAGAAGGGACGCAAATCCGCGTATTTGTCATTAATCCCGGCACTCCTAACGCAGAGTGCGGCGTTTCTTATTGTCCGCCCGACGCCGTAGAAGCCACCGATACTGCACTGAAATTTGACCTGTTGACCGCTTATGTCGACGAGCTGAGCGCGCCCTATCTGGAAGACGCGGAAATTGATTTCGTGACCGACCAGCTAGGTTCTCAACTCACATTGAAAGCGCCAAACGCGAAGATGCGCAAAGTGGCCGATGACGCGCCGCTGATGGAGCGCGTGGAATATGCTCTGCAATCGCAGATTAACCCGCAGTTGGCGGGCCACGGCGGTCGCGTCTCGCTGATGGAAATTACCGATGAAGGCTATGCAATTCTGCAGTTTGGCGGCGGTTGTAACGGTTGCTCGATGGTTGACGTCACGCTGAAAGAAGGGATCGAGAAACAGTTGCTGAATGAATTCCCGGAACTGAAAGGGGTTCGCGATCTGACCGAACACCAGCGCGGCGAGCACTCATACTACTAAGATTTTCCCCGCATCCATGCCCGATGGCGCTTGCGCCTGTCGGGCCTTGTCTGCCCCACCGTAGGCCGAATAAGGCGTCTACGCCGCCATTCTGCGCCATCAGCCACATCTCAGAACAATGGTTCTTCTTCTTTCGCCGATAACATGACCTGTGTCTCATAATTTAAATTTTGCCTGCCAGGGTCATTTTCAACACCCATATGTTACCCGTATCATTCTTATGGGCACCTAACATCCATATAACATCTGACTACGCTCATTCGTTTCAACGGTAATCAGTATTGGTGCTATTGCGACTCTGTTCCCGTCGGGAACAACAGGAATTTGTCGTCGAAACAATGACGTTACCCATAACAAAGTAAAGGCCAGGTAAATCATGCCATTAGTCATCGTTGCTATCGGTGTTATCTTGTTACTTCTTCTGATGATCCGCTTCAAAATGAACGGATTTATCGCCCTTGTCCTGGTAGCGCTCGCTGTCGGGTTGATGCAGGGAATGCCGCTGGATAAAGTCATCGGCTCCATCAAAGCCGGTGTCGGCGGTACGCTTGGCAGTCTGGCCCTGATTATGGGGTTCGGCGCCATGCTGGGCAAAATGCTTGCCGACTGCGGCGGCGCTCAACGTATCGCCACTACCCTGATCGCGAAATTTGGTAAAAAGCATATTCAGTGGGCCGTAGTGTTAACCGGCTTTACCGTCGGCTTCGCTCTGTTCTATGAAGTGGGCTTCGTTCTGATGCTGCCGCTGGTATTCACCATTGCCGCAGCGGCGAATATCCCGTTACTGTACGTCGGCGTGCCGATGGCCGCGGCGCTCTCCGTCACACACGGCTTCCTGCCGCCGCACCCGGGTCCAACCGCGATCGCCACGATTTTCCATGCCGATATGGGTAAAACGCTGCTGTTTGGTACGATTCTGGCGATCCCGACCGTGATCCTTGCCGGACCGGTTTACGCCCGTTTTCTGAAAGGCATCGATAAGCCGATCCCGGAAGGCCTGTACAGCGCGAAAACCTTTACGGAAGAAGAGATGCCGGGCTTTGGCGTCAGCGTCTGGACGTCGCTGGTTCCGGTGATTCTGATGGCGATGCGTGCGGTTGCCGAGATGATTCTGCCAAAAGGCCACGCTTTCCTGCCCGTTGCCGAGTTCCTGGGCGACCCGGTAATGGCTACGTTGATTGCCGTACTGATTGCAATGTTCACCTTTGGCCTGAACCGCGGGCGTTCAATGGATCAGATTAACGATACGCTGGTCTCTTCCATCAAAATTATCGCCATGATGCTGCTGATCATCGGCGGCGGCGGCGCGTTCAAGCAGGTGCTGGTCGATAGCGGCGTGGATAAATACATCGCTTCAATGATGCATGAAACCAATGTCTCTCCGCTGTTGATGGCGTGGTCTATCGCGGCGGTGCTGCGTATCGCGCTGGGCTCTGCGACTGTCGCGGCGATTACCGCAGGCGGCATTGCGGCGCCACTGATCGCCACGACCGGCGTTAGTCCTGAACTGATGGTTATCGCAGTCGGTTCCGGGAGCGTGATTTTCTCTCACGTCAACGACCCAGGCTTCTGGCTGTTCAAAGAGTATTTCAATTTGACTATCGGCGAGACCATTAAATCCTGGTCGATGCTGGAAACGATCATCTCCGTCTGCGGCCTGATCGGCTGTCTGCTACTGGGTATGGTGGTTTAAGCGAGGCGGTTTGCAGGCCGGATAAGGCAGCAATGTGCGCCAGAATTGCCTGATGGCGCTGCGCTTATCAGGCCTACGTGCTCTCACCATCATAAAGCCGGGGAAATCCCCGGCTTTATTACTTCTTCTTCTTCGCGGCCGCTTTTCGGCGCTTATCCAAATCCTTAATCAGCTTGTTTACGCCCTCATCGGCAAACATAGCCTCAAGAGATGCAGACAATTTCCGCCGCCAGTTTTTATACTGATCGCTGGTGCCCGGTACGTTAACCGGATCGGCCATATCCAGCCAGTCCTCCGGCTGAAGCCCCAACAGACCGCTGTTACTGTCGGCGATATAGCGCTGAAGTCCGCGATTTAGCGTTGGCGTCATCGACATTAACAATGCCTTATGCCCGGCGCGTTTTGGCAGACAGCCATATTTATGCAGCGCGTCCAATAGCCCCTGTTTCGCCCGCTCGCGATCCTCATACAGCCCGCGCAGAATCACTTCATCCGGATAAAGCCCCAGAGCTTTACCCAACGTCAGGTCACCGCATTCCCAATAGCCGCGCAGCGTGGGGAGATCGTGCGTCGAGGCGACAGCCATCGATTGTTGCGGATATGCGCCTGGCGCGCGGAAGTTTTTCTCAAGGTCATTTTCAAACCACAGCACTTTATAAGAATAGACCCCGCTATCGCGCAGCTTGCCGACAATCTCAACTGGCACCGTCCCCAGATCTTCGCCTATCACCATACAGCGGTGACGTTGGCTCTCCAGCGCCAGAATAGAAAGCAAATCATCTACCGGATAATGGACGTAAGCCCCCTGATCCGCTGTTTCGTCATACGGTATCCACCACAGGCGCAGCAACGACATGACATGGTCAATGCGCAACGCGCCGCAGTTTTGCATATTGGCGCGCAGCAGGTCGATAAAGGGCTCATACGCCCGGGCGACAATGATATGCGGGTCCATCGGCGGCAGCCCCCAGTTCTGACCGAGCGGGCCGAGGATATCCGGCGGCGCGCCGACAGATGCTTTCAGGCAGTACAGCTCCCGGTCGCACCAGGTTTCCGCGCCGCCTTCCGCTACGCCAACCGCCAGATCGCGGTACAGACCAATCGGTAGTTTAAAACTCTGGCAGGTATCCCAGCAGGCGGCGAATTGGCGCCAGGCCAGCCACTGAAGCCAGAGATAAAACTCCACCTCTTCGCGGTGCGCTTCACAGAATTGTTTTACAGCGGGAGACTCTACCGACTGGTACGCCTCCGGCCAGGCTGGCCAGCCCCAGCGCTGCCCATCCTCTTTCACCTGATACGCATGCAGCGCGTCGAATGCCGCCTGCCAGTAAAGGCTTTCGCCTTCGCGGGCGATAAAGTGACGAAACTCCGCCATTTGCGCATCGTCGCGAGCGGCAAACCGCGTCCACGCCATCCGCAGCGCCGTGATTTTCAGCGCGGTAACGGTAGCGTAATCCACCCATTGCGCATCGCGCGCCTGTCGCAGCTTTTGCTGTGTGGCGGGCATTTGCCACCATGCCTGCGCCTCTTCGCTCAGGCGGAAATCTTCGACGGCGTTGACGTCGATATATATCACGTTCAGCCAGCGACGAGACGAGGGGCTGTAGGGACTGGCGCTCTCCGGATTCGCCGGATAAAGCGCGTGGATCGGGTTCAGGCCGATAAACGCGCCGCCGCGTGTCGCCACGTCGACCAGCATCGACTTCAAATCGCCGAAATCGCCAATACCCCAGTTTTTTTCTGAACGCAGAGTATAAAGCTGGACGCAGGCCCCCCACAGTTTTTTCCCCTCCAGCAGCGCCTGCGGCTCATAGCATCGCGGCGGGGCAACGATAATACGGCAGTGCGTACGCTGTTCATCCTGGGTCAACGTCAGGGTGTGGTAGCCCTCCGGCAACGTAGCCGGCAGGTTAAGTTTTTTACCGCCCGTCACGCGCCCTTTGTAATGCTCGCCCTCTTCCGTAGTCAGCAGCCAGGCAAACTCACCGCGCCCCTCTACCGGCAACGCCATTTTTTTACCCGCGGTATAAACCTTCACATTCGGCACGACCGCCTGTGGTCCTGTTGTCGTGCCGTGCATCGCCGCCAGCAAACGTCTCTTGGTTTCAGCGCCAATAGACTGCGGTTTGCCATGAGCATTGATGTAACTGGGGCTGATCCCCGCCGCCAGCGCGGCACTATCGAGACGTTTATTTTCCATCGCGCTCCCTTAGCGTTTTGCCTGCCAGATACGGGCCTGATAATCGCGAATAGAGCGATCGGAACTGAACATACCGCAGCGCGCGGTATTGAGGATCGCGGCGCGCGTCCACGCTTCCTGGTCGCGATACAGCGCATCCACCTGCTTTTGCGCCTCGACATAAGCGGCGAAGTCCGCCATGACCAGGTACGGATCGCCCCCCTGTTTGCCGAGGCTATGCAGCATCTGGTCAAAGGCATGTTTATCGCCATCGCTGTATTGACCGCTTTCCAGCTCTTTTAGTACCGCATCCAGCACTTTGTCTTTTTTACGCCATTTCACCGGATCGTAGCCTTTGGCTTTGAGCGCCTTGACCTCTTCCACAGTATGGCCAAAGATAAAGATATTCTCTTCACCCACCTTTTCAGCGATTTCAACGTTAGCGCCGTCCAGCGTTCCCACTGTCAACGCCCCGTTCAGCGCCAGTTTCATGTTGCCGGTGCCGGACGCCTCTTTCCCGGCAGTAGAAATTTGCTCGGAAATATCCGCCGCCGGAATGAGCATTTCCGCCGCCGAGACGCAGTAATCCGGCAGGAAAACCACCTTCAGCTTGTCACCCACCGCCGGGTCGTTATTAATGGCTTCCGCAACCTTATTGATAGCAAAAATGATGTTCTTCGCCAGGTAATAGCCCGGCGCCGCCTTCGCGCCAAACAGGAATACGCGCGGTACGCGGTCAGCCTGCGGGTTTTCGCGGATCTCTTTGTACAGCGCCAGAATATGCAACAGATTCAGATGCTGACGCTTGTACTCGTGCAGGCGTTTGATCTGAATATCAAAAATCGCATGGCTCGAAATCTCAATCCCGGTACGGGCCTGGATGAATTTCACCAGCCGTTCTTTGTTCGCCCGTTTGATGTCGCGATATTGTTGACGGAATGTGGCGTCGTCAGCGTATTTTTCGAGGTTGATCAACTGGTCGAGATCGTTAGCCCACTCTTTTTTCAGCGTTTTATCCAGCAACGCCGCAAGCTGCGGATTGCACTGTTTAATCCAGCGACGCGGTGTAATGCCGTTGGTGACATTGTGGAATTTGTTCGGCCAAAGCTGGTGATATTCCGGGAACAGATCTTTCACCACCAGATCGGAGTGCAGCGCCGCCACACCGTTGACCGCAAAGCCGCTGACCACGCACATATTGGCCATGCGCACCTGACGGTCATGCACCACCGCCAGTTTTGCCCATACCTGCTTATCGCCAGGCCAGGTGTTATCGACCAGCGCCTTAAAGCGATCGTTAATCTGCTTGATAATCTGCATATGACGCGGCAACAGCGCTTTGATTAACCTCTCATCCCAGCACTCCAGCGCTTCTGGCATCAGGGTGTGGTTGGTGTAGGCGAAGGTTTTGCTGGTGATAGCCCAGGCGTCATCCCAGCTCATCTGGTGTTCATCCAGCAATACGCGCAGCAGTTCAGGGATGGCAATAGTCGGGTGGGTATCATTTAGCTGAATGACCTCATAATCCGCCAGCTCATGCAGCTTGCGTCCGGCCAGATGATGGCGGCGCAGAATATCCGCTACCGAGCAGGCGCACTGGAAGTATTGCTGCATCAGGCGCAGTTTTTTGCCCGCCGTGTGGTTATCGTTGGGATAAAGCACCTTCGTCAGTTTTTCCGCATCGATACCCTGCTGTTCCGCCCGCAGGAAAGCGCCGTCGTTGAATTTGGTCAGATCAAACGGATGCGCGTGGGTCGCCTGCCACAAACGCAGCGGTTGCGCGACGCCGTTACGATAGCCTAACACCGGCAGATCCCAGGACTGGCCTGTAATCACAAAACCTGGTTTCCAGCGCCCTTCTTTGGTGACTTTACCGCCGATTCCAACCTGGACGTCCAGCGCCTCGTTGTGGCGGAACCACGGATAGCTGCCGCGATGCCAGTCATCCGGCGCTTCCATCTGCTTGCCTTCAACAAATGACTGACGGAACAGCCCATACTGGTAGTTCAGACCATAGCCCGTAGCGGACTGCCCGACGGTGGCCATCGAATCGAGGAAGCAGGCGGCCAGACGTCCCAGACCACCGTTGCCGAGCGCCGGATCGACTTCCTCTTCCAGCAGATCGGTCAGATTAATATCGTGCGCTTTCAGCACATCGCTAACGTCCTGGTACCACCCCAGATTTAACAGGTTATTTCCCGTCAGGCGGCCAATCAAAAATTCCATCGAAATGTAGTTCACATGACGCTGGCCTTTCGTCGGCTGCGCTACCGGTTGCGCGCTCAGTAATTCCGCCAGCGCGCCGCTAACGGCCTGCCACCACTGACGAGGCGTCATGTCGGACGCCGACAGTAAACCGAAACGCTGCCACTGACGCGTCAGGGCGGCCTGGAATTGATCTTTATTGAAGGTTGGCTGTGACATAGGAAATCCGTCCTCGGGTAATAAAACAACGTTATCGCTAGTTTGCCAGGCTCGATGTTGACCTTCCTCCTCCCGGCACTGATTAGGGAGGGAGGAGGAGCGGGGATGAGCATAAAAGTGTGATCGCCGCCACTTACCCCTGTATAAACGCGCCGATTCCTGTCAACGACACCCAGTGTTACGCATAATCAAATGAATAAACAGAAATAACAGTAAACCGCGGAGGGATATTTTCGAAGATTATATGAACGCCAAAATAGTTTATTACCTGAAATATTCAGCGGCGGGAGGTTCACTAACTTAACATAATTAATTAAACGCCTGGTATCGCCATTGTGTTAAATCCGCATCCTGTCCAGGACATTATTTACAATAACGGAAATATGACCTCAGCCCAGCTCTGACGCTCGTTTCAACCGCGCCGAATACTTTTTTAATACCGTTATTTAGAATTGTGACAGAGTGCAAATTCAGACACATAAAAAGTCTGCTTAGCTTGCATTAAAATGCTTTCTGGCCGACCTTATATCTATTAATTACGAAGCGCAAAAAAAAATCGCAGTTCCCCCATTTCCCACAGTGAAGTGATTGCTATGTTGATTCCGTCTAAATTAAGTCGTCCGGTTCGTCTCGACCATACCGTGGTTCGTGAGCGGCTGTTGGCTAAACTTTCCGGCGCGAACAATTTCAGGCTCCTCCTGGTAACCAGTCCTGCTGGCTATGGGAAAACCACGCTTGTCTCACAGTGGGCGGCGGGCAAAAATGAATTAGGCTGGTACTCTCTCGACGAAGGCGATAACCAGCAAGAGCGATTCGCCAGTTACTTAATCGCCGCTATCCAACAGGCCACCGGCGGACACTGCTCTACCAGCGAAGCGATGGCGCAAAAACGTCAGTACGCCAGCCTGACGTCTCTCTTCGCACAGCTCTTTATTGAACTGGCGCAGTGGCATCGCCCGCTTTATCTGGTGATTGACGACTACCATTTGATTACCAATCCGGTGATTCACGACGCGATGCGCTTTTTCTTACGGCATCAGCCGGAAAATTTCACCCTGGTGGTGTTATCGCGTAATTTGCCGCAACTGGGCATCGCTAACCTGCGCGTGCGCGATCAGCTGTTGGAAATCGGCAGCCAGCAGTTGGCTTTTAACCATCAGGAAGCAAAGCAATTTTTTGACCGTCGTCTTTCGTCGCCCATTGAAGCCGCTGAGAGCAGCCGCATGTGCGATGATGTGGCCGGTTGGGCCACTGCGCTACAGTTGATCGCCCTCTCCGCGCGCCAGAACCATACCTCTGCGCATCACTCCGCCCGCCGTCTTGCCGGGATTAATGCCAGCCACCTTTCTGATTATCTGGTGGACGAAGTACTGGATAACGTGGATGTCAGCACCCGACATTTCTTACTTAAAAGCGCGATCTTACGCTCAATGAATGACGCGTTGATCGTGCGCGTGACCGGCGAAGAAAACGGCCAGATGCGGCTGGAGGAGATTGAGCGCCAGGGGTTATTCCTGCAACGCATGGACGACACGGGCGAATGGTTTAGCTATCACCCGTTGTTTGGTAGCTTTCTGCGCCAGCGTTGCCAGTGGGAACTGGCGGCGGAACTGCCGGAGATCCACCGTGCGGCCGCGGAAAGCTGGATGGAACAGGGTTTTCCCAGCGAAGCTATACATCATGCGCTGGCGGCGGGTGACGCGCAAATGCTGCGCGATATCCTGCTTAACCATGCGTGGGGGCTGTTTAATCACAGTGAACTGGCGCTGCTGGAAGAGTCATTAAAAGCGCTGCCGTGGGAAAGCCTGCTGGAAAATCCGCGGCTGGTGTTGTTACAGGCCTGGCTGATGCAAAGCCAACACCGCTACAGCGAAGTGAATACGCTGCTGGCGCGCGCCGAGCAAGAGATCAAAGGGGTCATGGACGGCACGCTGCATGCTGAATTTAACGCGCTGCGCGCCCAGGTCGCCATCAACGACGGCAATCCGGAAGAGGCAGAGCGGCTGGCGAAACTGGCGCTGGATGAGCTTCCTCTCGCCTGGTTTTATAGCCGCATTGTCGCGACCTCCGTTCACGGCGAAGTGCTGCACTGTAAAGGCAATCTCAGCCAGTCTTTATCGCTGATGCAGCAAACCGAACAAATGGCGCGCCATCATGACGTCTGGCATTACGCGCTGTGGAGCTTAATTCAACAAAGCGAAATTCAGTTCGCCCAGGGATTCCTGCAGGCCGCATGGGAAACGCAGGAGAGAGCCTTCCAGTTGATCAAAGAGCAACATCTGGAACAACTGCCGATGCATGAGTTTCTGGTACGTATCCGCGCGCAATTGCTGTGGGCGTGGGCGCGCCTTGACGAAGCGGAAGCCTCGGCGCGCAGCGGTATCGCTGTGCTGTCCACCTTCCAGCCGCAACAACAGTTGCAGTGCCTGACGTTACTGGTGCAGTGCTCGCTGGCGCGCGGCGATCTGGATAATGCCCGTAGTCAGCTTAACCGACTGGAAAAATTATTAGGCAATGGTCGTTATCACTGCGACTGGATCTCTAACGCCGATAAGGTGCGTGTCATTTACTGGCAGTTAACCGGCGACAAGAAATCCGCCGCCAACTGGTTACGCCATACGCCAAAACCGGCGTTTGCCAATAACCATTTTCTGCAAGGCCAGTGGCGCAATATCGCCCGCGCGCAGATCCTGCTGGGCGAATTCGAGCCTGCGGAAATCGTGCTGGAAGAGTTAAATGAGAATGCCCGTAGCCTGCGCTTAATGAGCGATTTAAACCGCAATCTGCTGTTACTCAATCAGCTTTACTGGCAATCCGGGCGGAAAAACGACGCCCAGCGCGTATTGCTTGATGCCTTACAGCTCGCCAACCGCACCGGATTTATCAGCCATTTTGTGATTGAAGGAGAAGCCATGGCGCAACAATTGCGTCAGCTTATCCAGCTCAATACGCTGCCGGAGATGGAGCAGCATCGCGCGCAGCGCATCCTGCGATATATTAACCAACATCACCGGCATAAATTCGCCCATTTTGACGAAGGCTTCGTCGAGCGTCTGCTTAACCATCCGGATGTCCCGGAGCTTATTCGCACCAGCCCGCTCACCCAGCGTGAATGGCAGGTGTTAGGACTTATCTATTCCGGTTACAGCAACGAACAGATTGCCGGCGAACTGGCGGTGGCCGCGACCACCATTAAGACGCATATCCGCAACCTCTACCAGAAACTCGGCGTCGCGCACCGTCAGGACGCGGTACAGCACGCGCAGCAGTTGCTGAAGATGATGGGGTATGGGGTTTAACGTGTGCCTGATGGCGCTTCGCTTATCAGGCCTACCATCGCGCGCAGAGTGTAGGCCTGATAAGACAGTCTTTTTAGCACAGCTCTAATTGAATATGGTGGTCGGCAATCACCTGCATCACGCCCGGCGGTGGTAGGGTATCGGTGTAGACCGCATCGACCATACTAATGCTGCCCATGTTTACCATCGCGTTACGGCCAAATTTAGAGTGATCCACCACCAGCATCACGTGGCGCGAATTTTCGATAATCGCGCGCTTGGTGCGTACCTCATGGTAGTCAAATTCCAGCAATGAGCCGTCGCTATCAATACCGCTAATACCGAGAATGCCGAAATCGAGACGGAACTGGGCGATAAAGTCCTGCGTCGCTTCGCCAATAATGCCGCCGTCGCGGCTACGGAGTTCGCCGCCGGCGAGGATAATACGAAAATCCTCTTTCGCCATTAGCGTGTTCGCTACGTTCAAATTGTTGGTCACGATCCGCAAATTACTGTGCCCTAACAGGGTGTGCGCTACGGCTTCCGGCGTCGTGCCGATATCAATAAACAGCGTTGAACCATTGGGGATCTGGGCCGCGACTTTGCGAGCGATGCGCTCTTTTTCTTCCGTTTGCGTCGCCTTACGATCGTGCCACGGCGTGTTCACCGAGCTGGAGGGCAACGCCGCGCCGCCGTGGTGGCGCAAAATCATATTCTGTTCCGCCAGATCGTTAAGATCCCGACGAATGGTTTGCGGGCTGACAGAAAAATGCTCCACCAGCTCTTCCGTACTGACGTACCCCTGTTTTTTCACCAGTTCAATGATCGCGTCATGCCGTTGTGTTTGTTTCATGAATAATCTCTGAAAGTAACCAACCTTGCGCCGGATAGCGGCATCGCCCTACCCGGCCTGGAAAAATATCTCGACCACAGGCCGGATACGCCTCACGTTCGTTTTCGCGCATTCAGCGTATCAACAAAGGCCATCGCTAAACCGACGATAAGCCCGGCGATGTGCGCGCCGTTCGCCATAGACATGCCAAACCAGTCAAACCAACCAGCAACTATCCACAATAATGCAAAAATAATTAAGCCGCGCTGGAGGTAAATTCCGCTTTGCGGATCGCGCTCTCCGCGCAGCCACACGTACCCCATCAGCGCATAGACGACGCCGGACAGCCCGCCAAACCACGGGCCGCTAAATTTCTGCTGTACATAGCCGCTTAGCAGCGCGCTTATCACCGTAATGACGATTAATTTACCGCTGCCCAGGCGCTTCTCTACCGCCCCGCCGAGATACCACCACCACAGCAGGTTAAAAAGAATATGCATCAGTGAGAAGTGCATAAAGATATGGGTGAAGTAGCGCCAGACTTCAAATTTTAAAACCGGATCGAACGGCCACGCCAGCCACACCATCACCGTCTGATCGCCGATGAGACTCATCGCGATATAGACCACCACGCAGGCGAGCATCACGATCCAGGTAACAGGGCCGGCTCGTTCACGCAGCGTGGCGAGAAAGGGAAAACGGCGGTAGCGTAGCCCGCTGTTAGTCTGCCCGGACTGCCAGCTAGCCGCCAGATAACGCGGATCGCCGGGATTTTCTATAAACCGCGCCAGCTCGACCCGCACACGTTCGGCCTGCGATTCATCCGCCAGCCAGATATCGCTTTGATTATGTTGCTGAATAGTAAGAATGACGCCCTGGGTGGCCATGTAATCAACAAATGCCTGCGCCACGCGAGGATTCGCAAAGGAAGTAATCATCAACATTATTGCTGTCGCTTAGTCCATACAAAAGAAGACAGTATATATACCCTTCTCGTCGGAGGCTGCATCTTTATGGGATTACGCGCCATTCGCGACATCGGCAGGGAAACGGCGATGCCAGGCCTCAAACCCGCCGTCAATGCTGTAAACCGCATCATAGCCTTGCTGGAGCAGATACTGCGCGGCGCCTTTACTACTGTTGCCGTGATAGCACATTACCATCACGGCGGTATCGAAACCATGCTCACGCATAAACGCGCCCAGCGTATCGTTAGTCAAGTGAAACGCCTGCGGCGCATGACCCATGGCATAACTTTGCGGATCGCGAATATCGACCAGCACCGCCGCGCCCTGGTGCAGTTTCTGATACGCCTCTTCTACAGTGATACATTCAAATTGTTCCATGAATCGCTCTTTCATTATTGCCGGTGAAGCCAATTAAGGCATTTTATCGCCCAGTGTACGTTGACGGAGTAGCTTAACGCCATAATGTTATACATATCACTCTAAAATGTTTTTTCGATGTTACCAATAGCGCGTTTCTTTGCTATTATGTTCGATAACGAACATTTTTGAACTTTAACGAAAGTGCAAGAGGGCAGCATGGAAACCAAAGATCTGATCGTGATAGGCGGGGGCATTAACGGTGCAGGCATCGCGGCTGATGCCGCCGGACGCGGTTTGTCCGTACTCATGCTGGAAGCGCAGGATTTGGCCTGCGCAACCTCTTCCGCCAGTTCGAAACTTATCCACGGCGGCTTACGCTACCTTGAACACTACGAGTTCCGTCTGGTCAGCGAAGCGCTGGCCGAACGTGAAGTGCTGTTGAAAATGGCGCCGCACATCGCCTTCCCGATGCGTTTTCGTCTGCCGCACCGCCCGCACTTACGTCCAGCCTGGATGATCCGTATCGGTCTGTTTATGTACGATCACCTCGGCAAACGTACCAGTTTACCCGGTTCCACCGGTGTGCGGTTTGGCGCAGATTCGGTACTCAAACCTGAAATCGTGCGCGGATTCGAATACTCCGACTGCTGGGTAGACGATGCGCGTCTGGTACTGGCCAACGCACAGATGGTGGTGCGTAAAGGCGGCGAAGTCCTTACCCGTACTCGCGCAACCGCCGCTCGTCGGGAAAATGGCCTGTGGATTGTCGAAGCGGAAGATATCGACACCGGTAAAAAATATGTCTGGCAGGCGCGCGGACTGGTTAACGCCACCGGCCCGTGGGTCAAACAGTTCTTCGACGAAGGGATGCACCTGCCGTCGCCGTATGGCATCCGCCTGATCAAAGGCAGCCATATCGTCGTGCCGCGCGTCCATAATCAGAAACAGGCGTATATTCTGCAAAACGAAGATAAGCGTATCGTCTTTGTCATTCCGTGGATGGAAGAGTTTTCGATCATTGGCACAACCGATGTCGAATATAAAGGCGATCCGAAAGCGGTAAAAATTGAAGAGAGCGAAATTAATTACCTGTTGAAGGTCTATAACGCGCACTTCCAGAAACAACTGGGGCGCGATGACATCGTCTGGACGTACTCCGGTGTCCGTCCGCTGTGCGATGATGAGTCCGACTCGCCGCAGGCGATCACTCGCGATTATACCCTTGATATCCATGATGAAAACGGCAAAGCGCCGCTGCTTTCCGTGTTTGGCGGTAAGCTCACGACCTACCGTAAGCTGGCCGAACATGCGATGGAAAAACTGGCGTCTTATTATCCAGGCATCGGGCCGGCATGGACCAAAACGTGCGTACTGCCCGGCGGCGACATCGACGGCAGCCGCGAAGATTACGCGGCGAAGCTGCGTCGTCGTTATCCGTTCCTGACGGAATCGCTGGCGCGCCACTATTCGCGCACTTACGGCAGCAACACGGAGTGGATTCTCGGCGAAGCCACGTCACTGCTTGATTTAGGCGAAGATTTCGGTCATGAGTTTTACGAAGCGGAACTCAAATACTTGGTGGATCACGAATGGGTGCGCCGTACTGAAGACGCTATCTGGCGTCGCACCAAAGAAGGCATGTGGCTGACCGCCGAGCAGCAGTCCCGCATCACCCAGTGGCTGGCGGCGTATGTTGAGAAACACCAACTTTCACTGGCGTCCTGAGAAAAATGCCGGATGGCGGCTAACGCCTGATCCGGCCTACAAGGATACATAAACGTAGGCCGGGCAAGCGAAGCGCCGTCGGCATCGGGATTTACAACCGCACCGGATCAATATGCCAGATATTTTCGGCATACTCTTTGATGGTTCTGTCCGATGAGAAGTAGCCCATATTGGCAATGTTGAGCATCGCTTTCGTCGTCCACTCTTCCGGGCGACGATACAACTCATCCACCTTATCCTGGCAGTCCACGTAGCTGCGGTAGTCCGCCAGCACCTGATAGTGATCGCCAAAGTTAATCAGCGAATCTACCAGATCGCGGTAACGGCCTGGCTCTTCCGGATTAAAGACGCCGTTACCAATCTGCGTCAGTACCTGATGTAGCTCTTCATCTTTTTCATAATAGTCGCGAGGCTTATAACCCTGTCTGCGCAACGCTTCCACCTCTTCTGCAGTATTACCGAAGATAAAGATATTCTCCTCGCCGACATGCTCCTGCATCTCTACGTTCGCGCCATCCAGCGTACCAATGGTGAGCGCGCCGTTCAGGGCAAATTTCATATTACTGGTGCCGGAAGCTTCTGTCCCTGCCAGCGAAATCTGCTCAGACAGGTCGGCAGCGGGAATGATCACCTGCGCCAGACTGACACTGTAGTTCGGGATAAACACTACTTTCAGCTTGTCGCCAATCTGCGGATCGTTGTTAATCACTTTCGCCACGTCGTTGATCAGATGAATGATATGTTTTGCCATGTAATAGGCGGAAGCCGCCTTACCGGCAAAAATATTCACCCGCGGCACCCAGTCGGCCTCCGGATTTTCTTTAATGCGGTTATAGCGGGTAATGACATGCAGTACGTTCATCAACTGCCGCTTGTATTCGTGAATACGCTTAATCTGCACGTCGAATAACGCTTTAGGGTTCACCACCACATTCAGTTGTTGCGCTATCACTACCGCCAGCCGCTTTTTATTTTCCAGCTTCGCCTGACGCACCGCATGATTGACCAGCGGATAATCACAATGCTGCTTCAGCTCGCTGAGCTGACTAAGATCGGTACGCCAGGTACGACCAATATTCTCATCCAGCACGTCAGAAAGCGGCGGGTTTGCCAGCGCCAGCCAGCGGCGCGGCGTAACGCCGTTCGTGACGTTACAAAAACGGGTCGGGAAAATCTTCGCAAAATCCGCGAACAGCGACTGCACCATCAGGTTGGAATGGAGTTCAGAAACGCCGTTGACTTTATGGCTGACTACCACCGCCAGCCAGGCCATCCGTACCCGGCGACCGTTCGACTCATCAATAATCGACGCGCGTCCAAGCAGGCTGGTATCGTTGGGATATTGCTCCTGCAACGTTTTCAGGAAATAGTCGTTAATCTCGAAGATAATCTGCAGGTGACGGGGCAGAATTTTCCCCAGCATATCGACGGGCCAGGTTTCCAGCGCCTCGCTCATCAACGTATGGTTGGTATAAGAGAAGACCTGACAGCACACCTCAAACGCGTCGTCCCAGCTAAATTTATGTTCATCAATCAGCAGGCGCATCAGCTCCGGAATTGACAGCACCGGATGCGTATCATTGAGGTGAATGGCGATTTTATCCGCCAGATTCTCATAGGTTTTATGCAGTTGATAATGACGGTGCAGGATATCCTGTACCGTCGCCGAGACCAGAAAATACTCCTGGCGCAGGCGTAGCTCGCGTCCGGAATAGGTGGAATCGTCCGGGTAGAGCACCCGTGAAACGTTCTCAGAGTGGTTTTTATCTTCCACCGCCGCAAAGTAGTCGCCCTGGTTGAATTTACCGAGGTTGATTTCACTACTGGCCTGCGCATTCCACAGCCGCAGTGTGTTAGTGGCGTCGGTGTCGTAACCGGGGATGATCTGATCATACGCGACGGCCAGAATCTCTTCCGTCTCAATCCAGCGCGCTTTTTTACCTTCCTGCTGAATGCGCCCGCCAAAAAGCACCTTATAGCGCGTATTGTGGCGCTTGAACTCCCACGGGTTGCCATATTCCAGCCAGTAATCCGGAGATTCTTTTTGCCGCCCGTCGACAATATTCTGCTTAAACATGCCGTAGTCGTAGCGAATGCCATACCCGCGACCCGGTAATCCTAGCGTCGCCAGCGAGTCCAGGAAGCAAGCCGCCAGCCGTCCTAAGCCGCCGTTGCCAAGCCCTGGGTCATTCTCTTCATCGATCAGCTCTTCGAGATCTAAGCCCATGGCCTCCAGCGCGCCTTTAACGTCGTCATAAATGCCCAGCGAGAGCAGCGCGTTAGAGAGAGTACGACCAATCAAAAACTCCATCGACAGGTAATAAACCTGCCGGGTTTCCTGCGATAATTGGGCTCGATTAGAACGCAGCCAGCGCTCCACCAGACGATCGCGCACCGCGAACAACGTGGCGTTCAGCCATTCGTGTTTATTGGCAATGACCGGGTCTTTACCAATCGTAAACATCAGCTTATAGGCAATAGAATGCTTAAGCGCCTCAACGCTGAGTGTGGGCGATGCATAAGTAAACGGAGCATTCATATAAATGATTCCTGGATGACTATTTCAAGCGATAGTACAGCTCGCGGTATGATTTCGCGGCAACTTGCCAGCTAAAATCCATCGCCATCGCCTGCCGTTGTACAAACCGCCAAAGCGAAGGCCGTGACCACAACACAAAAGCACGCCGAATCGCGCGTAGCAACGACCAGGCATTACTGTCTTCAAAGACAAAACCGCTGGCGATACCGTCCGCCAGATTTTCCAGCGAACTGTCGGAGACCGTATCGGCCAACCCCCCGGTACGCCGCACCAGAGGCAGCGTGCCATACTTTAAGCCATATAACTGCGTTAAGCCGCACGGTTCGAAACGACTGGGCACCAGAATAACGTCCGCGCCGCCCATAATGCGATGCGAGAAAGCTTCGTGATAGCCGATCTGTACGCCAGCCTGCCCTGGGTGTTCCGCCGCCGCCGCGAGGAACCCCTCCTGAAGCACCGGATCGCCCGCGCCAAGTAGCGCCAACTGGCCGCCCTGCTCCAGCAGCCCCGGTAACGCCTCCAGCACCAGATCCAGACCTTTCTGGTTGGTCAGACGGCTTACCACGGCGAACAGCGGCACTTTGTCGTTAACCTTCAACCCCATCGCAATTTGTAGCTGACGTTTGTTTTCCGCCTTCTCTTCCAGGGTATCGCGCGTGTAGCGCGACGCCAGCAGCAGATCGGATTCCGGGTTCCAGATCTTCTCATCCACGCCGTTCAGTATGCCGGACAAGCGCCCTTCCAGATGACGCTGACGCAACAGGCCTTCCATACCATAAGCAAACTGCGGTTCGGTAATTTCACGCGCATAGGTCGGGCTCACCGCCGTAATATGGTCGGCATAGTACAAACCGGCCTTCAAAAAGGAGAGTTGTCCGTTGAACTCCAGCCCATGCATATTAAAGAATGACCACGGCAGCTCGATGTCATCCATATGCTTTGCATAAAACATGCCTTGATAGGCCAGGTTGTGTACGGTAAAGACCGATTTCGCCGGCCGCCCGCGCGCCGCCAGATAGGCGGGCGCCAGCCCGGCGTGCCAGTCATGGGCGTGCACCACGTCGGGGCGCCAGAATGGATCAAGTCCGCAGGCCATTTCACAGCCGACCCACCCTAACAGGGCAAAGCGCAGCACGTTATCGATATAGGCATATAAATTCGTATCGTGATAGGGACTGCCTGGACGCTCGTACAGATGCGGCGCGTCGATCAGATAAATGCCCACGCCGTTATAATGCCCGAACAGCAGCGATATCTTACCTGCGAAAGTATCGCGGCGGCTCACCACATGCGCATCGGGTATCCCCCGACGGATATCGGGAAACCCAGGAAGCAGAACGCGAACATCAACACCATCCGCAATTTGTGCCGCAGGCAACGCGCCTATCACATCCGCCAGCCCCCCAGTCTTCAGCAGGGGGAACATCTCTGAACATACATGTAAAACCTGCATTATCGCTCCTGTTTGACCTGCAGTTTGCGCAGCATTTCACGCGTGACCAGTACAATACCTTCTTCTGAACGGTAGAAACGACGAGCGTCCTCTTCCGCATTTTCACCAATCACCATGCCTTCCGGGATAATACAGGCACGGTCAATAACACAGCGACGTAAACGGCAGGAGCGCCCTACCCAAACCTCAGGTAACAACACTGCCGAATCAATATTACAAAAAGAATTTATTCTCACCCGTGGGAAGAGCACAGATTGCACCACCACCGAACCAGAGATAATGCAGCCGCCGGAGACCAGCGAGTTCAGCGTCATACCGTGGCTACCGGAGCGGTCCTGCACGAATTTCGCAGGCGGTAGCGATTCCATATGCGTACGGATAGGCCAGTTCTGGTCATACATATCCAGCTCCGGCGTCACCGAGGCTAAATCCAGGTTCGCCTTCCAGTAAGCTTCCAGCGTACCTACATCACGCCAGTACGGTTCGGCTTGTGGATCGGACTGCACGCAGGAGAGCGGGAAAGGATGCGCGTAAGCCATACCTTCGCGGGTGATTTTGGGGATAATGTCTTTACCGAAATCGTGGCTGGAAGCGTCATCTTTATCGTCTGCCGCCAACAATTCATACAGGTAATCGGCGTCAAAAACGTAAATGCCCATACTGGCCAGCGATTTGCTGGCGTCACCAGGCATTGCGGGGGGATTCGCCGGTTTTTCGACAAAATCAATAATCTTGTCGTTTTCATCGACCGCCATCACGCCGAACGCCGTCGCTTCTTTGATCGGCACCGGCATACAGGCCACCGTGCAACGCGCGCCCTTTTCAACGTGATCGATCAACATACGCGAGTAGTCCTGCTTGTAGATATGATCGCCTGCCAGGATGACGACATATTCCGCTTTATAGCAACGAATAATATCCAGGTTCTGGGTCACCGCGTCTGCCGTGCCGCGATACCAGTTTTCGCCCTTCATACGCTGTTGGGCTGGCAGCAGATCGACAAATTCGTTCATCTCTTCGCTAAACAGTGACCAGCCGCGCTGAATATGCTGCACCAGCGTGTGGGACTGATACTGAGTGATCACGCCGATACGGCGAATCCCGGAGTTCAGACAATTAGATAAGGCGAAATCGATGATGCGGAACTTCCCACCAAAGTGGACGGCTGGTTTGGCGCGTTTGTTCGTTAAATCTTTTAGACGCGTGCCGCGGCCGCCGGCCAGGATTAGGGCAACAGATTTCAATGGCAGCTGGCGCGCCAACATTACACGATCGTTCTTCTCTAAACTCACCATGATTAACTCCTTTTTTATCCTCTCTGGAACACACACAGTCCCTGCCAGACCGCCGTTATCACCGGATTATCCTCTCCAGCGAATGGGGGAACGGCGCGCCATTCCCCTTCGGGTAAAACTATATCTGTCACCTCAAGCGTGGCATTTATCGCAATCAGAAAACGGTCCGACAACAGAATTTGCATCAGCTTAGGTCCGTTTTGCCACTCATCCGCACTCAAGGGTTGCGCGTTTTTATTTAGCCAACGCACGTTGCCATCGCCTTCTTCCCACCAGCTATTGCCGGTTAAAGCCGGTATCTGCTGACGCAAACGAATCAGCGCGGCGGTAAACGTGGTTAACCCACGATTTGCCTGCTGCCAGTCCAGCCAGGTTAAGGCATTATCCTGACAGTAGGCGTTATTGTTGCCGTGCTGGCTATGGCCGTGTTCATCGCCTGCCAGCAGCATCGGCGTTCCCTGAGAGAGCAGTAGCGTCGCCAGCAGGGCATGAATGCTGTCGCGCCGCCGCTCCATTAAATCAAGCGGACCGCCTAATCCTTCTTTACCATGATTGTCGCTGTAATTGCTGTTGGTGCCGTCGCGATTTTCCTCACCGTTCGCCTCATTGTGTTTCTGATTGAAACAGACGCAGTCCCGGAGCGTAAAACCGTCATGCGCCGTGAGCAGATTGACAGAGGCGCCGGGCGCGCGGCCATTGCGTTTAAACACATCGCTGGAAGCGGCGAAACGACAGGCAAACTCCCCGGTCGTCAGGTTACGCGGCAACCAGAATCGGCGGGCCGCATCGCGAAAATGATCGTTCCACTCGGCAAACGGTGGCGGAAAATTCCCGACCTGATAGCCGCCCTCGCCAATATCCCACGGTTCAGCAATCAGCTTGACCGTTGATAACACAGGACACGCTTTAATCGCGGCGAACAGCGGCGCATCCTGGCGAAACGTCGGCGTGCGCCCCATGACGGACGCCAAATCAAAACGAAAACCATCGACATGACAGGTTTCCATCCAATAGCGCAAACACTCGCACGCGTATTCCACCACGCCGGGATGGCTTAAATTGAGCGTGTTGCCGCACCCCGTCCAGTTGTGATAATCGCCATCGTCCCTTATCCAATAATAGCTACGGTTATCAATTCCGCGCAGGGAGAAGGTTGGACCGTCCAGATCCAGCTCGGCGCTATGGTTTAATACGATGTCCAGAATGACCTCAATCCCCGCGCGATGCAGCGCTTTCACCGCATCGCGAAACTCGTCCAGCGCCGTCTCGGGCGAACTGGCCCAGGCGGGATGCAGCGCAAACATCGCCATTGGGTTATAACCCCAATAATTGGTCAGCCCCATACGTTGCAGACGCGGCTCGCTGGCAAACTGCGCCACCGGCAACAGTTCCAGCGCCGTAATGCCAAGCTGTTTGAAGTACGCCACCATGACCGGATGACCGAGCGCTTTATAGGTGCCGCGTATCTCCTGGGGGAGTTCCGGATGCAGATAGGTAAGCCCTTTGACATGCGCTTCATAGATGACCGTTTTTCCCCACGGCGTGCGCGGCGCGGCGTCATCTTCCCAGTCATAATGGTCGCTGATTACCACGCTTTTCGGCGCCACCGCCGCGTTATCGCGGTAGTCCGGTTCATCGTGTCCGCCGTGCAACAGCGGATGATCTTTTAGTTCGCCCTCGACTTGGCGCGCATAAGGGTCAAGCAGTAACTTCGCCGGATTAAACCGATGCCCCTGCGCTGGCTGCCACGGGCCATGTACGCGATAGCCATAGCGCAAACCTGGCCTGGCGCCTGCCAGATAACCATGCCAGACATCGCCGCGACGTCCTGGCAGGTCATAGCGACGCTCATTCCCTCGGGAATCAAAAACGCACAGCTCTACGCGCTCCGCATGGGCGGAAAAGAGCGTGAAATTCACGCCATGACCGTCATACGTTGCGCCATGCGGCGTTGCTTCGCCGATCGCAAGCTGCGTCATTCCCCCTCCCGCATCAGCCAGATCGTCGCCAACGGCGGTAACGTCAGGTTAAGAGAGTGCTGACGGCCATGGCTTTCGATCTCATCGCTGTGCACCACACCGCCATTGCCGGTGTTGCTACCGTGATAATGCATCGAATCAGTATTGAGAATTTCACGCCAGCGTCCCGGCTGGTTGATGCCAAAGCGGTAGTCGTGGCGAGGAACGGGCGTAAAGTTGCTGGCGACGATGATCTCGTTACCGGCTTTATCACGGCGTACAAAAATCAGTACTGAGCGTTCATTGTCATCGACCACCAGCCACTCAAAGCCGTAAGCATCGAAATCCAGCTCATGCAACGCTTTATGGTGGCGATAGGTGTGGTTGAGATCGCGCACCAGACGCTGAACCCCGTGGTGCCAGTTATCGCCCCCCTCCAGCAGGTGCCAGTCGAGGCTGGCGTCATGGTTCCACTCGCGTCCCTGGGCAAACTCATTCCCCATAAACAGCAGTTTCTTGCCGGGGAAGGCCCACATCCAGCCATAATAGGCGCGCAGGTTGGCGAATTTTTGCCACGCATCGCCCGGCATACGATCGAGAATGGATTTCTTGCCGTGAACCACCTCATCGTGCGACAGCGGCAGAACAAAGTTTTCGGTATGGTTGTACAACATACCAAAGGTCAGCTTGTCGTGATGATACTGGCGGTACACCGGGTCCAGCTTCATGTAGTCCAGCGTGTCGTGCATCCAGCCCAGATTCCACTTGTACCAGAACCCCAGCCCACCCGTTTCCGGTGGACGCGTCACGCCAGAGAAGTCTGTCGACTCTTCCGCCATGCTGACCGCGCCGGGCACCTGCTCGCCAATAATGCGGTTGGTATTACGCAGAAACTCAATGGCTTCCAGGTTTTCACGACCGCCGAACTCGTTCGGTATCCACTCGCCCTCTTTGCGGCTGTAGTCGCGGTAGATCATAGAGGCCACCGCATCGACACGCAGCGCATCAATCCCAAAACGCTCCATCCAGTACAGGGCGTTACCCACCAGATAATTACTGACTTCACGACGACCATAGTTGTAGATCAGCGTATTCCAGTCCTGGTGATAGCCCTCGCGCGGGTCGCTATGCTCATAGAGGTGGGTGCCGTCAAACTCCGCGAGGCTAAATTCATCGGACGGGAAATGGCCCGGCACCCAGTCGAGAATGACGTTAAGGCCCGCCGCATGGGCCGCATTGATGAAATAGCGGAAGTCGTCCCGCGTACCAAAGCGGCGGGTCGGCGCGTAGAGGCCGGTCGGCTGGTAGCCCCAACTGCCGTCAAACGGATGTTCGTTAACCGGCAAGAGTTCAAGGTGCGTAAAGCCCATCCATTTGGCGTAAGGCACAAGCTGATCCGCCAGCTCACGATAGCTCAGCCAGAAATTGTTATCCGTATGGCGGCGCCATGAACCTAAATGCACCTCATAAATCGAGATCGGCGCATCAAACTGATTGGCTTTTTGTCGTTCTTCGCTTGGCGTCACTTTCTCCGGCAGTCCGCAAATCATCGACGCCGTTTCCGGACGCATCTGCGCCTCAAAAGCATAGGGATCGGCTTTAATGCGCAGATTACCGTTCGCATCAAGCAGCTCGAATTTATACAGTTGTCCATTATGCGCGCCGGGGATAAACAGCTCCCAAATACCGCTCTCTTTGCGCAGACGCATCGGGTGGCGACGCCCATCCCAATAGTTGAATTGCCCGACAACCGAAACGCGACGGGCATTAGGCGCCCAGACGGAGAAACGGGTGCCGGTGACGCCATCCATCGTATCGGCGTGCGCGCCCAGCGTTTCATAAGGACGCAGGTGGGTGCCTTCCGACAATAGCCAGGCATCCATTTCCTGTATTAATGGACCAAAACGGTAAGGATCGTCGATGAGGTTCTGCTGTCCGTGCCAGGTCACGGCGAGCTGATAGCGAAAGAAATTTTTACGTCGGGGTAAAACGCCGCAGAAAAAACCGCGAGCGTCGAGACATTCCAGTTTGCCGACTTTACGTCCGGTTTTGGGTTCAATCACCCATACGTCGGTGGCGTCAGGTAATAGGGCGCGGACTTCTAGTCCGGCTTGGGTCTGGTGCATTCCGAGTACGGAAAAAGGGTCCGCAAAATGTCCTGCAATTAGCGCATTAATCACGTCTCTATCGATACGACTGGACATGGTTTGTTATCCTGTTTTGTGGCGTCACTCCATCTCACTGAATTCAACATCAGGTAGTGACACTTCTTTGACCTGAACGGCGCAGCACACTGTGCATCCTATCTGCGTCGTCCTACCTTCAGGTTAGGCTTAATACCCGTGGGATTAAGCTACCCTTAAAGAATAGCCAATGCTCTGCTTAACTCCTGATAAAAATGAAACATCTGCGTTTACTCCTGTATTACGCAAAAAAAGGTGACGATGCACCCTACATATCAATCTGACGTCTGCTTGCCGACTACGCCTTATCTGGCGGATATTGCCGGATGGCGGCGCTGACACGCCTTATCCGGCCTACAGAACCACACGCAGGCCCGATAAGCGCTGCAATAGCCACTACGCCAACTGGCGCAGCATTCGACGCAGCGGCTCGGCGGCGCCCCATAACAACTGGTCGCCTACGGTAAACGCCGACAAGAACTCTGGCCCCATGTTCAGCTTACGCAGACGACCAACCGGCGTAGTCAACGTGCCGGTCACCGCCGCCGGGGTTAATTCGCGCATAGTGATATCACGATCGTTCGGCACCACTTTCGCCCACGGATTATGTGCCGCCAGCAGTTCTTCCACCGTCGGAATGGATACCTCTTTTTTCAGCTTAATGGTGAACGCCTGGCTGTGACAGCGCAGCGCGCCGACGCGCACGCACAAACCATCAACCGGGATCACAGAGGCAGTATTGAGGATCTTGTTGGTTTCCGCCTGGCCTTTCCACTCTTCGCGGCTTTGGCCGTTATCAAGCTGTTTGTCGATCCAGGGGATCAGGCTTCCCGCCAGCGGTACGCCAAAGTTATCCACCGGCAGCTCGCCGCTGCGGGTCAATGCCGTAACTTTGCGTTCAATATCAAGAATTGCGGAAGACGGCGTCGCCAGTTCATCGGCGACATGGCCATACAACTGCCCCATTTGGGTTAACAGCTCGCGCATATGGCGCGCGCCGCCGCCGGAGGCGGCCTGATAGGTCGCGACGGATACCCAGTCAACGAGATTATGGGCAAAGAGACCGCCCAGCGACATCAACATCAGGCTAACGGTACAGTTACCGCCCACAAAGGTCTTCACGCCATTGTTCAGTCCGTCGGTAATCACGTCCTGGTTGACCGGGTCGAGAATAATAATGGCATCATCTTTCATGCGCAGCGTAGAAGCCGCGTCAATCCAGTAACCCTGCCATCCGCTTTCGCGCAGCTTTGGATAAATTTCGTTGGTATAATCGCCGCCCTGGCAGGTCACGATGATATCGAGCGCTTTTAGCGCATCCAGATCAAAAGCGTCCTGTAGCGTGCCGGTGGAGGTGTCGCCGAAGGTGGGCGCCGCCTGTCCAAACTGGGAGGTAGAAAAGAAAACAGGGCGAATAGCGTCGAAATCGCGCTCCTCTACCATGCGTTGCATGAGAACAGAGCCGACCATTCCGCGCCAGCCGATAAAACCAACATTTTTCATAGCGTTTTTTCCTGCAAAGAGATGTGCTGTGTATGCGCGCCAGTATCCTGTGGCGCATCCTTCACCATACAAAAAGCAGCCAAAGTCGCAAGTGAAATTAATCAATGATAGCGAAGCCATCAGTAATGCGACTTATCCTGCCTTACCGCGCAAGCAGAAAGTCCAGTGGCGATTATCAGGGAATTTGCGTTAGGAAGGGAATCATTTCCGTCGCTGTTTTATTGATCCTAATTATGGATCAGCGTAGAAATTTGCCTGCTTTTATGCGCGTACTGAAACATGGCGAGGCAAAATGTCGTTGGGCGATTGCCATGCACACCTCAATAAAAAAACCGGGTAGCGATTACGCCTTACCCGGCTTACGGTATCGATATGTGCCCGTTTCCAGGCCCGGTAAGCACAGCGCCACCGGGCAACAAGACTCAGCTCAGCAGTTGGAAAGCAATCATCCCGACAATCGCGCCGACCGTGCCGAGGATAGTTTCCATCATCGTCCAGGTCTTCAGCGTCTGCGCTTCGGTCGCGCCGGTAAATTTACCGAACAGCCAGAAGCCAGCGTCGTTAACATGAGAAACCACAATTGAACCGCCGGCGATACAGATAGAGAGCGCCGCCATCTGCGCGCCGGAGAAATTCAGTTGCTCAATGACCGGCATCACCAGACCGACCGCGGTTAAACACGCCACGGTCGCGGAACCCTGAATGATGCGCACCGCCGCCGCCAGCACAAAGCAGGTAATGGCAATCGGCAGTCCCATACCGGTTAACGCTTCGCCCAGCGCCGGGCCGACGCCGGAGTCAACCAGTACCTGTTTGAACACCCCGCCTGCGCCAATCACCAGCAGAATAATGCCCGCCGGTTGTAGCGCGTGGCCGCAGATTTCCATCACTTTGTCTTTCGGCATCCCCTGGCGCATCGCCAGGCCGTAAATCGCTACCAGACAAGCGACCAGAATCGCAGTGAAGGGGTGGCCGATAAACTCAAACCATTCATAAGCGGTGGAACCTTCCGGCACAAAGCGCGCGGCGATCGTTTTCAGTCCTACCAGCACCAACGGCAGCAGGATCAGCGACAGGCTGAAGCCGAAAGAAGGCATTTTGCCTTCGCCCAGATGCGGCTCGGTAATGTCGTCAGGAATACGCAGCTCAACGTAACGGCTGATAAAATTCCCCCACAGCGGCCCGGCGATAATCATGCCAGGAATGGCGGCGCACAGCCCAATCAGGATCATCCAGCCGAAATCAGCATGCATCTGGGAAGCCAGCAGCATCGGCGCAGGCCCAGGCAACAAAAACGCCGCGGCTGCCGCCACGCCCGCAAACAGCGGAATGACCAGCTTCACCAGGTTTGTGCCGGTATGACGCGCCATAGAGAACGCCACACTTATCAGCAGCACAATCGCCACTTCAAAGAATAGCGGGAGCGCGCAAATCAGCCCGGCAAGGCCAATCGCATAGTGCGCGCGGTTATGGCCAAAGGATTTAAGCATTTTCACGGCTATCTGATCGACCGCGCCGGTTTCATGCAGAATTTTACCGAACATCGCCCCCAGCGCGACCACAATCGCCAGGAAGCCCAGCGTGCCGCCCATCCCTTTTTCCATGGTCGCGGCGATTTTATCAAGCGGCATCCCTGAAAAAAGCCCCGCGCCCATTGAGACGACCATTAACGCGACGAAGGCGTGCATACGCGCCTTCATCACGAGAAACAGCAGCAGTAAGACGGAACCGACGGCGGTTAAAACCAGTGTTAATGTACTCACAGCGTACTGCCTTTATTGATGACCTCAATGGTGCTCGCCACAACGCCTTCCAGCGGCTGGTCGATATCCACCACCAGAACATCGCGTTCGTCGGCACCCGGCTCTTGCAGCGTTTCAAACTGCGTCACCAGCATCTGGGTTTTGAAGAAATGACCTTTGCGCGCTTTCAGACGGCTTTCAATGACGTCGAAATCACCTTTCAGATAGATAAAGGAGAGATTCGGGTTTCCCTCGCGCAGCAGGTCGCGATAGTGTTTTTTCAGTGCGGAACAGACAATCAGCGAGATTTTATTGGTACGCTGCATCGCGAAAGCGGCGTCGTTCAGCGCCTGCAACCACGGTTTGCGGTCATCATCATTCAACGGCTCGCCGGAAGCCATTTTTTCAATATTGCAGCGCGGATGCAGAAAATCGCCGTCCAGAAACGCGGCATGAAGCTGATGCGCCACGGCGCTTGCGACAGCGGATTTACCGCTGCCTGATACGCCCATCAGAACGTAAACGTGGTGATCATGATTAGTCGTGCTCAAAGCGGGACCCCACTCTACAAGTTGCAAAATTTGTTACGGGTAACTGTTATCGGTAACATTGTCCAACCGCACCATTCACGACGCAATGACCATTCGTGCCAAAAGTGAATAAGTGTGAGCTACTTCAAAGTTGTCAGACTAAATAGATCCGCCCGGTGACAAGGTGAAACCTAAATCTAACATTTTCGGCGTGACCGTTTCGCCGCGAATGCGGGCCAACAGACGTTCCGCGCCAATGCTGCCCATTCGCTCGCGCGGCGTCAGGACGCTTGCCAGACGCGGTTCCATCACCTGGCCGATGTCATGACCGTGGAACCCGGCGATCGCCATGTCGTCCGGGATTTTTAGCCCCAGGCGCTGGCATTCGAAGGCCGCCCCCACCGCCAGGTCATCGTTGGTGCAAAAAATACCGTCAAGCTGTGGGTATTCGCGTCGCGCCTGGCGCATGAGTTCGATACCGGAAGAGTAGGATGAAGATTGCTCCATCATCACACTGTAAGGAACCAGGCCGGCGTCCCGCATCGCCTGTTCATAGCCCTTCTGCTTGATGATAGTACGTTCGTCGAGGCGCGCCCCCAGATAGGCGATATGACGATGACCACGCGCGATAATCGCGGCGGTCATCTGACGGGCGGCCTCGAAGTTGTCAAAACCAACGGCAATATCGAGACACGGCGACTGGCTGTCCATCAGTTCCACCACCGGAATCCCGGCGACTTCGATCATTTTTAAGGTGCGCGGCGTATGGGTACGTTCTGTGAGGATAAGACCGTCGATATTCCAGGAGAGCATCGATTCCAGGCGCTCCTGCTCCATCTCCGGTTTATAGCCGTAGTGCGCCAGCATGGTCTGATACCCGTGGGCATCGGTGACGGCCTCAATGCCGCGTAACACTTCCGCAAAGACCTGGTTGGTGAGAGACGGTAACAGCACGCCGATAGCGCGACTGGTGGCGTTAGAAAGGATATCAGGAGCGCGATTGGGAATATAACCCAGCTCATCAAGTGCAGCGGCAATTTTGCCCCGCAGCGCCACGGAGACCTGCTCCGGGTTACGCAAAAAGCGGCTGACCGTCATTTTGGTCACGCCCACGCGGTCGGCTACATCCTGAAGTACGGGTCTTTTCTTTTTCATCGTCCTGAAGCGTTAAAAAGGGATAGATTTCCCCAGTTTACCACGGACGTGCGTGAACCTTCGCAGAGAAAAAGGAGTTTTTATTATGAGAAATACACAAAATCATTCGAGTTGCATCAAGGCGGCGACGCAGTGACAAATTCGTCAGGAACGAATTTGAACAACCGAAGGTTGCCTCTGGTGAGGGACAAGGATGTCCCTCAGTAAATCCCCGGGAGCGTACATTAAGTACGCGACCGGGGTGAGCGACAAATCTGCCGGGAGCAGATTTGAACGCTGCTCGCAGCGGCCCCGAAGGGGCGAGGCCTATGGATGGGCCGAGTAATAAAGCCAACACAGATGCAGCTTGAAGGATGACGTGTATTTTTAGACTGGCGGCAGGTCAAACAGTAACACTTCACTGTCGCTGTCGGCATGAATCGAGATTGCCTGCTCATCCCAAATCGCCAGGCCGTCGCTGGTCGTCGCTTTGGTACCGTTAATGGTCACGTTACCTTTTACCACCTGTATCCAGACGCGGCGCTCGGCGGCAATCTGATGCACCGATTGCTCATCTTTGAGCAGCGCCCAGCGGTACAGCTCCATATCCTGGTGGACCTTCAGCGAACCATCGCGAGCATCTGGCGAAAGCACCAGTTGCTTGCCCTGCGCGGCGTCGAAGCGGCGCTGTTCGTAGCGCGGCGTGATGCCTGTTTCTTGCGGAATGATCCAGATCTGGTACAGCCGCAGACGATCCGTTTTGCTCGGGTTGTACTCGGAGTGGCGAACGCCGGTCCCGGCGCTCATAATCTGGAATTCACCTGCCGGAACCTGTTCTTTATTGCCCATACTGTCCTGGTGTTCTACAGCACCTTCCAGCACATAGGTCAAAATTTCCATGTCTTTATGCGGATGCGTGCCGAAACCCTGGCCTGCGTCGATCACATCGTCGTTAATCACACGTAGCGCCGAGAACCCCATAAAGTTCGGATCGTAATAATCGGCAAAAGAAAAGGTATGCCAGGAGTCAAGCCAGCCATGATTCGCATGACCGCGGTCGTTTGCTTTGCGTAAGTAGATCATTGTGTTCACCCCCAGATGTTTTCGATGGAATAAGTGTGGACTCATTCCGTCCGGGATCATAGAGGGTGAAAATTGACTCCTCTGTTCAAAAAATATGAATAAGCGCAGAGGAGTCTGTAAGGGCTATTTAGCGAGGGTTATCGTCGCAGGCGTTGCCTGTTCGAAGGCACGTTCGAGGATTTCCAGATTGGTAAGAACTTCAGATTCCTTGACATAATTAGGCGTACCGATGGTCAACGTCTGGTACAGCGCATCATAGACGCGACCATAGTCACCCGTTTCCGGTTTCACCTCTTCTTTCACCGTAACGCCTTCATCGTTAACATATTCCAGCACACCGACGGATTCGTCAGCGGCAAAACCCGGCTCGCCAGGCATAATGTTCGCTTTCAGGCTGGTTTCTTGTTGATCGATACCGTATTTCACAAACGAACCTTTGGTGCCGTGAACAATAAACTTCGGATAGTCGATTTTCACCAGATGGCTGGTTTTCACAATGGCTTTCAGGGCACCGTAGAACAATTGCGCTTCAAAGGTGTCATCCGGATTCGCTTTATTACGCAGGCTACGAATGTCATACGCGACATGATCCGGGCGGCCAAATAGCGAAATAATTTGATCCATAGTGTGGACGCCAAGTCCATAGAATGCGCCATCCTGCGGCAGGCCCGGTTTGGTTTCTGCTACCGGGCGGTAATAATCGAAATGGCTTTCAATTTCGACAATCTTGCCCAGTTTCCCGCTCTCAATCGCTTTTTTAGCAGTGAGAAAACAGGAATCAAAACGCCGATTCTGATATGGCGTGACGGTCAGTCCTTTGCTTCGCGCCAGTTCGAACAACACTTTTGCCTCCGCCAGCGTCGGCGTGAAAGGTTTCTCAACCAGCACATTTTTACCCGCTTCCAGCGCGCGTTTGGCGTATTCGAAATGGCTGTCAGCATGCGTACAGACGATCACCAGTTTTACCTGCGGATCGCCCAACACCTCATCCAGATCGCTGGTGAAGTGAATATGCGAATACTGCGGCGCCTGCTCTTCCGGTTTAGCGTGACGACGGAAAATATGCGCGACATGCCAGGTATCTTTACGATTCAGAACGTAGGGGAGATGGTAACGGGTGGTACTTTTGCCGAATCCAATAAATGCGCAGTGTAAGGTCATGAGACGATCCTTTTGAAGATGATTGTTTACACCATAGCGCAAAGCGTGAGGAGACTGAATGTTGGATTCTTTGACGGTGGCGGAGAAGCCTTTTCGGGCCTACAAAAGCAGATGCCTCAAGATCGGCCGTCAGCGTCGCGGTCAGTTTGTTCACGGCAAGCGCGCAGGGCCCGGAGCGTACTAAATGTACGTGAGGAGCACGAGCACTTCCCGGGGACAAAATGACAAGTAAGCCAGGCTGAAACAAAACCAAAAAAAAAGCCAGCAAAAGCTGGCCAAAATAAAACTGGAAGCAATGTGAGCAATGTCATGCTTTCAGGTTATCCGTAGGGGTTCCCCTGAATGCAAGGCAATAATAATCATTCTCATTCGCACTTGTCTACTTCTTTTTGCAAAAAAATGCGGTTGACGGAATTTTCTTTCTCAGCGAGTGTAAATACACAATTAACCCTGCAGGAGATAAGGAATGAGTGAAATAGTGATACGCCACGCTGAACCGAAAGATTACGACGCCATTCGTCAGATCCACGCCCAGCCGGAGGTGTACCACAACACGCTACAGGTTCCTCATCCTTCCCTCGAAATGTGGCAGGCGCGGCTAACCGAGCAAGCCGGGGTTAAACAACTGGTTGCCTGCATTGACGATATTGTCGTTGGCCATCTTTCTATTCAGGTCACCCAACGTCCCCGTCGCAGCCACGTGGCCGATTTTGGTATCTGCGTGGATGCCCGGTGGCACAATCGCGGCATTGCCAGCGCGCTGATCCGCACGATGATCGACATGTGTGACAACTGGCTGCGCGTCGAGCGTATTGAGTTAACGGTGTTTGTTGATAACGAGCCCGCGGTGGCGGTGTATAAGAAGTACGGCTTTGAAATCGAAGGCACCGGTAAGAAATACGGCCTGCGCAACGGTGAGTACGTTGATACGTACTTTATGGCGCGCGTGAAATAGCGCTTCCCCGCCCCACCCTGTGGGGCGAAACGTCACAAACCTTCACAACATTCCAGTTATTGCAGCCTACTTCCCCTATATCAAAACAATAACCACTTGAATTTCATGGTTATTACCACTTTAAGCTTTATCACCGTTTTTTCCGTAATTTTAGCAATATTAATATTACATTTTTGTTTTTTTTTGGTTTCTGCCATCACTTTATGGTGACAATCACAACAATATACTCCTCCCGGGACTAATTTAACCACGGTGAGGTAAAAAATGAAATTTGAACGCCATCATAGAATATTGAAGGAACTCAGTATTTCGGGAGTTGTAAAAGTTTCAAATCTGGCGAAAAGTCTCAAGGTAACAAAGGAAACTATTCGTTCAGATCTCAATGAACTTGCCGGACAGGGATATCTTACTCGCTGTCATGGTGGTGCATTTATTACCCTTGATTCTCTTGATAACGTCGCAAAAAATGAAATTGCTTATGTGCTGGAAAAATATGAATCAGCGCAGAAAATAAAAAAAGGTCTCTCTGCCATGAAAAATAATGTATGTGTTATTGGCTCGTTCAATGTTGATATTATCAGTTATCTACCGAGATTACCCTCAACGGGAGAATCATTGCTGGCCGATAAATTTATTTTTTCACCCGGCGGTAAGGGATGTAATCAGGCATTAGCAGCAAGCTATGCCGATTCTGATGTGCATTTTATTACTAAAGTCGGCTCAGATCATTTTAGCGATTACGCCATTAATTTTATAAACTCATCAAAAATCCATAAAAGTGTTATCTACCAGACCAAAGAAACACAAACAGGTACAGCAACCATCATGGTGAATGGTGATACCGGAGATAATGTCATCGCTATCTACCCTGGCGCCAACATGACAATTTCCCCTGATGAAATCACCATTCAAAAAGAAGCCATTGTTCATTCAGATATTGTTCTTGTCCAACTGGAGACGAATTACGAAGCGCTGCAGCAAACAATTCGTCTCGCACAAAAAAATGACATACCGGTCATCATCAATCCAGCGCCGTACAATGACATGGTTAACACCATCATTGATAACATTGACTATATTACGCCAAATGAAACGGAAGCCGGCCTGCTGGCCAATATGGCGGTTAATGATATCGAATCAGCCAAATGCGCGGCCAAAATTATTCACCAGAAAGGCGTCAAAAATACCATTATTACATTAGGTAGCAAAGGTTCGCTTGCTTATGACGGCACACAATTCATCTATTCCCCGGCATTTCCGGCAGTTGTAAAAAATACGGCGGGAGCGGGTGACGCTTTCAATGGCGCCCTCTCATCTGGCCTTGCAAAAGGAAAGTCACTGGCATCCGCATTGTGCTACGCCAGCGCATTTGCCTCACTTGCGGTTGAAACGCCTAATGCCTCTGATATGCCGGAAAACGACTCCGTTCTTCATCGTATTCAGGGTTCACATTACAAACAAACTATCTCTACTCACTAAATCAAGGAGCAGACTATGAACAATACGCAGAAAAAACTAAAGGTGCTCTTTATTGGAGAATCCTGGCATATTCATATGATTCATTCAAAAGGTTATGACAGTTTCACCTCCAGTAAATATGAAGAAGGCGCGACATGGTTACTGGAATGCCTGAGGAAAGGCGGCGTTGATATTGATTACATGCCTGCCCACACGGTACAAATTGCCTTTCCAGAGAGTATTGACGAATTAAATCGTTATGATGTGATTGTTATTAGCGACATTGGTAGTAATACCTTCCTGCTACAAAATGAAACCTTCTATCAGCTAAAAATAAAACCAAACGCTCTGGAATCCATTAAAGAGTACGTCAAAAATGGCGGTGGACTACTCATGATTGGCGGTTATCTGTCATTTATGGGTATTGAGGCAAAAGCCAATTATAAGAACACCGTTCTTGCTGAGGTTCTGCCAGTTATTATGCTTGACGGCGATGACCGGGTAGAAAAGCCAGAGGGTATTTGTGCTGAGGCTGTCTCACCTGAACATCCTGTTGTTAACGGGTTCTCAGATTACCCGGTATTTCTTGGATATAACCAGGTCGTCGCCAGAGACGATGCCGATGTCGTATTAACAATAAATAATGACCCATTGTTAGTGTTCGGTGAATACCAACAGGGTAAAACCGCCTGCTTTATGAGTGACTGCTCCCCACACTGGGGAACCCAGCAGTTTATGTCATGGCCATTTTATACCGACCTGTGGGTCAACACGCTTCAATTCATCGCCAGAAAATAAAAAACAATGGAGTAACGAAAGTTACTCCTTTTATAAAATATAAGGATTGATGTATGAACAAGAATAAGTACTCAACCCCCTTACTGATGCTTGCCACCATCTTAGCCGGTATGCTTTCCCCGATGCAGTCTGCCGTTAATGGGCAGTTAGGACATTGGTTACAAGACGGTAATGCTTGCGCAGTAATCTCGTTTGCCAGCGGTCTGGTCGTCATGTTTTTTATTATTATTGCGCGCAAAGAAACACGCCAGCAATTCGCCTCAATCCCTACTCTGATTAAAAAGAGAAAAATCCCGCTATGGAATTGGTTTGCAGGATTATGCGGGGCGATGGTCGTATTTTCTGAAGGCGCATCCGCCAGCGCGCTGGGCGTTGCCACCTTTCAAACGGCATTAATTTCCGCTCTGCTTCTTTCCGGCCTGCTGTGCGACCGTTTTGGCATCGGCGTGGAGGAGAAAAAATATTTTACGCCATGGCGCATTACTGGCGCATTGTTCGCCGTTATCGCCACCATTTTTGTCGTGTCGCCACAGTGGCACTCAACCTCGTTTATCCTGCTCGCTATCCTCCCCTTTTTGGCAGGGTTACTCGCTGGCTGGCAGCCTGCGGGGAATGCGAAAGTCGCCGAGGCAACGGGCTCCATGCTGGTGTCCATTACATGGAACTTCATCGTCGGCTTTTGTGTCCTGGGCGCGGCGCTGGCGATACGTATCGCATTAGGCCATGTCACCATCCAGTTACCCGATACATGGTGGATGTATCTCGGTGGTCCGCTGGGTCTGCTATCCATCGGGCTAATGGCGATTCTGGTGAGAGGCTTAGGGCTATTGATGCTGGGCGTAGCGTCAACAGCAGGCCAACTGCTTGGCTCAGTGCTAATTGATGAATTGATCCCTTCATTAGGCAATACGGTCTACCTGGTCACCATCATCGGTACGCTGTTCGCGTTAGTCGGTGCGATTGTGACCACCATCCCTGAATACAGAGCATCCAAAATGGCGCAAAAAATGGAGGTGTCAGAATGAAAGGTTTCCTGCAAACCGTAACAGGCCCGGTGGCGCATACGGATATGGGGCTGACGCTACCGCATGAACATCTGTTTAACGATCTGTCTTCGGTCGTAGACGAGCCACATTATGCTTTTTCACAGCAACTGGTGGGAAAGAAAGTCAGTGCTGACCTGCAGTGGGGGCTGAAACACGACCCATACTGCTGCGCCGATAACATGGACAGAAAAGAGATTGATGATGTTATCTTCGAAATCAATAACTTTATGTCTTTGGGCGGCAGGACGATTGTCGACGCCACCGGTTCAGAATCCATTGGACGGGATGCCTCAGCGCTACGAGAAGTTGCCTTAAAAACGGGTTTGAATATCGTTGCGTCATCCGGGCCTTATCTGGAGAAATTTGAAAGCACCCGGATCCATAAACCTGTTGAGCTGTTAGCCTCACTCATTGATAAAGAACTGAATCAGGGTATTGGCGAGACGGATATTCGCGCTGGCATGATCGGTGAAATCGGCGTATCTCCCGCGTTTACCCAAGCGGAGCGTAACAGCCTGCGGGCAGCGTCTCTGGCACAATGTAACAACCCCCACACGGCGATGAATATCCATATGCCAGGGTGGCTGCGACTGGGTGATGAGGTGCTGGATATCGTGCTGGAAGAAATGAACGTCTCTCCGGCAAAAGTCTCGCTGGCGCATTCGGACCCTTCAGGAAAAGATGTCGTCTATCAACGTAAAATGCTCGACCGCGGCGTATGGCTTGAATTTGACATGATTGGTCTGGACATCACCTTTCCAAAAGAAGGTGTCGCGCCGGGCGTTCAGGAGACCGCAGATGCAGTAGCGAATCTGATTGCACTGGGTTACGCCGACCAAATCGTTTTAAGCCATGATGTTTTTCTCAAACAGATGTGGGCGAAAAATGGCGGAAATGGCTGGGGGTTTGTCCCGAATGTTTTCCTCGCCTATTTGGCTGCTCGCGGAGTAGACAACGATACTCTGCGCAAGCTTTGTATTGATAATCCAGCCCGATTACTCACGGCATAATCTGCAAATAGCCCGGTGTCTGACACCGGGCCTGGAATTAAAAATCAGTATCCCGCCGTTAAATCATCCACGGAACGCGGGTCAGACGCACCGTACAGTTCGCCATCCGGTCCAACCATAATACTTTGGGTGCTGCCCATCGCTTCTTTCAGCGCGACTTTCTGCCCTTTCTGTTCCAGCAACTTCAGCGTATCGGGGCTGAAGCCCTTTTCTACCCGCAGTTCGTCCGGCAACCATTGATGATGGAAACGCGGCGCGTTGGTCGCTTCGGCGACGTTCATGCCAAAATCAATGCTGTTCACTACCATTTGCAGCACAGTAGTGATGATTCGACTCCCGCCAGGGCTACCGGTCACCAGCCAGGTTTTGCCGTCTTTTACCACGATAGTCGGCGACATCGACGACAGCGGACGTTTTTTTGGTTCGACCGCGTTAGCATCGCCGCCCACTAGGCCATAAACATTGGGTACACCAGGCTTAGCAGAAAAATCATCCATTTGATTATTCAGCAGAATACCGGTATTTCCCGCCACAATTCCTGTGCCGAAGGTGGTGTTCAGGGTATAGGTCACCGCCACAGCATTGCCGTCTTTATCCACCACCGAGAAGTGGGTGGTCTGGTTGCTTTCATACGGGGCGAGCTTGCCCGGTTTGATCTGGCTGGAAGGTTTTGCCTTATTAATATCTATTTGATCGGCCAACGTTTTCGCATAGGCTTTGTTGGTCAGCGCCTGCCACGGCACTTTCACAAAGTCCGGATCGCCCAGATACTCTGAGCGGTCAGCGTAGGCGTATTTTTCCGCTTCCGCCATGATTTGCATGGCATCGGCGCTGCCAAAGCCGTACTTCTTCATGTCGAAATTTTCAAGAATATTGAGGATTTGCACGATGTGAATACCGCCCGAGGACGGCGGCGGCATGGAGAAAACCTGATACCCGCGATAGTCACCGCTGATTGGCGTACGCTCAACGGCTTTATAGCTGGCTAAATCCTCTTTGGTCATCAGACCGCCGTTCTTCTGCATTTCCCCGGCAATCTGGTCGGCAATCGCCCCTTTATAAAACGCAGCCGGGCCGTTTTCGGCAATCATTTCCAGGCTTTTCGCCAGATTCTTCTGGATCAGCTTATCGCCTTTTTTCAGCGGCTCGCCGTCTTTCCAGAAAATGGCTTTGCTGTTCTCATGGTTGGGGATCACTTCGCTGCCGTAAGTTTTTAAGTCGTCGGCCAGCGCATCGTTAACCACAAAACCCTCTTCCGCCAGCTTCATCGCCGGACGCACCACTTTATTCAGCGGCATCGTGCCGTATTTCTCCAGCGCCAGCGAGAAACCCGCCACGGTACCCGGCGTACCGGATGCCAGATGCGACGTCAGCGACTTTTTCGCATCGGCGTTACCCTGATCGTCGAGGAACATATCACGGGTCGCGGCAGCCGGCGCCATTTCACGAAAATCGATCGCCGTGGTAGCGCCATCTTTAGTGCGCAGCAGCATAAATCCCCCGCCGCCCAGATTCCCGGCTTGCGGATGCGTGACAGCCAGCGCATAGCCCACGGCGACGGCGGCATCCACGGCATTACCGCCCTGCTTTAAGATATCCACGCCAACCTGCGTCGCCATTGCATCCACGGACGCCACCATCCCTTGCGTCGCCCGTACAGGATGAAAGACATCTTCTTCAACACCATAGGAGACTGGCGGCGCGACGGGAGGATTGGCCACCGCGCTAAACGTCCCCCCGGCCAGCAGAGCGGCGATCGCCACCCAGCGCATAAACGTTGGTTTCATCGTTGTTTTTCTCCAGATAAAGGGGTGTATGTCCCGTTTAATCCTGGTCCACAACGCTTAAAAAATCATCATCATGGCGAAATAGAGGTACACTTAAAAAGAGGCCTCATCGGGAGGAGACGACAATGAAACGCTTACTACTTATTACGGCTTTATTACCCTTTGCTGTATTGGCCCAGCCAATTAACACTATGAATAATCCTAATCAGCCAGGTTATCAAATCCCCAGCCAGCAGCGTATGCAGACGCAGATGCAAACGCAGGCGCGCAGCCAGCAGCAAAATCTACAGTCGCAGTTGAATGCCAATACGCAGCGGGTTCAGCAGGGACAGCCGGGCAACGGTATGCTCGGTCAGCAAACGCTGCCCAATACGCAGGGCGGAATGCTCAGCGGCAGCGGAAATCCGGACCGGATGCTAAACCATTCCCAGCCAATGTTGCAGCAGGACAGCGGGACGCCGCAGCCTGACATCCCGCTGAAAACTATCAGCCCTTAAAACTGAAAGTGAGGGCCGATGTCATCAATGCGATCGGTGCAGATACAATCCACGCCCCAGCGCAGCAGCTCTGCCGCCCGCTGGGGCTGATTGACGGTATACACCAGAATCCGCAGACCCGCGGCCTTAATCTCTTGCACTCGCGTCTCATCGAGTAATTTATGGTTGAGATGGAGGGAAACACAGCCCAGACGGGTCGTCAGTTCACGCCAGTCTTCACGCCATTTATCCAGTAGTAACCCGCGCGGCAGTTCAGGTACTGCCGCCTGCGCCGCTTCCAGCGCCTCTATCTCAAAGGAAGAAAGCAGCGGCGGCGTCATCCCGGCCCACAGTTCGCGGGCGGCCAACGCCACGACACGTCCTGTTAGCCTTCCGCTCCCCGTTGTCGGTTTGATCTCAATATTCGCCATCATGCCGTGTTTACGGCAGCGCTCCGCCACCTGCGAGAGCAACGGCAGCGGCTCGCCTTTAAATTCGCCGCTAAACCAACCGCCAGCGTCCACACGCAATAAATCCTGCCAGTTCAACTCGCCCGCCACACCCCAACCATTGCTGGTGCGCTCCAGGTTATCGTCATGCAGCAGGAAAATTTCGCCGTCTTTCGACAGCTTGGCATCAAACTCAATCATGGTGTGCCCGTATCGCGCGCCCACGTCAATCGCCGCCAGAGTGTTTTCCGGCGCCAGTTTACCGCCGCCGCGATGGGCGACAATGTGAGGATAAGGCCAGTTACTCATACACGTTGTCCTGTTTCGCCATCAAAAAGATGTCGCTGATGTTCCGGCAGACGCAGCCATAGCGTACTGCCCGCCGCCGGGCGCTGCTGATGCGCCAACCGCACCACCAGTTTCTGATCGCCCCAGCGCCCATGCGCCAGATTATCCGCGCCCAGAATCTCCAGCGTGTCTACCGTTAACGGCACGCCGCCTTCCGCCTGCGAGCTTAACGCAATATGCTCCGGGCGGATACCCAGCGTCATTTTACGTCCAGCATGACCCCGATAGCCCGCACCAATCGGCAACGCCAGACCGCCAGGCAATTCGAAACGGTCGCCGGAAGCGCTGATAACGCCGTCCAACAGATTCATCGCCGGGCTGCCAATAAAGCTCGCCACGAAGCGACTGGCCGGTTTTTCATACACCTCTACCGGCGTGCCAATCTGTTCTGCGACGCCTTTATTCATCACCATCACCCGCTGGGCCAGCGTCATCGCCTCTACCTGATCGTGAGTAACATAGAGCGAGGTGGTACGAAGGCGACGATGCAGATGTTGTAACTCCAGACGCATCTGCACGCGCAGCTTGGCGTCGAGGTTAGAGAGCGGTTCGTCGAATAAAAAGACTGCCGGCTCGCGGACGATCGCGCGCCCCATTGCCACGCGCTGCCGTTGACCGCCGGAAAGCTCGCGTGGACGGCGTTTAAGCAGGCCGTCCAGCTCCAGAATGCGCGCCGCCTCCCGCACGCGTTCTTCAATATGCGCTTTGCTCATACCGCGAATTTTCAGCCCCCACGCCATGTTCTCCTCTACGCTCATATGGGGATAGAGAGCATAGTTCTGAAATACCATCGCGATGCCGCGATCTTTGGGCTCCATCTCGGTGACCCGTTTGCGATCAATCCAGATATCGCCGCTGGTCACGCGTTCCAGACCGGCCACCATCCGCAACAACGTTGATTTGCCGCAGCCGGACGGCCCGACCATCACGATAAATTCGCCATCCGCCACGTCCAGCGTCAGCGGTTGAATGACCTGGGTTTTGCCGCCCCAGCTTTTGGTTACTGCCTGTAGTTTTAAACCAGCCATTTTTATTTCTCACTGTCCACTAAACCACGCACAAACGCCCGTTGCATGGCTAACACAATTACGACCGGGGGAATCAGAGTCAGCAGCATTGCCGCCATCACCTGGTTCCATTGCGTGGTACCTTCGCCAGTGGCGATCATCCCTTTGATACCCGCTACGGCAGTGCCAAGATTCACGTCGGTGATAATCAACAGCGGCCACAGATACTGGTTCCAGCCGTAGATAAAGGTGATGACGAATAACGCCGCCAGGTTGGTTTTTGACAGCGGCAACACGATGTCGCGGAAAAAGCGCATCGGCGACGCGCCGTCAATACGGGCCGCCTCCACCAGTTCATCCGGAAGCGTCATGAAGAATTGACGAAACAGGAAAGTGGCGGTAGCGGACGCCATCAGCGGTAACGTCAGACCGGCATAGCTGTTGAGCATTTTCAGGTTGGCGATCACTTCCACCGTCGGGAAGATACGCACTTCAACCGGCAACATCAGGGTGATAAAAATCATCCAGAAGAACAGGTTACGCAGGGGAAAACGAAACCAGACGATGGCGAATGCGGAAAGCATAGATACCGTGATTTTGCCTACCGTAATGCTGAACGCCATAATGAAACTGTTAAGCATCATCAGCCAGAATGGCGCGCTATTAACACCGACGCCGTTGACCCAAATAGTTTTGATATTCTCCAGTAACTGCGTGCCGGGAAGCAGCGTCATCGGCGTCTCAAACACCGCGCGGTCGTCCAGCGTCGCCGCGACAAACGCGACATACAGCGGAAACAAAATGACCGCGATCCCCAGAATCAGCATGGTATGGCTGAATATTGTCAGCCCGCGACGATTCTCTATCATTGGTAACGCACCTTACTTTCCACATAGCGGAACTGCACCACCGTCAGAATGATGACGAGGAACATCAACACCACCGACTGCGCGGCGGACGCCGAGAGATCCAGGCCGGTAAACCCTTCGCAATAAATCTTATAAATCAGCGTCGTGGTGGCTTGTACCGGCCCGCCGGCGGTCGCGGCGTCAATCACCGGGAAGGTGTCGAAAAAGGCATACACCAGGTTGACCACCAGCAGGAAGAAACTGACCGGCGCAATAAGCGGCAAAGAAAGCCGGAAGAAACGACGAATCGGCCCGGCGCCGTCAATGGCCGCCGCTTCCACCAGCGAGCGGGGAATAGATTGCAGCGCGGCAAAGAAGAATAAAAAGTTGTAACTAATCTGCTTCCAGACTGACGCAAATACCACCAGGAACATCGCCTGACCGCTGTTTTGCGCGTGGTTCCAGTCATAGCCGAATTCGCCGAGGAAATGGGTGATTAATCCCCGCCCCGGGTTAAACAGGAAAATCCACAATACGGCGGCGACGGCGGGCGCGACGGCATAAGGCAGCAGCATCAGCGTCTGATAAAAACGGCTGCCGCGCACCACGTAATCCACCAGGGCGGCGAAAAACAATGAGACCAGCAGGCCGCTAAACGTGACCAGCGCGCTGAATTTAATCGTCGTCCAGAAGGCGTCGAGATAATAACTGTCGTGAAAAAGCGCGACGAAATTCTCCAGCCCGACAAATTGGCTGGAAAAACCAAACGGATCGACGCTTTGCAGCGAATACCACAGCGCTTCGCCCGCAGGCCAGATAAAGAAAATAACGGTGATAACCAACTGCGGAGCAACCAGTAAATACGGCAGCCAGCGCGAGCGGAACACCGGACGGGATGATGACATGAAGGTTCTTTTCCTGGAAGGTGCCGGATGGCGGTGCAAGCACCTTATCCGGCCTACAAACGCTGTAGGCCTGATAAGCGCAGCGCCATCAGGCACTTATACACTTAAGATTTGCTCGCTTTCTCAAAACGACGCAGTAACTGATTCCCGCGATCCACCGCGGTATCCAACGCCTGTTGTGGGGTTTTCTTCCCGGTCCAGACGCTTTCCAGCTCTTCGTCCACGATGGTACGAATCTGCGGCATATTGCCCAGACGCAAGCCTTTGGTGAAGGGTAACGGCGGCTTATTCAACATCTGGCGAGTGGCGATATCCGCACCGGGGTTTTTATCGTAATAACCCTGCTCTCGGGTCAGCTCGTAGGCGGCGGTGGTAATCGGCAGGTAGCCGGTTTTTTGATGCCATTCAGCAGCGTTTTCCGGTTTTGCCAGGAAGTCGAGGAATTTGGCGACGCCGGTATAGGTTTCTTTATCTTTACCCTGCATGACCCATAGGCTGGCTCCGCCGATAATGGCGTTTTGCGGCGCGCCCTTGATATCAGCGTCATACGGCATCATACCCACGCCATAGTTAAATTTGGCATACTGGCGGATATTGGCGAGCGAGCCGGAGGACGCGGTTGTCATCGCGCAGTCACCGTTATAAAACTTCTCGGTAGACTCGTCCTTACGCCCAACATAGCTAAAATCGCCTTTCTTATTCATCTCTTCCAGCAGCGCGATATGTTTCACCTGCTCTGGCTTATTAAACTCCAGCACCGCATCTGTACCGTCAAAGCCATTGTTTTTACTGGCGAAGGGGAGACCGTTCCAGGCGCTGAAGTTTTCCAGTTGGATCCAGCCTTGCCAGCCGCTGGCGTAACCGCATTTCATGCCTGCCGCTCTCAATTTCGCGGTATAGTCAGCCAGCTCCTGCCAAGTTTTCGGCGGCTGCTCCGGATCTAAACCGGCTTTCTTAAAGGCGTCTTTGTTGTAGTACAGTACCGGCGTGGAGCTGTTAAAGGGCTGGGAGAGCAGATGCCCGCTTTTAGCATCGGTGTAGTAGCCTGCAACGGTTGGTACAAACTGGGACTCGTCAAAGTTAATACCGGCGTCTTTAAACACTTCATAAACCGGCTTAATGGCTTTCGAGGCCATCATGGTCGCTGTCCCAACCTCATAAACCTGCAATATTGCCGGCGCGTTGCCGGTACGGAATGCCGCGATCCCGGCGCTCAGGTTCTGTTCATAGTTCCCCTTATAGACCGGAACGATTTTGTAATCCGGATTGGCCTGGTTGAAACGTTGCGCCAGTGAATCAACTTCTTTGCCTAACTCCCCTTCCATTGAATGCCAGAATGGAATAGTGGTGACGGCCAACGCCTGACCCGTAAATGCCAGACTCAGCGCCAGTCCTAAAGCTGTATGTCGTAACGATATCATCGGTTATCTCTCTTTTTGTGCCGGGATGCGCGATATCACGCGTTTTATGTTCGCGGGGGTAACATGACATGCTCGAATGACAGAAAAATAACTTTTTTATTACAAAAAAAGATAGTAAGGCGACAGAGAGATGGCAAGGCAGTGAAAGCGCCGGAAAAGAAAAGTGGGAGCTACGGCACGTCTGACAGCGTAATGCTGACCAGACATGCGTTATTTGGCTGGCGTCAGCAGTTAATCACGATGAGAATACTTTTTGTACAGATTTTGTAAGCGCCGCTGATCTCGCCGCTCGCGTTCACGCTGAATGTCGGATTTTTCATCCTCCCACGTTGCACAATCCGGATGATGACGCACTTCGCAGGTCGTTGCGGCCAGTGGATAAGGCGTTGCGGTTTCTTCTTGCCAGATAGCAGGATCGCGGGGATCAAAATCGTTTGAGGTTAAGGCGTTAACACTGAACGAAGCCGCGAACAACAGCGTTCCCATTATGCAGGCGCCTGAACGTATCATCCTTGCTCCTTCTTCGGTGGTTATAGTTGATAACTATTCTCAACTATAACATATTGGTACGAAAAATGTTCTACTGATTTGCCGAATGCCGAGTAATCCGCCAGGTCCGGTAAGCGGTAGCGCCACCGGGCGCGTTTGCCAGATGGCAGCTGTAAACTGCGCCTTATCCGCCCAGATAGGCGCTGCGCACCGCTTCGTTCGCCAGCAGCGCATCACCGGTATCGGATAGCACCACGTGGCCGTTTTCCAGCACATAACCGCGGTCGGCGAGCTTCAGCGCCTGGTTAGCGTTTTGCTCGACAAGGAAGATGGTCATACCCTGCTCGCGCAACTGCTCAATGGTGTCGAAGATCTGCTGGATGATGATCGGCGCCAGCCCCAGCGACGGTTCATCCAGCAGCAACAGGCGCGGCTGGCTCATCAGCGCGCGACCAATCGCCAGCATCTGCTGTTCGCCGCCGGACATGGTGCCCGCTCGCTGGATACGGCGTTCATGCAGGCGCGGAAACAGCTCGTACACCCATTTGATACGCTCCTGAAACCGATCGCGCTCGGCAAAAAAACCGCCCATCGCCAGGTTCTCTTCCACCGTCATCCGCGAGAAGACGCGCCGCCCTTCCGGCACTATCGCCACCGCTTCACGCATGATTTTCGCCGTCTGCCAGTCGGTGATGTCTTTACCGTCAAACACCACCCGTCCGCTGGAGGCGCGCGGATCGCCGCACAAGGTGCCAAGCAGCGTCGTTTTCCCCGCGCCGTTAGCGCCAATCAGGGTAACGATTTCCCCCTGGTTGATGTGCAGACTGACGTCGTGCAGCGCCTGAATCTTGCCGTAGTGGGCGCTGACTTTTTCAAACGTTAACATCGTTTTTTCCATCTTATGCCTCACCCAGATAAGCGCGGATGACGTCCGGGTTGTTGCGGATCTCTTCCGGCGTGCCGTTCGCCAGCGGCGTGCCCTGGTTCACCACGTAAATGCGATCGGAAATGCCCATCACCAGCTTCATATCGTGTTCAATCAGCAAGATAGTGGTGTTGTGATGGTTACGTAGTTCGGCAATCAGCTCATCCAGCTCTTTGGTCTCTTTCGGGTTAAGGCCGGCCGCCGGTTCGTCGAGCATCAGAATTTCTGGCTGCGTCACCATGCAGCGGGCAATCTCCAGCCGGCGCTGGTCGCCGTAGGCCAGATTACTGGCCTGGCGGTTGGCATGTTCCAGCAGGCCAATACGCTCAAGCCAGGTCGCCGCGCGGTCCAGCGCTTCACTTTGCGCGCGGCGGAAAGCGGGCGTTTTCAACAGGCCGGAAAAGAGGCCCGTTTTCAGTTGCTGGTGCTGCGCCACCAGCAGGTTTTCAATCACCGTCATTTCGCGAAACAGGCGCACATGCTGGAAAGTGCGTACCACGCCCATGCGGGCGATCTGCTGGCCCGGCAATCCTTCCAGATGCCGCTCGCGCAACGTGATCGTACCGCCTGTCGGCTTATAAAAACCGGTCAGGCAGTTAAACACCGTCGTTTTACCCGCGCCGTTAGGGCCAATCAGCGACACAATTTCCCGCTCACGCAATTCCAGCGATACATTGTTGACCGCCAGCAAACCGCCAAAGCGCATCATCAGGCCGTTAACCGCTAATAATGGCTGACTCATGCCTGCTCTCCTTTCGCCTGACCACTTTTCAGCTTCAACTGCGGACGCGTCATCGGCAGCAATCCCTGCGGGCGCCAGATCATCATCAACACCATTAAACCGCCGAGCATCAACATGCTGTATTCGTTGAAATCGCGCATCAACTCGCGCGACACCACCAACAGAACCGCCGCCAGGATCACCGCAAACTGCGAGCCCATTCCGCCCAGCACCACAATCGCCAGCACGAAGGCGGATTCGGCGAAAGTGAAGGATTCCGGGCTGACAAAGCCCTGGCGGGCGGCAAACAACGTCCCGGCGAAACCGGCAAACGCGGCGCTGATAGTAAAAGCGGTCAGCTTGATGCGCGTCGGGCTTAAACCTAATGAGCGACAGGCGATCTCATCTTCACGCAACGCTTCCCACGCCCGGCCCAGCGGCATACGCAGCAGGCGGTTAATGACAAACAGCGACAGGACCACCAGCAACAGGGCCACCAGATAGAGGAAAATGACCCGGTCGGATGGGTCGTACTTCACGCCAAAGAAATTGCTGAAGGTATCCCAGCCGCCTTCTCGGGTGTTGCGGCTAAACTCCAGACCAAACAGCGTCGGTTTGGGGATCTGGCTGATGCCGTTCGGGCCGCCGGTAATTTCAGTGTTGTTGAGCAACAGGATACGGACGATTTCGCCGAAGCCGAGCGTCACAATCGCCAGATAGTCGCCGCGCAGGCGCAGTACCGGGAAGCCGAGCAGGAAACCGGCGGCGGCGGAGACCAGTCCCGCCAGCGGCAGGCAGGTCCAGAAACCCAAACCGTAATAGTGGTTAAGCAGCGCAAAGGTATAAGCGCCGATGGCGTAAAAGCCGCCGTAGCCCAATACCAGCAGGCCGGACAGCCCCACCACCACGTTCAGCCCCAGACCGAGGATGATATAAATCATGGTCATAGTGGCGATATCGACGCTACCGCGCGACACCATAAACGGCCACGCCACGGCGATAACCAACAGCGCCATCAGAAACAGCTTTTGCTTAACGGTAGAGCCATCGATCGCCGGCAGAATAAACTTCGGTCCGGAGACGTGCTTCACCGCTTTCTGGAACATCGGACGCAGCAACTGAAAGAAAAAAACCACTGCCGTACCGATAAAGATCCACTGCCAGCGGATGTCGGCGGCGGTATCCACCACCAGTTTGGTGCCGTCCAGCTCCAGTTGTACGCCCATAAAGACGCCAGCCAGAACGAAGAACATCGCCGCAGAGAACAGAGCCATCGCAATATGCATCGGTTTCATACTTTCTCTACCTCCGGACGCCCCAGGATACCGGTCGGCATCACCAGCAGTACCAGAATCAGCAGAGCGAACGACACGACATCTTTATATTCGGTACTTAAATATGCAGACGAGAGCGCTTCGGCGACGCCCAAAATCAGACCGCCGATCATCGCGCCCGGAATGCTGCCAATACCGCCCAGCACCGCCGCGGTGAACGCTTTCATCCCGGCCATAAAACCGATGTAGGGGTTAATCACGCCATAGAACTGACCGAGCAGCACGCCCGCCACCGCCGCCATTGCCGCGCCGATAACAAACGTTAGCGCAATGACGCGGTCGGTATTAATGCCGAGCAGGCTGGCCATTTTCAGATCCTCCGCGCAGGCGCGGCAGGCGCGGCCCATCCGGGAGTAGCGAATGAAAATGGTGAGCGCCAGCATAGCCAGAAAGGTGACTATCCAGATAACCGCCTGCATGGTGGTGATGGACGCGGAAAAGTTTTCGCTGCTGCCCACAATCCACTGGCCGTTAAACAGGCTGGGTAACGCCACGTCGCGCGAACCTTCCGTCAGGCTGACGTAGTTTTGCAGAAAGATGGACATCCCGATGGCGGAAATCAGGGCGATCAGGCGCTTGGAATTGCGCACAGGCCGGTAAGCGACTCGCTCGATACTCCAGCCGTAGGCGCTGGCAATAATAATCGCGCCGATAAATCCGGCGGCCACCAGTAGCCAACTGGTGTCTATTCCCATCATCATTAGCGCGGCGATGATCATAAAAGAGACGTAGCTGCCGATCATATACACCTCGCCATGAGCGAAGTTGATCATGCCGATAATGCCGTACACCATCGTATAACCGATAGCAATCAGCGCGTAGGTGCTCCCCAGCGTGACGCCGTTAAACATCTGCTGCAAGAAATAGAGAAACTGCTCGGACATAAGGTAACCTTTTTAAACCCGCCCGGCGTGCGGGCGGTGGGATAACTTATCTTCTGGCATTACTTCGCGACGGTTGACGAGCCGTCGGCGTGCCACTGGAAGACGCCAAATTCAAATCCCTTAAGATCGCCTTTTTCATCCCATTTCAGCGGCCCAATAACGGTATCAGCCCCGTTCGCTTTAAGATCTTTCACCAGATCCAGCGGAGCATGGCTGGCGCTACGCGTCATTGCGGTCGCCAGCGACTGGACGGCGGCGTAGGTGATCCAGACATACGGACCGCTGGGATCTTTCTTGTCGGCTTTCAGCGCCTCGACAATCGCTTTATTCGCCGGGTCCTGGTCATAACGTTTTGGCATCGTCACCAACATGCCTTCCGCCGCACCGCCCGCAATATTGGACAGCGACGCGTTACCCACGCCTTCCGGCCCCATAAATTGCGTTTTCAGGCCATTAGCCCGCGCCTGGCGCAGCATCTGCCCCATTTCCGGGTAGTAGCCGCCGTAATACACAAAGTCGATATTCTCTTTTTGCAAGCGAGCAATCAGGGCGGAGAAATCTTTTTCGCCGGCGGTAATACCATCAAAAAAGACAATATTGGCATTGCCCTGCTTCAGGCCATCCTGCACGGAGCGCGCCAGTCCTTCGCCGTATTGCTGTTTATCGTGAATGATAGCGATGCGCTGCGGTTTCACCGTTTCCAGGATGTATTTCGCGGCCGTTGGCCCCTGGGAGGAGTCCAGGCCGGCGGTACGCATAATGTACTGATAGCCGCGCTGGGTCAGCTCCGGGTTAGTCGCCCCCGGGGAGATCATCAGAATACCTTCATCTTCATAGATATCGGATGCTGGCTGAGTAGAAGAAGAACACAAGTGACCAATAACGTACTGAATACCGTCGTTAACGATTTTGTTGGCCACCGCCACCGCCTGTTTTGGATCGCAGGCATCATCGTACTCTACGCCGACCAGCTTATCGCCTTTAATACCGCCTTTAGCATTGATGTCTTTAATGGCCTGGCGCGCGCCGTTAAATTCCATATCGCCCCATTGCGCTACCGGGCCGGACATCGCCCCGACTATGGCGACTTTAATATCATCTGCCATTGCCCCCTGCGAGACTGCTAATGCAACAATCCCTGCGATTATTGTTTTCGCTTTCCGTTTCATGTGCCTGTATCCCCATTCGTGATGTTATATGTTTTGTTTTTTACTGGTTAAAAAGCAGACTGTACTTTTTATAAATGGTGCGCTTTTTACTGACTCATTAATGAGTTAGCGCAGCATTTAAAGCATAATAAGATTAAAATCTCTATTTTTCAGTCTATTAAGAAAATATAATATTCTGCTTTTCGTTATAGATAAACAAAAAAAAGCACGCTTGTCAGCATAAAATAACGGCACATTAAGCGGAATAATTCACTAGCATTCAGGGAATTATGCTGCCTGTTTTCCATTCTCTAATGCTTCAAACTGTAATTATCGTTGTTAAAAAATTAATAACCTGGTAAATGACACAAAAAAGAGAAAGCATCTGGCCTGCCTGTTTCGGTACACTGATCGCATCTTTTGAAATCGGGACAAGCCGTCGATGAAGCTGACCATTCTTCGTTTAGAACACTTTAGCGCTCAGGATCAGATCGATCTGGGCAAAATCTGGCCGGAATATTCCGCCTCCTCATTAAGCGTAGATGAAACGCACCGGATTTATGCCGCGCGGTTTAACGAGCGTTTGTTGGGCGCCGTAAGAGTGACGCTGAGCGGAACGCAGGGCGCGCTGGATTCCTTACGCGTGCGTGAAATCACCCGTCGCCGCGGCGTCGGGCAATACCTGGTAGAAGAGGTCATCCGCGATAATCCCAACGTCTCGTCGTGGTGGATGGCGGATGTCGGTGTTGAAGACCGCAGCGTGATGGCCGCGTTTATGCAGGCGTTAGGTTTTACCGCCCAGCATGACGGCTGGGAGAAGCGCTAAAAGAAAGCCGGATGGCGCTGACGCTTATCCGGCCTACATGCCGGGAGAAAAGATAAAAACCACCTCGCAATTTTCCAAGAATTTCGCGTTGCAGGCAGGCGGCAAGTTATGAAATCCCCGGAAGCTTACATAAGTAAGTGACCGGGGTTGAATAACGTAGCCAACGCACCTGCAGCGCGAAAGGCGCCAGGAAAATTACTTAGCGTCTGTCGCCGTACCATTCGCATGCCAGTCAAACACGCCGAACTCAAATCCTTTCAGATCGCCTTTCTCATCCCACGACAGCGGTCCCATTACGGTGTCGACCGTGGTGCCTTTCAGGTATTTGGCAATTTCCGCCGGATCGTCAGACTGGTTCAGACCCGCCTGCAACGATTGCAGCGCGGCGTAGGTGGTCCACACGAATGCGCCGCTAGGATCTTGTTTCTTGGCTTTGATGGCATCCACAATCGGTTTGTTCGCCGGGACCTGATCGTAGTTCTTCGGTTTGGTGACCAGTAAGCCTTCCGCCGACTCTCCGGCGATGTTAGACAGCGAGACGTTCGCCACCCCTTCCGGCCCCATAAACTGGGTTTTCAGCCCTGCGGCGCGGGACTGGCGCAAAATCTGCCCCATTTCCGGGTGATAACCGCCGTAGTAGACAAAGTCGATATTCTCTTTTTTCAGACGCGCTACCAGAGTGGAGAAATCTTTTTCGCCGGCGGTAATGCCGTCAAAGAATACGACGTTAACGCCGCCTTTCTTCAGACCGTCCTGCACCGCGCGCGCCAGCCCTTCGCCGTACTGCTGCTTATCGTGGATAATCGCGATGCGCTGCGGTTTTACCTTCTCCAGAATATACTTTGCCGCCGTTGGTCCCTAGTCAGAGTCCAGGCCGGTCGTGCGCAAAATCAGGTTATAGCCGCGCGCGGTCAGCTCCGGTGCGGTCGCCGCCGGGGTTATCATCAGGATGCCTTCGTCTTCGTAGATATCAGACGCTGGCTGTGTGGAAGAGGAGCATAAGTGACCGATAACATACTTGATGCCGTCGTTCACCACTTTGTTAGCGACCGCTACCGCCTGTTTTGGATCACAGGCGTCGTCATATTTCACCGCGACGAGCTTATCGCCTTTAATACCGCCTTTCGCATTGATATCGGCAATTGCCTGCTCCGCACCGGTAAATTCCTGGTCGCCATACTGCGCCACCGGACCGGACATCGCGCCGACAACCGCGACTTTAATGTCCTCTGCGAATGCCATATGGCTTAATGACAGGGCGATACATCCTGCCAATAACGTTTTACCCTTCATATTCATCCTGATAATCCCCATTATTCTGGTTGTTACGTGTGTTGTGGTGTTATTGTTCAGCACTTTATTTCGATTATTGGCTAGCTACCCGTGCTTTAGCAGCATACTCTGCTAAAACATACCCGATTTTTATTATTTTGGAATAGCTAAATTTACATCCAGATAACAGATTTGTGTCGGTGGGGGAGAGGAAGGGCCCGTAGGCCAGATAAGCGAAGCGACATCGGGCAAACGTGTTGCCGGATAGCAGCGTAAACGCCTTATCCGGCCTACAAAAAACAAAACCCCCGAATTCACATTCGAGGGTTCATTGGCAATTCGCGAAGATTACGCTTCGATCGCAGCGCGAAGCTTTTTCATGGCGTTCTTTTCAAGCTGGCGCACACGCTCAGCGGAGACGCCGTAACGATCGGCCAGCTCCTGCAACGTAGACTTATTGTCTTCGTCCAGCCAGCGAGCGCGGATAATATCCTGGCTACGCTCGTCGAGCCCCTGCATCGCATCGGTCAGTCGGTTAGCGGCCTGCTCTTCCCAGTTATCGTCTTCAATGCCGTCGGCAAAGTTAGACGATTTATCCTGCAGATACAGCACCGGCGCCATTGGCTGGCTGTCGGACTCATCGTCCGAAGACATGTCAAACGTCATGTCCTGCGCCGCCATACGCGACTCCATCTCACGCACGTCTTTACTGGAAACACCCAGTTCGCGCGCCACCATTTCAACCTCATCCTGATTAAACCAGCCCAGACGCTGCTTGGTTTTACGCAGATTAAAGAACAGCTTACGCTGCGCTTTCGTGGTTGCGACTTTAACGATACGCCAGTTACGCAGCACGTATTCGTGAATTTCTGCTTTAATCCAGTGTACGGCGAAGGAGACCAGGCGCACGCCTACTTCCGGGTTGAAACGACGTACGGCTTTCATCAGGCCGATGTTGCCTTCCTGGATCAAATCCGCCTGCGGCAGACCATAGCCCGCATAGTTACGAGCAATATGAACAACAAAGCGCAGGTGAGACAGGATCAGCGTTTTAGCTGCTTCCAGATCGCCCTGGTAATGCAGCCTTTCAGCCAATGCCCGCTCCTCGTCAGCCGATAACATCGGCCACGCGTTCGCCGCCCGGATATAAGATTCCAGGTTGCCAACAGGGGCTAAAGCTAAATTTTGCATTTCTTTGGTCATTCAAATCCTCTCAATCAGTATTGCCTGGCACCGTCAGCGAGCAACAACCGTGCCAAAGCCGATGAGCAACGAGAATATCATCCACTCTTTTATCAGACAGTGATTTTATCCACAAGTTCAATGTAACACTGTGCATAATTTACACACATAATGTGACATGAAGATGAAACGCGGGGAAGAGACAACAGGGACTCTTTCCCTGCGAACGGAAGCCCATTGCAGGGAAAGATTATACCACGATTTTATCAATCGGGAGTAAAGTAACGTAAATGTTGCACCGTAGCCAGCCAAGCGGCGATCCAGCCGATCATGGAACAGACCAGCAGCAGCAACAGGCACTCATCGAACGATAAACCATTGAGATCAAACTTCGTGCCGAAGACCTGCGCCACTTCAGTCACCGCCGATGATAAACGCATCACCAAAATTTCAGACAATATCAGTGAAAGAAACGCGCCGGAAAAACCGAGCAATGCGCCGCCGTAGAGGAACGGACGCAGGATAAAGCCATCGGTCGCGCCAATCAGCTTTTGCACGTTAATGGTGTCGCGACGGGCAAAAATGCTCAGGCGCACGCTGTTGCCGATAACGAGGAAGACCGCCGCGACCATCAGCACGCCAATCATCGCCGACACGCGGCCCACCAGCCCGGTGAGCGCCGCCAGACGCGCAAACCAGCTATCATCCATGCGGACTTCGTCAATGCCGTTAATCTGCGAGATACGGTCGCGCAGCGTATTAAGCGAGGCGGTACTTTGAAAGTCCAGCTTGGGGATCACCACCGCCACCGCCGGTAGCGGGTTCTCTTCCAGCATGTCCAGCGCGCCGCCAAAACCCGACCAGTTGCGGAATTCGCCCAGCGCGTCCTCACGGGACAGGTAGTTGACCTTCTCAACGCCCTGCTCGGCCTGAAGCTGCCCAACGACCCGCGCCGCCGCGTCATCATCCAGCGTTTTTTGCAGATAAACGGTGATCTGCGGCGACGGATAGTACTGAGTCGCCGCCTGGTTGACGTTCTTATAGACCATGTAACAGACGCTGGGCAGCGTCAGGGAGATGGCGATCACCATCACCGTCAGAAACGTCGCCAGCGGTTTGCTTTTCAGATCTTGCAGCGCACCGTGCCAAGCATAGCGCACCTGTTCATTAAAAACATTTGTTTTACGTGAGTTCGGTTTCGGCGTCGGCTTCTGGCGTCCTGGCGCGTTGCGCCCGCCGCCTGTTCCGCCGCGAGACTTACGCAGTCGATCCAGCCGTCCGCCGAACTGCCTGATTTGGTTAATCGCGTCGCGCCTATTCATTGGCCAGGCCTCCATGCAGATGTCCATCGCTCAGGACGAGCTGCCTATAGGAACGACGCGAGATAAGTCCAATATCGTGCGTCGCCATCAGTACCGTCACCCCTACGCGGTTAAACTCTTCAAACAGACGTAAAATCCCTTCCGACAACGCGTCGTCCAGGTTCCCGGTCGGTTCATCCGCCAGCAATACCGCTGGCTTATTGACCACCGCGCGGGCGATGCCCACGCGCTGTTGTTCGCCTCCGGAGAGTTGAATCGGGAAGTTTCTCGCTTTGTCCAGTAGTCCAACCTTATCCAGCGCCGCCGACACACGACGACGGATATCATCGCCGCTGGCGCCGGCAATGATTAACGGTATCGCCACATTGTCATAGACCGTGCGATCCATCAGCAGATGGTGATCCTGGAAAATCATCCCAATCTGGCGGCGCAAAAACGGCACTTCGCGGTTTTTCAGGCGCGTAATATCATGCCCGCTGAAGAAGATTTTGCCGGCGCTGGGCCGCTCAATCCCACAGATTAGCTTCAGCAGGGTACTTTTCCCCGCGCCGGAGTGGCCGGTCAGAAACGCCATCTCGCCTGGCCGCATATGGAATGTCACTCCCTGCAGCGCTTGTCTCCCGCCGAGATAGGCCTTGCTGACATGTTCAAAGCGAATCATTGTTAATCCTCTCGGGCAAAAAGTGCCTCAATAAAATCGTCCGCCTTAAACGGACGCAAATCCTCGATACGTTCGCCCACGCCAATGTAACGGATAGGAATGCCAAACTGGTCAGCTACCGAGAAAATCACCCCGCCTTTCGCCGTACCGTCCAGCTTGGTCAGGGTAATACCGGTTAAGCCCACCGCTTCATGGAACAGTTTGGCCTGGCTTACCGCGTTCTGTCCGGTGCTGGCGTCAATGGTCAGCATAACTTCATGTGGCGCTTCTTCGTCCAGCTTTTTCATGACGCGAACGATTTTTTTCAGCTCTTCCATCAGGTGCGACTTGTTCTGCAAACGCCCTGCCGTATCGGCAATTAACACATCCACATTACGCGCCTTCGCGGCCTGGATAGCGTCAAAAATCACCGAGGCGGAGTCCGCGCCGGTATGCTGGGCGATAACCGGAATGTTGTTACGCTGTCCCCAGACCTGTAGCTGTTCGACCGCCGCCGCGCGGAAAGTATCCCCCGCCGCCAGCATCACTGATTTACCCTGCTGCTCAAACTGGCGCGCCAGTTTACCGATAGTGGTGGTTTTACCCACGCCGTTCACGCCAACCATCAGAATAACAAAAGGCGTTTTACCTTCAATATTAAGCGGTTCGTCTACCTTCGCCAGAATCTCGCCCATCTCGTCTTTCAACAGACCATACAGCGCCTCGGCATCTTTAAGCTGTTTGCGGCTGGCGCCTTCCGTCAGATTAGCGATAATCTTACGCGTGGTTTCCACCCCGACATCAGCGATGAGCAACTGCTCTTCCAGCTCCTCGAACAAATCATCGTCGATTTTCTTGCCGCGGAACAGACTGATAAATCCGGAACCGAGATTTTCTTTGGTTTTCAGCAGACTGCGTTTCAGGCGGGCAAAGAAACCTTCTTTAGTCGGTTTTTCCTGCTCCTGAACGATCGCTTCCACCGGCGCGTCTTCTTCCGCCGGCGGAACAACCATCACCGCCTCTTCCGCCGCCTGAGCGGCCAGCGCCTGCGCTTCCAGCTCTTCGTCGGTGAATTTCGCCGCGTTTTCGCCCTCTTCTTCTACCGCGGCAATGACCTCTACGGTTTCCGCTTCGGCCTGCCACTCTTCCGGCGAGATAGCCTCGTCTTTGACCTCTTCCGGCAGCGGCAATTCCTCGCGTTCCACCGCGATCTGCGGCGCTGCCATCTCAATGGCCGCCGTGGGCTCCGGCTCTACCGGCTGCGGTTTTTCGCTCTCCTGAACTTTCTCAGTAACGTCCACCACCTCTTCCGCAAAGGCTTCTGTTTCTGCTTTGCTGTGCGCGGGCGTTTGCGCGTCTACGTCTGCCGCCGTTTCAACAGGGGGCTCAACCGGTCGTTGTTCCTCAACAATCTGCTGTTCTTCGGTCTGTTCCTGCTTCTGCTCTTTATCACCGAAGCCCAACCAGGAAAAGAAGCCACGTTTTTTCTGTTTTGCCATCTGCGACTACACCCCTCGCGGCGCTATATACATGGAAGCTAAAAAAATGATGAAATAGTCTATCACTTAACTTAATTCACATCACCGCCTGGAATAACTTGCAACAGGCGGTTCGAGCAAGAGAAATGAAAAAACCGACTCACTCTGGCAGCGGCCAAATCCGCATTATTGGCGGGCAATGGCGTGGCCGTAAATTACCGGTTCCGGACAGCCCGGGTCTGCGTCCTACCACCGATCGCGTGCGCGAAACGTTATTTAACTGGCTGGCTCCGGTAATGGTAGACGCCCATTGTCTGGATTGCTTTGCCGGCAGCGGCGCGCTGGGTCTGGAAGCGCTATCGCGTTATGCGGCCCAGGCAACGTTACTGGAAATGGATCGCGCCGTATCGCAGCAGTTGCAAAAAAATCTGGCGACGCTGAAAGCCAACAATGCTCGCGTCGTCAATACCAATACTCTGGCCTTCCTCAGCCAGCCGGGGACGCCGCATCACGTCGTCTTTGTCGACCCGCCGTTTCGTAAAGGACTGCTGGAAGAGACGTTACAATTGCTAGAAACCCAGGGATGGCTGGCCGACGACGCGCTAATCTACGTAGAAAGCGAGGTGGAAAACGGTCTGCCGCCCGTTCCGGCGAACTGGGCATTGTATCGAGAAAAGGTGGCCGGACAGGTCGCTTATCGTCTGTATCAGCGCGACGCGCAAGGAGAAAATGATGTTGATTAATCTGGGCCGCTTATTAATGCTCTTCGTGTGGGCATTTTTGATTCTTAATCTGGTGCATCCCTTCCCGCGCCCGCTCAATATCTTCGTCAACGTGGCGTTGGTGTTCATGGCGCTGATGCACGGTATGCAGTTGGCGTTGCTGAAATCAACGATACCGAAAGCGGGTCCGCAGATGACGACGGGAGAGAAAATCCGCATTTTCCTGTTCAGCGTGTTTGAGCTGCTGGTCTGGCAGAAGAAGTTTAAGAACAAAAAATAACGTTTGCTGCCGGATGACGGTTTATTCGTTATCCGGGGTACGGCTAACAAATCCGACGAACCGCGTTCCCTTATAGCTTAGCGTACCTTGATCGCCCACCGTCAAAGCGTGGTACTGCTGCGCTTGTAAACGGAACGTTTTTTCCAGACCGCCATTGAGCGGCTTAAAACTGGCCTCATAGCGCATACTGGTTCCCGCCGGGCTCACTTCCTGCTGGCGAGAGCGTCGGTCGTTAACCGGCTTCTCCCGTTTATTGCTGACCACGACCTGCTTTTGCTGTAACGGCGCCGCCTCATTAGCGGCTTTTTCCCGCCGTTGCTGAACGAAGCGGAACGACGCGGCAACTACGATTAATGCAATGATTATAATGAAGAAAAGCGGTGGCTTACTCATACTGTTAACCTGTCAGAAAATGCGGAAATAAGCATACCCTGCCCGTTATAGTGTTGTCATCTGACCGTCACGGCCTCTACACTGAATAATAGAGCCGCAAGCATACCGTTTGCGAAAAAATAACGAATTCAAGGAATTAAGATGCTTTGGTCGTTTATCGCTGTCTGCCTGTCCGCATGGCTGTATGTGGACGCCTCCTATCGCGGGCCAGCCTGGCAACGCTGGGTTTTTAAGCCCGTCACGTTATTACTGTTGCTGTTACTGGCCTGGCAAGCGCCGATGTTTGACGCCATCAGTTATCTTGTGTTGGCCGGACTGTGCGCCTCGCTGGTCGGCGATGCGTTAACGCTCTTACCGCGTCAACGCCTGCTGTACGCCGTCGGGGCATTTTTCTTATCGCATCTGCTCTACACCATTTACTTTGCCAGCCAAATGACGTTGTCGTTCTTCTGGCCGCTGCCGCTGGCGTTACTGATAGTCGGCGCGTTGCTTATCGCCGTTATCTGGACGCGACTGGAGGAGCTACGCTGGCCGGTATGTACTTTTATCGCCATGACGCTGGTCATGGTCTGGCTGGCGGGCGAACTGTGGTTCTTCCGCCCAACGGCGCCAGCCCTTTCGGCCTTTACCGGCGCGACGCTGCTGTTCATCGGCAATATCGTCTGGCTGGGTAGCCATTACCGCCGCCGTTTCCGGGCGGATAACGCGATTGCCGCCGCCTGCTACTTTGCAGGACACTTCCTGATTGTTCGCTCGCTGTACCTGTAAATAATAGCGCTTGACTCTGGAGTCGACTCCAGAGTGTATCCTCCGGTTAATGAGAAAATTATCATCAACCGGAGGACGTTATGTCGACCCCTGATACCGATGGCAAAAAAGTCCCGCCCTTTACCTCCTTCAGATTAGCCCCGGCAATACAGAAGGCCGATAGCTGCTGCTGCGAAGAACATTGCGCGTCCAGCGCGCCTGTTTCTACTGCCGTGGCAGGCACGCGCTATACCTGGAAAATCTCCGGCATGGACTGCGCCGCCTGCGCCCGAAAAGTGGAGAATGCGGTACGCCAAATTCGCGGCGTCAACCAGGCGCAAGTGCTGTTCGCCACCGAAAAGTTAGTGGTCGATGCCGACACCGACCTCCGCGCGCAAATTGAACACGCCGTACAGAAGGCGGGTTATACCTTGCGTAGTGAAGATTCGCGCGACGCCGCGCCTGAATCTCGTCTTAAAGAGAACCTGCCGCTTATTACGCTGATCATTATGATGGCGATAAGCTGGGGGCTGGAGCAATTTAACCACCCGTTCGGCCAACTGGCCTTTATCGTCACCACTCTGGTCGGTCTGTATCCTATTGCCCGCCAGGCGCTGCGGCTGATGAAAAGCGGCAGTTGGTTCGCTATTGAAACGCTGATGAGCGTCGCCGCCATTGGCGCGCTGTTTATAGGCGCGACGGCGGAGGCAGCAATGGTATTGCTGCTGTTCCTCATCGGCGAGCGCCTGGAAGGATGGGCCGCCAGCCGCGCCCGTAAAGGCGTCAGCGCGTTAATGGCGCTTAAACCGGAAACGGCGACCCGTCTGCGCGACGGCGTGCGGGAAGAGGTCGCTATTAATACCCTGCGACCGGGCGATATTATCGAAGTCGCCGCCGGGGGGCGTTTACCCGCCGACGGTAAACTGGTTTCCGGTTTCGCCAGCTTTGATGAAAGCGCGCTCACCGGCGAGTCTATCCCTGTGGAGCGCGCAACGGGCGACAAAGTCCCGGCAGGCGCGACCAGCGTTGACCGTCTCGTCACCCTGGAGGTGCTATCTGAACCTGGCGCCAGCGCGATTGACCGTATCCTGACGCTGATTGAAGAGGCGGAAGAGCGCCGTGCGCCCATTGAGCGGTTTATTGACCGTTTCAGCCGCATCTATACGCCAGTCATTATGGTCATCGCGCTGCTGGTGACGCTTATTCCGCCGCTGATGTTCGATGGCGGCTGGCAGGAGTGGATTTATAAAGGGCTGACGCTGCTATTAATCGGTTGCCCGTGCGCGCTGGTGATCTCCACGCCCGCGGCCATTACCTCCGGGCTGGCGGCGGCGGCACGGCGCGGCGCATTGATTAAAGGCGGAGCAGCGCTGGAGCAACTGGGCCGTATCACGCAGGTTGCCTTTGATAAAACCGGTACGTTGACCATCGGTAAACCACGGGTGACGGCGATTCATCCGGCAAGCGGTATCAGCGAGGCTGAACTGTTGGCGCTGGCGGCAGCCGTAGAACAAGGCGCTACGCACCCGCTGGCGCAGGCTATTGTCCGCGAAGCGCAGACACGCGATCTGGCGATCCCGACGGCGGAATCGCAGCGAACGCTGGCCGGCACCGGGATTGAAGCGCAGGTTAACGGCGAACGTATTCTGATTTGCGCGGCGGGAAAACAGCCTGCGGCAGCGTTTGCCGGGCAAATTAGCGAACTGGAAAACGCCGGGCAGACGGTGGTTCTGGTGCTACGTAACGAGACCGTTGTTGGCGTCCTCGCCCTCCAGGATACGTTGCGTGACGATGCGCGCGACGCCATCCGCGAACTGCATCAGTTAGGCGTTAACGGCGTGATTCTGACCGGCGATAACCCACGGGCGGCGGCAGCGATTGCCGGCGAGCTGGATCTGGCGTTTAAAACCGGACTACTGCCGGAAGATAAGGTGCGGGCAGTCACCGCCCTTAACCAACAAGCGCCGCTGGCGATGGTGGGCGACGGCATTAATGATGCGCCCGCGATGAAAGCCGCCAGTATCGGAATTGCGATGGGCAGCGGTACTGACGTCGCGCTGGAAACGGCTGACGCCGCCCTTACTCATAACCGTCTGCGCGGGTTAGCGCAGATGATTACGCTGGCGCGCGCTACCCACGCGAATATCCGGCAGAACATCACCATTGCGCTGGGGCTGAAAGCCATTTTCCTGGTGACGACGCTACTGGGTTTTACCGGGCTATGGCTGGCAATCCTGGCGGATACGGGAGCCACGGTATTAGTGACCGCCAACGCGCTACGTTTGCTGCGTAAAAACTAATCTTCTCCCACCCGGCGGCATGTCGCCGGGTTATCCCGCGATATTCCTTTCTTTGTACATATTATTCACGCGAAAATCATTTATTTTCTATTACTTATCAAACCATTAATCAGAAATAGCGCGATTTGATGTAAGGTTAATTTTTATCCAACCGATATTGATCATACCGTCTACAAAATAAGGAATGTTAGGCACTATGAAAAATATCAAAGTCATCACCGGCGTTATCGCGACGCTGGGCATATTTAGCGCCTTATTGTTGGTGACAGGAATACTGTTTTATTCCGCCGTCAGCAGCGATCGGCTGAATTTCCAGAATGCGAGCGCACTGAGTTACCAACAACAGGAACTGGGCGGCAGTTTTCAGACATTGATTGAAACCCGCGTCACCATTAACCGCGTGGCGATACGCATGTTAAAAAATCAGCGCGATCCCGCCTCGCTGGACGCCATGAACACGCTGTTAACCAACGCTGGCGCGTCGCTCAACGAAGCGGAAAAGCATTTCAACAACTACGTGAACTCCGAAGCGATCGCAGGCAAAGATCCGGCGTTGGATGCCCAGGCCGAAGCCAGCTTTAAGCAGATGTATGACGTTTTGCAGCAGTCTATCCACTATCTTAAAGCCGATAATTACGCCGCCTATGGCAACCTTGACGCGCAAAAAGCGCAGGATGACATGGAGCAGGTATATGACCAGTGGCTCTCTCAAAATGCGCAATTAATAAAATTAGCCAGCGATCAGAATCAGAGCAGTTTTACCCAGATGCAATGGACGCTGGGGATAATTCTACTTATCGTGCTCATCGTGCTGGCGTTTATCTGGCTGGGGCTGCAACGCGTTCTACTCCGCCCGCTGCAACGGATTATGGCGCACATTCAAACGATCGCCGACGGCGATCTTACCCATGAGATAGAGGCTGAAGGACGTAGTGAAATGGGCCAACTGGCTGCCGGTCTCAAAACGATGCAGCAGTCGTTAATCCGTACCGTCAGCGCGGTGCGCGATAACGCAGACTCTATCTATACTGGCGCAGGCGAAATTTCCGCTGGCAGCAGCGACCTCTCTTCCCGTACCGAACAGCAGGCCTCGGCGCTGGAGGAGACCGCCGCCAGCATGGAACAGTTAACCGCCACGGTACGGCAAAACACCGATAACGCACGACAGGCGACGGGTCTGGCGAAAACCGCATCAGAAACCGCGCGTAAAGGAGGACGCGTGGTGGATAACGTAGTGAGCACCATGAACGATATCGCCGAAAGCTCGGAAAAAATCGTGGACATCACCAGCGTGATTGACGGTATCGCCTTCCAGACTAATATCCTGGCGCTGAACGCTGCGGTAGAAGCCGCCCGCGCCGGCGAACAGGGGCGAGGATTCGCGGTTGTGGCCGGAGAGGTACGCACGTTGGCCAGCCGTAGCGCGCAGGCCGCCAAAGAGATCAAAGTGCTGATTGAAAACTCCGTGTCGCGCATTGATACCGGCTCTACGCAGGTACGCGAAGCGGGAGAAACCATGAAAGAGATCGTTAACGCCGTGACCCGCGTGACCGATATTATGGGCGAAATCGCCTCTGCCTCCGATGAGCAAAGCAAAGGCATTGAGCAGGTGGCGCAGGCGGTATCGGAAATGGACAGCGTGACGCAGCAAAACGCCTCGCTGGTAGAGGAATCCGCAGCAGCAGCGGCGGCGCTGGAAGATCAGGCTAACGAGCTTCGTCAGGCGGTCGCCGCGTTCCGCATCCAGAAACAACCTCGTCGGGAGGCGTCGCCGACGCCGTTAAGCAAAGGCTTAACGCCACAGCCCGCCGCAGAACAGGCGAACTGGGAAAGCTTCTAATCAGAATGCTATCTGCCGTGCGGTTAATGCGCTTTACGCAATAAATAGCGGTACGGCAGACCCTCCGTCTCTTGCGCCAGCAAATCGTGTTCCATAAAGGTACAGAACCCCGGAATATCACGCGTCGTCGCCGGATCGTCGGCGATAATCAGCAATGTTTCGCCAGTTTGCATGTTGCGCACCGTTTTGCGCACCATCATTACCGGTTCAGGGCAACGCAGCCCCAGGGCGTCAAGCGTATGGTCAGGGGAGGAAAACAGATCGCTCATCTTCGTCTCAATGGTAGAAAAACGGCGATATTTTACGCCCATCTTCGTCAGTAAGCCAAGCAGGTTAACGATTGCGTGAAAATTAGCCATTGCAATGCCAGCGCAAAACAGTATTATGCGGCGGTTCTTTATTGGGTTCCCTCACCCCATCCAACAAAAAGGTCACAATATGACTCCGTTTACACAATCACAGCGCATAAAAGCGTTGTTCTGGCTATCGCTATTCCATTTACTGGTGATCATTTCCAGTAACTATCTGGTGCAGCTCCCCATCACTATTTTTGGTTTCCACACGACCTGGGGCGCGTTTAGTTTTCCTTTTATTTTTCTCGCCACCGATCTTACCGTGCGTATTTTTGGCGCACCGCTGGCGCGCCGCATTATCTTCGCCGTCATGATCCCTGCGCTGCTGGTGTCATATGTGGTGTCATCGCTGTTCTATATGGGTGCCTGGCAAGGTTTCGCCGCGTTGGCGAACTTTAATCTGTTCGTCGCCCGTATCGCCGCCGCCAGCTTTATGGCCTACGCGCTGGGACAGATCCTTGATGTCCATGTGTTTAACCGCCTGCGCCAAAATCGTCGCTGGTGGCTGGCGCCGACCGCTTCAACGCTGTTTGGCAATATCAGCGATACCCTTGCCTTTTTCTTCATTGCGTTCTGGCGAAGCCCCGATGCCTTTATGGCCGGGCACTGGATGGAAATTGCGCTGGTGGATTATTGCTTTAAGGTGCTCATCAGCATTATTTTCTTCCTGCCGATGTACGGCGTTCTACTGAATATGTTGCTGAAAAAGCTGGCAGATAAATCTGAAATTTCCCCATTACCGGCAAGTTAAAGGTTCGTTTTCCGAGTTGTGATAAGATGAGCGAATGAGCCGTTATGGCCGTTTATCGAAAGGAAGAAGTCAATGCGCAATTTGGTTAAATATGCCGGTATTGGCCTGCTGGTTATGGGGCTTGCGGCCTGTGATAACAACGATACAAAAGCGTCGGCAGAAAGCGCCGCCGCAGAAAGCCAGGCCTCCGGTCAGCCCATCAGCCTGATGGATGGCAAACTCAGTTTCTCACTGCCGGCGGATATGACCGATCAAAGCGGTAAGCTGGGCACCCAGGCGAATAATATGCACGTTTATTCTGACCCGACGGGCCAGAAAGCGGTGATTGTTATCGTCGGCGATAATACCGATGAAGCGTTGCCGGTGCTGGCGAACCGCCTGCTTGAGCAACAGCGTAGCCGCGACCCGCAGCTTCAGGTCGTCACCAATAAGTCTATTGAGCTCAAAGGCCATACGTTGCAACAGCTGGACAGCATTATCTCCGCGAAAGGCCAGACGGCGTACTCTTCCATCGTGCTGGGCAAAGTGGATAACCAATTGCTGACGATTCAGGTCACGCTGCCTGCGGACAATCAGCAAAAAGCGCAAACCACAGCTGAAAACATCATCAATACGTTGGTTATTAAGTAACCTTCACGACGATGATGCGGCCTCCGGCAGTGCAGACGGAGGCCGTTTTTTTAAGCGCCAGGTCAGTAATAGCGCCATCGCTACCAGCCCGGCCGCCGCCAGATAAATCACCGGCACGCCCGCCCAGGTCATCACCAGCCCCGCCAGCGGCCCGGTCACCCCCAAAGACATATCCATAAAGACGGTATAGGTCGCCAGCGCCGCGCCCTGGTTCTGCGGCGGCACGGCTTTGACGGCCACCACACCCAGCGCCGGAAAGACCAGCGAAAACCCCATCCCCGTGAGTAAAACGCCGATTTTTGCCATCCACGGCATGGCTGCCGTCCCCACCAGTAACAGACCAATAATCTCCACGCCAAAGCAGATCATGGCGACATTCAACCCGCCTAAGCGATTGATACCGTTAGGGAACAGCAAACGCGTGCCGACAAACGCGACGCTAAATAACGTGAGCGCAAAGGCGGCGCCATCCCAACCTTTAGCATCATAAAATAAGGTAATAAACGTCGCGATGACGCCAAACCCTGCCGAGGCCAGCGCCAACGCCATACCATACAGCCAGACACGCCCCAGCACCGCGCGAAACGGCAGCGGCTTGCCTTTGTTCGCCTTCACCGACGGACGTGGAAGGGCTAACAGTACCGCCAACAGCGCCACGCCCATCACCGTTAGCGCCAGTCCCTGTAACCCGCCCCAGGCATAACACAGCACGCCCAGCGGCGCGCCCATCGCCATTGCGCCGTAGGTGACGATACCGTTCCAGGAGATAACCCGACCAATATGCAACGACCCGACGACGCCGACGCCCCACAGTGTCGAACCGGTGCCGGCAAAACTTTGCCCAATCCCCAAAATCACGCGACCCAGCCCCAGTAGCAACAAATTGATCATCGGCCAGGCGCTGGCGATATCCGCCAGCAGGTAGCCGAGTCCGCTTAAAAAACAGCCGCATAAGCCAAAGACAACGATTTTTTTCGGCCCTAATACATCCGCATACCGCCCGGCATGGGGACGGCTTAACAGAGTGGCGAAGTATTGCAGGCTGATAATAAGCCCCGCCCAGAACGCGCTGAATCCCATCGCATCATGCACATAGCCGGGCAAGACGGCGAGCGGCAGGCCGATAGTCAGGTAGCTGGCAAAGTTAAACATCACGATGGAGACAATACGCAGATTGAGGCGCAATCCGTTTAGCGCCGGTTCAGCGACGGGTTCGGGCATGAGTATCACCGCATTTTTACAACATGTTTTCTTTTCTATCATGGCGCGCGGTGAAAATCAGTAGTGAGATTCAGATTATCGGTATCAGGGCAGCCGCTACACTTAGAAAAAAACACAACAAGGAAAACTTCATGGCAACCGCTCAACCCGACAAAACGGGTATGCATATTCTGCTGAAACTGGCCTCCCTGGTTATTATTCTCGCCGGGATTCATGCCGCGGCGGATATTATTGTACAACTCTTACTGGCGCTCTTTTTCGCCATCGTTCTTAATCCATTAGTGACCTGGTTTATTCGCCGGGGCGTGAAGCGACCGCTGGCGATTACTATCGTGGTGGTCGTCATGCTGATCGTGCTTACCGCGCTGGTGGGTGTGCTTGCCGCATCGCTTAATGAATTTATCGCTATGCTGCCTAAATACAGCAAGGAGCTGACGCGTAAGGTTTTACATCTTCAGGAGTTAATGCCCTTCCTGAATTTACATATGTCGCCGGAACGTATGCTCCGTGGGATGGATTCCGATAAAATCATGCTCTTCACCACAACATTAATGACCGGCGTATCGGGCGCGATGGCAAGCATTGTGCTGCTGGTGATGACCGTGGTTTTTATGCTGTTTGAGGTGCGTCACGTGCCTTATAAATTACGTTTCGCGCTTAACAATCCACAAATCCATATTGCCGGCCTGCACCGCGCCCTGAAAGGCGTCTCGCATTATCTGGCGCTGAAAACGCTGCTCAGTCTATGGACGGGCGCGATTATCTGGCTGGGGCTGGCATTAATGGATATTCAGTTTGCGCTAATGTGGGGCGTACTGGCCTTTTTGCTCAATTACGTTCCTAATATCGGCTCGGTGATTTCCGCCGTTCCCCCCATGATTCAGGCGTTGTTATTTAACGGCTTTTACGAATGCGTACTGGTCGGCGCGCTCTTTTTGGTGGTTCATATGGTGATTGGCAACATTATGGAGCCACGCATGATGGGCCATCGTCTGGGGATGTCCACGCTGGTGGTATTTCTTTCGTTACTGGTCTGGGGATGGCTATTAGGCCCGGTCGGGATGCTCTTGTCCGTTCCTTTGACCAGCGTCTGCAAAATCTGGATGGAAACCACTAAAGGCGGCAGCAAACTGGCGATCTTACTGGGGCCAGGCCGACCGAAAAGCCGTTTACCGGGATGAGGCGACAGATGCTACAATCTCCTCTTCTTCATAGGCAACGTTGGTCCTGATATGTACCAGATCGTTCTGGGAAAAGTGTCAACATTAAGCGCAGGTCAATTGCCCGACGCGTTAATCGCTCAGGCGCCGCAGGGCGTTCGCCGGGCAAGCTGGCTGGCCGGGCGCGTGCTGCTTTCCCGTGCGCTCTCGCCGCTACCGGAGATGGTGTATGGCGAACAGGGTAAACCGGCTTTTTCCGCCGGAACGCCGCTGTGGTTTAACCTCAGCCATAGCGGCGACACTATTGCTCTGTTGCTTAGCGACGAAGGTGAAGTCGGCTGCGATATTGAAGTGATCCGCCCGCGCGATAACTGGCGTTCGCTGGCAAATGCGGTATTCAGCCTCGGCGAACATGCTGAAATGGAAGCGGAACGTCCGGAGCGACAACTGGCGGCCTTCTGGCGTATCTGGACGCGTAAAGAAGCCATCGTAAAACAACGCGGCGGCAGCGCCTGGCAAATCGTCAGCGTGGACAGCACGTTGCCCTCTGCCTTGTCGGTCAGCCAGTGTCAGCTCGATACGCTCAGTCTGGCAGTCTGTACCCCCACACCGTTTACGCTGACGCCGCAGACGATAACAAAAGCGTTATGACACATTAATTTTCCCTCTGGCGGCGGACGTGTGTTACAAAATGCGGAGCTTCCCATGCGCCGACGCGCCATACCAAAAGGTTTAAGTCAGATGCAACGTGTCACCATCACCCTCGATGACGATTTACTGGAAACGCTGGACAGCCTGAGCCAGCGACGCGGCTATAACAATCGCTCCGAAGCGATCCGTGATATTCTGCGCGGCGCTCTGGCGCAGGAGGCCACCCAGGAACACGGTACACAGGGTTTCGCGGTACTTTCATATGTTTATGAACATGAGAAACGGGATTTAGCCAGCCGCATCGTCTCCACCCAGCATCATCATCATGATTTATCCGTCGCCACGCTGCACGTCCATATCAACCACGATGACTGTCTGGAGATCGCCGTTCTGAAGGGCGATATGGGCGACGTACAGCATTTTGCCGATGATGTTATCGCCCAGCGCGGCGTGCGCCACGGCCACTTGCAATGTTTGCCGAAAGAAGACTAACGCCCCAGCGCCTTGCCGGGGGCGCTTCGCTTGCCCGGCCTACGTTCGCACGTCGTCGTTTGTAGGCCGGATGAGGCGCAGCCGCCATCCGGCAATAATGTTTGCGCCATCGTGCCAATCGTTTTTCTGAAGCGTAACAGCGCTATCAGGAAGAACACGCCGCCTATCGCCAGCAGGGTCAGGAACTGCGGCCAGACAATACTTAAACCTGCGCCGCGATAAAGAATAGCCTGGGCAAGGCTGACAAAATGCGTCGTTGGCATGGTCAGCATAATATCCTGCACCGCCTGCGGCATACTTTCGCGCGGCGTGGAACCGCCGGAGAGCATTTGTAGCGGCAACAGCACCAGAATCATTAATAACCCCAGCTGCGGCATCGAACGGGCGATGGTGCCCATAAAAATCCCAATTGAAGTGGTGGCGAACAGGCTCAGCGCCACGCCCAACATAAACAATGGGATCGATCCTTCAATCGGTACGCCAAGTACGCCTTTCACCATCAGCATCAAAGACAAACCGGAAACCACCAGCACGACCAGCCCCATCGACCACACTTTTGCCATCATGATCTCAAAGGGCGTGACCGGCATCACTAACAGATGCTCTACCGTGCCATGTTCTCGCTCGCGGATCAGCGCCGATCCGGTCAGCACTATCGCCAGCATGGTAATGTTGTTGATAATCGCCATCACGCCGCCAAACCACGCCGGGTCCAGATTCGGGTTAAAGCGCATCCGAATTTCCAGCGACACCGGCTGAACGCTATCTCCCCGCGCGCGCCACAAAGCTGTTGACCTCGCCGCTAATAATATTCTGGATATAACTGTTGCCGGTAAACGCCTGGCTCATGCGCGTCGCATCGACGTTAACCTGGATATCAGGCTGACGTCCGGCCAGCACATCACGCTGGAAATTCGGCGGAATATTGACCGCAAAGGTATAGCGTCCGGCATCCAGTCCGGCATCCATTTCCGTTGCCGTAATCATCTCCGGCGGCAGAAACCACGGGCGGTAAAAACTATTCACAATACGGTTCGACAACTGTGACTGATCCATATCGGCGATGGCGATAGGGGCAAGATGCAACGAACCGGGCAGGACGGTCGCGGAGGAGTAAACCGAAATCGTAAAGGCGAAGACGATCAGCGCCAGCATCGCTTTGTCGCCCAGCAGACTGCGCAGTTCTTTGACGCCGAGGTTATAAATATTACGTAATCCGCGCATTACCCCTCCTGTTTTTTCAGCAGCAGAATGCTCAGACCCATCACCACCGGGACGGCAATCAGTAACGGCATAAATAACGACCAGAGATCGGACAGATCCAACGCTTTGGAAAACGTCCCGCGCGCGATCGTCAGAAAATGGCTGGTCGGGTAGATCTCGCCGATCCATCTTCCCGGTCCTTCCAGCGAAGCCACCGGATCGATCATGCCGGAAAATTGTGTTGCCGGAATGAGGGTAATAATCGACGTCCCAAAAATAGCGGCGATTTGGCTCTTCATAAACGTGGAGATCAGCAGCCCCAGACCGGTGGCGATGATGACGTAAAGCAGCGCCGCGAGGGTAAGCGTGAGAAAGCTGCCTTTCAGCGGCACGCCGAACACAAAGACCGACAGCGCGCACAGTAGCAAGAAGTTCAGCATACCCAGCGCGATATACGGCAGTTGTTTACCCAGCAAAAATTCACTGCGCGTCGTCGGCGTTACGTACAGATTAATCATCGGCCCCAGCTCTTTCTCCCGCACCACGCTCAGGGCGCTAAGCATTGACGGGATCATCATGAGCAGCAGCGGAATGACCGCCGGAACGATAGCGGGCAGACTTTTCACATCCGGGTTATAGCGATAGCGCGTTTCAATGTTGAGCAGCCCGGTTTGTTTAACCGGGTTCGGCTGACGACTTGCCGCCTCCTGCAGCCAGCTTTGGTGCATCGCCTGAACGTACCCCTTCACCGTCTCGGCGCGGCTGGGCATGGCGCCATCCACCCAGACGCCAATCTGCGCTGGCGTACCGCGAGCAATATCGCGGCCAAAATTAGGCGGGATCTCAATGGCAACCGCCAACTCTCCCGAACGCATCCGCCGGTCAAGCTCGTCATAGCTGGCGAGCGGCGGCTGTTCGATAAAATAGCGCGATCCCGCCAGATTGAGCGACCATGCCTGGCTGCTGACGGTTTGATCGCGGTCGAGTACGGCAAAACGCAGGTTCTCCACGTCCATACTGATGCCATAGCCCATAATCAGCATCAGAATTACCGTTCCCAGCAGCGCCAGCGTCGAGCGTACCGGATCGCGGCGTAGCTCCAGCGCTTCGCGGCGACTGTAGCTGAACAAACGCCGGAAGCTCAATCCCTGCCGCGACGGTTTATCTGACGCGGCGGGCGTCTGGGATGGCGGTATTGGGGTTTCAGGCGCCGCTCCCGCAGCTTCCTGTAGCCAGGAAATAAACGCCGCTTCCAGATTGGCCGCGCCCCGCTGTTGCACCAATTCCTGCGGCGTACCGCTGGCGAGCACTTTACCGGCGTGCATCAATGACATTCGGTCGCAACGTTCCGCTTCGTTCATAAAATGGGTCGAGATAAAAATCGTCACTTTATCCTGACGCGAAAGATCGACCATAAGCTGCCAGAACATATCCCTGGCGACCGGATCAACGCCGGACGTTGGCTCATCAAGAATCAGCATTTCCGGGCGATGGATCACCGCTACCGCCAACGATAAACGCTGGCGGATACCGAGCGGCAACGAAGCGGGGAGCGTATCTTCCACCTCCGTTAGCATAAAGCGTTCGATCATCTGCGCAACGCGCGCCGGGATCTCCGCTGGCGGAATATGAAACAGGCGGGCATGAAGTTCCAGATTCTGCCGCACGGTGAGTTCGTTATAGAGCGAAAAAGCCTGCGACATATACCCGACCCGGCGACGGGTATCGATGTCGTTCGGGTCTACCGGCTGGCCAAATAGCCAGGCTTGGCCTTCGCTGGCGGGAAGCAGACCGGTCAGCATTTTCATGGTGGTCGATTTGCCGCAGCCGTTTGAACCGAGGAAGCCAAAAATCTCGCCGCGCGGAATGCGGAAATTAACATGGTCAACCGCGACGAACTTACCGAAGCGCATGGTCAGATCTTTCGCCTCAATGGCAATCTCTTCCTGCTCAGCGTGATACGGCGGGATCACCACTGGCTTATGCGCCTGGCGCTGCGCTTCTGGCAACAGGGCGATAAACGCCTGCTCCAGCGTCGCGCTATGGGTTTTTGCCCGCAGTTGCTGCGCGCTGCCGGTTGCCAGTATCTCGCCCGCATTCATCGCCACCAGCCAGTCAAAACGCTCCGCCTCTTCCATATAGGCCGTTGCGACCAACACGCTCATATTGGTCTGCCGTTGGCGGATACTGTCGATTAAGTCCCAGAACTGAGCGCGGGAGAGCGAGTCCACGCCGGTGGTAGGCTCATCAAGAATCAGTAATTCCGGGTCATGAATCAGCGCACAGCACAGCCCCAGCTTTTGTTTCATCCCACCGGACAGCTTCCCGGCAGGACGATCACGAAACGGCGCCAGGCCGGTGCTGTTCAGCAGCTCGGTAATACGCGCTTCGCGTTCAGCTTTGTCATGACCAAAGAGACGAGCGAAAAAATCGACGTTCTCATAAACCGATAGCGTGTGATAAAGGTTTTTCCCCAGCCCCTGCGGCATCCAGGCGATGCGCGGACAGACGTCGCGGCGATGTTTCGCATCGCGCATATCGCCGCCCAGGACGATAACGTTCCCTTGCTCAATCACCCGCGCGCCAGAAATCAGCGACAGCAGGCTCGACTTACCCACCCCGTCCGGACCAATCAGCCCGACCATACTACGGGCGGGAATGTCCAGCGTGATATTGTTCAGCGCGACCGTTTTTCCGTAATGCTGGCTCACCCCCTCAAGCTGCGCCACGGGAGGAACAGGCACCAGCGTCAGCGACGTCATTGCGACAACCTCACGTTCAGATCGTCAGGCCAGGGCACGCGCTCATCCAGACGAACCCAGGCCATTCCCGGCAAACCGGTTTTGACATATTCCAGATGCTGTCGCAGCAGCTCTGGCGGAATACGCGCTTTGACGCGGAACATCAGCTTCAGCCGTTCATCGTGGGTTTCCACGGTTTTGGGTGTGAACTGCGCCACGCTGGCGACAAAACTGATGGTCGCCGGAATACGCAGATCCGGCGCGGCGTCCAGCACCAGTCGCGCGTCGCCGCCGATCTTCAACAACCCCGCCTGTTCGGTCGGCAGGAAAAATGTCATATAAACATCGCTGAGATCGACCATGTTCAACACCCGGCCGCCAGCCGATAACACTTCGCCCGGCTCCGCAACGCGGTACTGCACACGTCCATCGCGCGGCGCTTTTAATTCGCTGTCGTCGATGTCGGCGACAATACGCCGCTCGGTCGCCTGCGCCGCTTCCACGCGCGTTTGCGCCTGGATAATACTGGTACGCGCCGCCTCAATCGCCGCTTTTGCCGCAGATACCTGCGCTTTGGCGGTCTCCAGGGCGGCGCGCGCGCTTTCCGCCGCCGCGCGATCGTCATCTAACTGTTGTACAGATACCGCGCCACGCTGCGACAGCGAACGAGAACGCACGTGACGTTTAGAGACGGAGTCCAGCTCAGCTTCCCGCTGTTTGACGACCGACTGCGCGGCGCGCATTTCACTCTGGCGTTGCTCCAGCAAGGCACGGGCGGCGGCAACTGCGCTCTCGGCCTCTTTAATCTGCGCAATCGCCTCCAGCCGCTGCTCCTGCAATACGCGGGTATCCATTTTCGCCAGCACCTCGCCCTGACGAACGAACTGCCCTTCCGAAACGAGGATGGTATCAATACGCCCGGCAATCTTAGTGGCAATATCCACTTCGGTGGCTTCAATTCTGCCATTGCTGGCGGCAAACCCCTCCGGTATTCCCGCAGGGCGCAGCATCCACCAGGCGATCGCGGCCACCGCCACAAGAATCCCCGCTCCCCACCACACCAGATGACGCTTCATTTTGTCCATAATCGACCCGCCGTAATCCCTGTTGCCTAACCATGCGTGTCACAAAGTCCGCCGGGCGTGCGCTCAGCGGGGGTTTCCATCCGGGATAAGAAGGAATGAAAAACAATGGCCATTGAGCGAGCGTTAAGGCAACGCGCGCCGCGAAGGAAGTGAATGACGAAAATGCTGTGAAACCGGGTAGTAATGTTGTCATCATCAGCGTTCCTGGCCGGAAATGAAACACGCATACTCATAACTGCTGTCTATTGAATACTAACACCTGGATTCAATATGTCTATTCGGTTGTAGCACAGATGTTGCAGACAAAAAATCGTGCCCGTCAATCTATTTACCGAAGGGGCTGGTAACGAAAGCATGCGTGATTACCCCTGCTCAAGTCGCCGGGCCCGGCTAAAAAACATGGATACAGCCCACGGCATCAAATATTCGTACTTCTAATAAGGAAACGCTCCTGCCGGAGGTAAAACACGATAATATTTTATCCACTTTCCTGCCCCTATTCTCCGCCCTATTCAGCATATATGTTGTCAGACAGTTACGTCCTGAAATATAAAAATTTATAATTTTTATAAAATTACAACCGTAAATAATTAATGCCCCACACATATGTATAATTTATTATACATATAACTACATGATTTTAATGATATTAAATTAGAAGAGATAATTTTTTATCTTTTTTGCCCACTCTGTGAAGTGCTTCATAATATTCATGTGTATAAAAAATTATATTCTCACATGAACACTTGTTTCTTATTTATGGACAGGCGAAGGTTTATGAAAACATCCAATTTTCAAAAATGGTTGATGGTCATTCTTCTGGCAATCGGAGGAGGGACCATTTTTAAATCGATGTACCTCAGGGAAGTATTTTATTACCCCTGGAATGAATTCATGGGAGTGAATAACACGGATTCAGGCCTGCTGATGAGTTGGCTGGGGTTTGTGGGGATTGTTTCATCTTCAATTGCTGGGGTGATTATCGATAAGGTGAACAATACCCGACTGATTATTTCTTTTACCTTTCTGGCTGTGGGCGTAACCACATTATGGCAGTCAACAGCACCGGGTCTGGCTACGCAGTATGTCATCATCGGCATACTATCTTTCCTCGCAAATGGTCTTTTCCTAGTATCGATGGTGCGCGCAACCCGCCTGATTGGTAATGCCAGTGACCAGGGGAAGCTGTTTGGTTTCCTGGAGTCCGGACGTGGTATCGCTGGGTCAGCCATCTCTGCCGTTGCCGTAGCATGGTTCGCCATGTCTGCAACCGAAGTGGAAGGGATTGGCAGTGTGCTACATGCATACGGCTTTCTCTACCTAGCGCTGGGTGTTCTGATGTGGTTCGCCATGCCCCGTGATAACCATAATTCTGCTTCCGGAGAAGAAAAGGCCAAGGAAAAAATATCTGTACACGATATTCTGGCTGTCATGAAGGTTAAGGAAGTCTGGTTTGCAGCTTTCTCCATCTTTGCAACCATCTCCTTCTATCAGGGGTCCTCATATCTGGTTCCTTATCTGTCTGATGTCTACGGAATGACCGCCGAACATGCCGGAATTATCGGTATGATCCGTGCTTATGTCCTCGCTATCCTGATTGCACCGGTTGTGGGTCTGCTCGCAGACAAAGTCGGCTCAGCGATTAAGGTGATGAATTGGCTGTTTATTGCCGGGGTGATTGGTGTCGCCATGTTCCTGGTGATCCCACAGGATCCGGCTATGGTATGGGTCCTGATCGGCACCCTGATGATTGTAGGCTCCATTAACTTTGCTCTGCGCGGGATCATGTATGCGCAAATTGAGGAAATGAAGGTTCCTGTTCGTCTGACCGGTACCGTTATGGGGATCATGGCCACTGTGGGATTCTCTCCGGAAATGTTTATCCATGCGTTATTCGGGTACTGGCTTGATGCATATAAAGTACAGGGTTACACCTACATGTTTATCTTCATGGGTGCCATGTTTGCTCTCGCTGTATTCACTTCACTTTTACTTCTCCGCAATGCCAAAACGGCATTTAAGAAAATGGATGGTAAACCGGCAGATACTTTCCGGACTGCGGCTGAATAAATTAAGGAAAATAAAATGAAATACGATTTTAATGAAATCTATCAGAGAATAGCATCAGAAAAATGGGAATATGACAGTGTCATTAATGGATTTCCAGTAATACCTATGTCTGTTGCAGATACCGATTTAGTTTCTCCCGTGGAGGTTCGTCAGGCACTGATTGAAGTCTGTAACCGCAGAGAATTCGGATATCCGGCCTATCATGATGATTTTAAGGATGTGCTGGCATCCTGGTATGATCGATATTATGACTGGCGGCCGGATACGGCTGATATTATTGAAACACCGCCTTTACTGATGACGATGGGCGCTTTTATCAGGGGAATGACACAGTGTAATGAATCCGTTGTGGTTATGACACCGGTCTATCATTCTTTTGCCAGAACCATCCGTGAAAACCACCGTGCTGTAACTGAGTGTGATCTGCTGCGTGATGAAAACAATCATTACACTATTGATTTTGAAAAGCTGGAAGATACCTGTTCACGCCCGGAGAATAAGATTCTGATTTTCTGTAACCCTCATAATCCGGTAGGTCGTTGCTGGACTGAAGAGGAAGTCAGGAAAGTCGCCGCAATTGCCCAGAAAACAGGAACAATCCTGATTTCTGACGAAATTCATGCAGATTTTGTCTATGACGAAAAATGCTATACGCCGGTCATGAAAGCTGCGGAAAATTTAAATGGCATTATCGTTTTTTTATCCGGAGGGAAGCTGTTTAACATTGGCGGTATTTTTAGTTCCTATGTCTTCACGGCCGATCCTGTATTTAAAAAACAGATGGCAGTTGTCCTGAAAGAATTACATTTTCAGCCCACTGCGTTCGCGCATGAAGCCGCCTATGCCGGATATAAATATTACCATGACTATCGTGAAGAGGTGGTGAATCATATCCGTAAAATGCAGATTAAACTGGTTAACGGGCTCAATAACATGCCATATCCGGTAAAAGCCAATCTGCCGGAAGCCACTTATCTTGTATGGGCCGACTTTAATGATACGGGCTGGTCAGGTGATCGCATTCAGGAATTTTTAGTGCAGGATGCGGGACTCGGATTTAACCGGGGAGATCAGTTTGGTGTTGCCGGTACCGGATTTGCCCGAATTAACTGTGGTGTTCCGGAGTCACGTATTGATGAAGCACTGAGTCGTCTGGAAAAGGCATTCAGTAAGTATTTTTAAGGAACAGAAGTGAAAGAGATTATTTTTACAGAAACAGCACCGGCAGCAATTGGCTCATACAGTCAGGGCAATGCGATGGGTAATTTAATTTTTACCTCCGGACAATTGCCCATTAACGCTGACAGTGGCAAAATTGAAACTGATGATATTCAGGAACAGACCCGTCAGTCACTGCTTAATCTTCTGGCTGTAGTTAAGATGGCAGGCGGTGATACTGATACGGTACTGAAAACGACCTGTTTCTTGAGTGATATGGCTGATTTTGCTGCGTTCAACGATGTCTATGCCAGCTTTTTTAAGATAAATCCGCCGGCACGCAGCTGTTTTGCTGTAAAAACACTTCCTATGGGTGCCAGAGTTGAGATTGAAGCTGTGGCATTTCGTCAATAACAAAGGTGGTTGCCACTGAGGTGGCAACCAGATTAACCATGAAAAACACTTGTCTTGAACCCTATGAATTTTTGATCGATTTCCTGGCCGATTATTTTGGCGAAAACACGGAAGTTGTTCTGCACAATCTTTCTGATCTTGAGTCTTCTATACATAAAATCAGAAATGGACATATCAGCGGTCGCTCTGTCGGAGATCCCATCACCGATCTGGTAGTCCGTGCCATGAAGAACAATGACAGTGAGGTACATTACCAGTGTAATTATCTCAGCAAGACACGCGATGGCAGACGGCTTAAGTGTGCCACTTTTTTTATCCGGAATAAGCAGGGAGAAATTGTTGGTGCACTATGTCTGAATACCGTCGTCGAAGATTTAATTGCCCTGAATGATAAACTTAGTCATTTTTTAAGCATTTTTGTCGGGCAGACTGACAATAATAACGGCACTCAGCTTGATGAACATATTGGACTGACCATTCCTGAAATGGTTGATCTCAAAATTAATAATGTAATCAATATTGAAAATATTAATCCAGAGTCACTGAATGCTGAAAATAAAAGCCATATTATTTCATTACTAAATGATGAAGGCGTATTTCTGCTTAAAGGGGCAGTAACGAAAGTAGCCAAAAAACTTAACATATCTGAACCCACTGTTTATAAATACATACAAAAATTAAAATAACACAAGACACTAACGGATCAATCTACAATAACGTCTAGTTATACAGGCGGACATATGGAACATGCAGAAGACAAATCGATTAAAAGGCATAACCTGATTTTTTTATTCTTCTGGCAGTCGGTGGGGGAACAATATTCAAGGCTATGTATTTGCGTGAAGTATTCTACTATCCGTGGAATGAATACTTTTCACTGACAAATACACAATCGGGCATGTTAATGAGCTGGCTCGGGTTTGTAGGCATTATATCAGGTGCTGTTTCAGGCATCATCGTTGACCGTTTCAAAAATCCTAAAAGCATTCTTACCATTGCCTATCTCACAATGGCGGCCCTTGCCATCTGGCAGTCCTTCCGGCCTTCCTATCAGGCCATGTTTATTATCGTCGGATTTATGTCCTTAGTCGGTAATGGACTGTTCCTGGTTTCCATGACAAAAATTGCCAGACTCCTTGCATCAGACAATGAGCAGGGGCGGTATTTTGGATTTCTGGAGTCCGGTCGTGGAATTGCCGGCACTGTTCTGACGTTATGTGCCGTGGCTATTGTTGGTCTGCATGGCTCCAGTGCTGTCAGCATTGGTTTTATTTTACGATTTGACGCAGCCATTTATATTATTCTGGGATTCACCTCTTATTATTTATTTCCGAAAGGTGTTAGTGCTATTGAAAATGCGGCACCTAAAAAAATGTCGGATCTTATTTCACTACTCAAAAGTGTAAAACTTTGGCTGGCAGCATTCATTATCAGCTGTGTTATTTTTGTTTACCAGGGCGGAGCTTATCTGGTACCATACCTCTCCGATGCCTATGGAATGACTCCCGACCAAACTGCCGTTATCGGGATGATTAGGGCATATTTTCTCGCTTTTATTATTTCGCCTTTTGCTGGCCTACTTGCAGATAAGATTGGTTCTTCCCTGAAAGTTATGGCCAGCTTCTTTATTCTCGGTGCATTGATAACTGCATCTTTTATATTTATTCCTCATGACTCACGATTTCTGATCCTGCTTATTACTCTGGTTTTATTACTGGGAGCGCTTACGTTTGGCATGCGCGGTATAATGTATGCGCAGGTAAATGAAATTCGCATACCGAAAGTGTTTACCGGGACCGCAATGGGGATATTAATCTGCATCGGATTCAGCCCGGAAGCTTATGTCCATCTTATCTTCGGATACCTTCTTGATACGTATAAAGAATTTGCATATACGCTGATGTTTGCCACTATTGCAGTTGTTCTTTTTGCTGGCGCACTGTGCAGTGGTTTGCTTTACAGGATTAATAAGAAAGTATGACTCCCCGTTGTAAACAGTGTAAATATCGACTACATACTACCAGAAGGCCCTGTCAGGGGCCTTATTCTGTATCTGGTGTTGTTGGCCAGTATCCGACCTGAATGCGGTCTGCTTCAAAACCCAGCTGAGATTAATGCATTCATAATGAAAATGGTTAAACATGTTTCATTCTGATTATAGATATCGTCTAACACATTTTTATCTCTAAACTTGATTCTGTTTTGAGTCAACGCAAATCGGGAAATCAACCCAAAGTAACATCCAGAACAGATGTTCAATCTAAAGTTATTCAGGCTCCCGAGCTGAAACCAATTTATCTGGTTTTACTGCCACGACCTTATAGCGAAAACTACCGTCCGCATTCCCCATTGTTAAAACGAAATCGGTGGTCATGCCATGCAAAATGAGTGCCCCTTATCCAGAATACTTCTGACTAAAAGATGCTATAGGCCAAGATATACGGCGATCAGTCAAATGAGACCGAAAAACACATAATATCAATTAGTTAATTTTTAACGCAATCAAATCCTGCGCGCAGGCCCAGGCGCTCGACCAGGCCCACTGGAAGTTATAGCCGCCCAACCAGCCGGTGACGTCCATCACTTCGCCGATAAAATAGAGACCCGGCACGCGGCGCGCCTCCATAGTCCGCGATGATAGTTCGTTTGTATCCACGCCGCCCAGCGTCACTTCCGCTGTCCGATAGCCTTCGGTACCGTTAGGCTGTACTTGCCAGGCCGTCAGCGTGTCAACCAACGTCTGCTGGTCACGAACGTTCAACTGCCTGAGCGATACATCCGGGATGAGCCCCAACTGTTGTAAACACTCCACCAGCCGTTTCGGCAGATGCATCGCCAGCGTGTTCTTCAGACTCTGGTTCGGGTGCGCGTTACGCTGTTCATTGAGAACGTCTTCCAGCGAGAGATCCGGCAATAAGTTAATGCTCACTAACTCGCCCGGTTGCCAGTAGCTGGAAATCTGTAAAACGGCGGGGCCGGACAGCCCACGATGGGTAAAAAGTAGGTTTTCCCGAAATACCGTGCCATTGCGGGCGGTAATCACGCAGGGCACAGAGACGCCAGACAGCGTCTGGAGCTGTTCTAACAGCGGCTTATGTAGCGTAAAGGGCACCAGCCCGGCGCGCGTCGGCAACACCTTGAGACCAAACTGTTCGGCGATTTTATAGCCAAACGGCGATGCGCCAAGCCCCGGCATCGACAGGCCGCCGCTGGCAATCACCAGCTTTTGCGTAGTCACCGTCTCGCCGTTCAACGCCAGTACGAAACCCGACTCATCACGCTCGACGCTCAATACCTCGCTACGCAGGCGCATCGTTACGCCACCTTTGTCGCACTCGGCAACCAGCATATCGACAATGCGTTGGGCGGAATCATCGCAAAAAAGCTGTCCCAGCGTTTTCTCATGCCAGGCTATCCCATACCTGCCGACCAGATCGATAAAGTCCCACTGGGTATAGCGGGCTAATGCTGATTTGCAAAAATGGGGGTTCTGGCTCAAATACGCAGCAGGCTCAACATAAAGATTAGTAAAGTTGCAGCGCCCACCGCCGGACATGAGGATTTTACGTCCTGGCTTCTTGCCATTATCGATGAGCAGCACGCGGCTACCCGCTTGTCCTGCCTGTGCGGCGCAAAACATGCCCGCTGCGCCAGCGCCTATAATAACAGCATCAAACCTTTCCACGTCGCCTTCCTCTCTCAAATTCGGGCGAGAATTGTAAAGTTTCCTCAGTGGTCGCACCAGCGCGAAAAGCGCCTGAAAATGGTATTTATCTGAAATATATAAGATAATTCTTTAGTGATATCAAACAAAGCACGAAGTACATCAAAAAAAGTCTATATTTCACTTTGCCCGCGCCGCCAAAGTCACTGATAATGCGCCGCGTTCATGTCCTCAAAATGGCGTAACGTCCTATGCTACATTTGTTTGCTGGCCTGGATTTACATACCGGGCTTTTATTATTGCTTGCTCTGGCTTTTGTGCTGTTCTACGAAGCGATTAACGGTTTCCATGATACAGCCAATGCAGTCGCAACCGTGATTTACACCCGTGCGATGCGTTCGCAGCTGGCGGTTGTCATGGCGGCAGTGTTTAACTTTTTTGGCGTTTTGCTGGGGGGTCTCAGCGTGGCGTATGCCATTGTGCATATGCTACCGACGGATCTCCTGCTCAACATGGGTTCCGCGCACGGCCTCGCTATGGTCTTTTCCATGTTGCTGGCGGCGATTATCTGGAACCTCGGTACCTGGTATTTCGGGTTGCCGGCGTCCAGTTCCCACACGCTGATTGGCGCCATTATCGGCATCGGTTTAACCAATGCGATGATGACCGGCACGTCAGTGGTGGATGCGCTTAACATCCCGAAAGTTATCAATATTTTCGGTTCACTCATTATCTCCCCTATTGTCGGTCTGGTATTCGCCGGCGGTCTGATTTTCTTGCTGCGCCGCTACTGGAGCGGTACTAAGAAACGCGCCCGTATCCACCTGACGCCAGCCGAACGTGAAAAGAAAGACGGCAAGAAAAAGCCGCCATTCTGGACGCGTATCGCGCTGATCCTCTCAGCTATCGGCGTGGCGTTTTCGCATGGCGCGAACGATGGTCAGAAAGGCATTGGCCTGGTCATGCTGGTGCTGATTGGCGTCGCGCCTGCGGGTTTCGTGGTCAATATGAATGCCTCCAGCTACGAAATCACCCGTACGCGCGATGCTATCAACAATGTCGAAACGTACTTTGAGCAGCGTCCTGACCTGCTGAAAGCCGTCACCGGCGTTGACCAACTGATTCCCTCTCCGGAACCGGGCGCGACTGAACCGACTGAATTCCACTGCCATCCGGCTAACACCATTAACGCGCTTAACCGTGCGAAAGGGATGCTGGCAAACGTGGAAAGCTACGACAAGTTAAGCGTTGAACAGCGTAGTCAGTTGCGTCGCATTATGCTGTGCATTTCCGACACGACCGACAAAGTCGTGAAATTGCCTGGCGTAAGCAGCGATGACCAGCGCCTGCTGAAAAAGCTGAAGACCGATATGTTAAGCACCATTGAGTATGCGCCGGTGTGGATCATTATGGCAGTGGCGTTGGCGCTGGGTATTGGTACGATGATCGGCTGGCGTCGCGTGGCGACCACTATCGGCGAGAAAATTGGTAAAAAAGGCATGACGTATGCGCAGGGAATGTCGGCGCAGATGACGGCGGCAGTCTCTATCGGTCTTGCCAGCTACACCGGTATGCCAGTTTCTACCACTCACGTACTCTCCTCTTCAGTGGCGGGAACCATGGTCGTTGATGGCGGCGGGTTACAGCGTAAAACCGTGACCAGCATTCTGATGGCCTGGGTATTTACGTTACCGGCGGCGATTATTCTTTCCGGCGTGCTGTACTGGCTTTCCCTGAAGATTATTTAAGCCAAATGGGCCGGATAGCGCTGTCGCTAATCCGGCCTGTCAGGATGAAACGACACAGGCCTGACAGGCCGCTACAAGCGGCGTCATCCGGAGGCTTATCTAATACGAGCGGGTCAGGAAACTGGCCCGCTTTTTTTATTCAGTGCCAAATCATGAGCGCAATCAAGCTCACCACCACCAAACCGCATAACGCGCTGGTCAGCAGAAACTGGCGGCGCACGCGTTCACAACGGCGAATAAATTCTTCATCATGATGATCGCGATAGCGCTGAGCGTAGATATACCATACCAAGCGCACCTGTTTGTTGGGCTGACCATGCGTGGTAAAGAAGCCGCCGCCATCGACATATTGATAGAGCAAAGGATCGCAACCACGAAGTACCACTAACAGTGCGCGTAGCGATGAGAAATAGCGCGCCATATTAACAATGCAAACGACACATAAAGCCCAGAATAGTGAGACGGTGCTTATCATATCTCCTCCCCGGCGACCCGCCCACGGAGTTCCTCTCCGGGACTACCGCTCCCCGATACCCTGCCAGACAATCAGTGAAAGAGTACTACGAAAGCCGTCCATATTAGCGCTCCGCATTCGAACGGCTCTTATACACATTGTAGGAGATCAGTTAATTTTTTTACCAGAAGGTTAATCACTATCAATGCAATTCCCTGAAAATTTTGTTTAACTAACTGGCAAGCAAGGCAGATTGACGGATTATCCTGGTCGCTATAATGTAAGGATAGTTATGGTAAACGGCTGAGCTAGCCCCGCGCATAGAGTTCGCAGGACGCGGGTGACGCGGCGGCATAAGAAACGCCAGTAGCTCAATGGTCATCGACAACTTATGGAAGGAGTAACACTATGGCTTATAAACACATTCTTATCGCAGTTGATCTCTCCCCGGAAAGTAAAGTTCTGGTTGAAAAAGCGGTCTCTATGGCGCGCCCCTACAACGCGAAAATCTCCCTCATCCACGTTGATGTGAACTATTCAGACCTGTACACCGGTCTGATTGACGTCAATCTGGGCGATATGCAGAAACGTATCTCCAAAGAAACCCACCACGCGCTGACCGAGCTGTCTACCAACGCTGGCTACCCTATCACTGAAACCCTGAGCGGTAGCGGCGATTTGGGCCAGGTGCTGGTTGACGCCATCAAGAAATACGATATGGATCTGGTCGTTTGCGGTCATCACCAGGACTTCTGGAGCAAACTGATGTCTTCTGCGCGCCAGCTGATCAACACCGTTCACGTTGACATGCTGATTGTTCCGCTGCGCGACGAAGAAGAGTAATACTTACCGTGCCGGCTGGCGGCTAAGACCGCATCTGGTCTATAGTCAATCAGGTTGGCCTGAACCATCAGGCAAACTCCGGCTATCAACAACAACGCCCGCTTATGTGGGCGTTTTGTTTATCCCCCCTTCTTCGCAGTACTCAGTACATCATTCCATCACACCAAACATAATTAGTGTGATCCACTAATTAGTTTGCGTATCATTTGTATAATAACCTATTGATCAGGCTAATAACCGCAGTCTATATCAGGGTAAGACTTTTCGGCGCGTTTTGATATACGCGTTCATACGTTTCGGGATGGCATTAAAAGGCGAAGGAATATGAATACAACTGCACCTACGGGCTTGCTGCAGCAACCTCGTCCATTCTTCATGATCTTTTTTGTAGAATTATGGGAACGATTTAGCTATTACGGCGTCCAGGGCATCCTGGCGGTCTTTTTCGTTAAACAATTGGGTTTTTCTCAGGAACAGGCCTTTATTACTTTTGGCGCTTTTGCGGCGCTGGTTTATGGCCTGATCTCCATCGGCGGCTATGTTGGCGACCATCTGTTAGGGACTAAACGCACCCTGGTCCTGGGCGCGATTGTGCTGGCGATTGGCTATTTTATGACTGGTATGTCGCTATTAAATCCCGATCTGATTTTTATCGCACTGGGTACGATTGCCGTGGGCAACGGGTTATTTAAAGCCAATCCCGCCAGCCTGCTCTCTAAATGCTATCAGCCTAAAGATCCCCGGCTGGATGGCGCTTTCACCCTGTTTTATATGTCGATTAACATCGGTTCTTTGTTATCGCTATCGCTGGCGCCGGTGATTGCCGATAAATTTGGCTATGCGGTGACCTATAATCTGTGCGGCGCTGGTTTAATTGTTGCGCTTCTGGTGTACTTCGCCTGCCGTGGCATGGTGAAAAATATCGGTTCTGAACCGGATCATAAACCGCTACGTTTTCGCAATTTGCTGCTGGTACTACTCGGCACCGTCGTCATGATTTTCCTCTGCGCCTGGCTGATGCACAACGTTAAGATTGCCAATCTGGTGCTCATCGTCCTTTCTATCGTCGTCACTATTTTCTTCTTTCGCGAAGCGTTTCGTCTGGATAAAACCGGCCGCAATAAAATGTTCGTGGCGTTTATTCTGATGATTGAAGCCGTGCTGTTTTACATTCTGTATGCGCAGATGCCTACCTCACTGAACTTCTTTGCGATTAATAACGTGCATCATGAAATTCTTGGATTCGCCATTAACCCGGTGAGTTTTCAGGCGCTGAACCCATTCTGGGTGGTCGTCGCCAGTCCGGTACTGGCAGCGATTTACACCCGACTGGGTAGCAAAGGCAAAGATCTGACTATGCCGATGAAGTTTACGCTCGGCATGTTCCTCTGCGCGCTGGGTTTTCTGACCGCCGCCGCCGGGATGTGGTTTGCCGATGCGCAAGGATTGACGTCGCCGTGGTTTATCGTGCTAGTGTATCTGTTCCAGAGTCTGGGCGAGTTGCTGATTAGCGCGCTGGGGCTGGCAATGGTCGCCGCTCTGGTGCCGCAGCATCTGATGGGCTTTATTCTGGGAATGTGGTTCCTGACCCAGGCCGCCGCCTTCCTGCTCGGCGGTTATGTGGCGACCTTCACTGCCGTACCGGAAAACATCACCGATCCGTTACAGACGCTGCCCATTTATACCGGCGTCTTTAGCAAAATTGGTCTGGTAACGCTGGCGGTCACCGTGGTGATGGCCATTATGGTGCCGTGGTTAAACCGAATGATTAATACGCAAGGTACCGAACAGTAATACTCAGTGCCGGATGCGGCTTACGCCTTATCCGGCCTACAAATAATTGAGAATCGTAGGCCCGATAAGCGTAGCGCCATCGGGCAATCCGTTACTCCGTCAGAGGGGTTCCGGCATAAATATCAAACCGATGCTCTTTGGTGACGATGGCGTTGGGCGTCGCGACATCCGCCAGCGGCGGCGCATAATCGGGACGTTTGACCACCACGCGTTTGGTCGCCAACTGACGCGCCGGTTCCAGCAGTCCGTCGGCGTCGAGATCCGGCCCCACCAGCGACTGAAACACCCGCATCTCTTTCTTCACCAGCGCGCTTTTCTGCCGGTGAGGAAACATCGGATCGAGGTAGACCACCTGCGGGCGCGGCGTGATATCGGTTAACGCCGTCAGGCTGGAAGCATGAATCAACTGCAAACGCTCCTGAAGCCAGCCGCCAATGTCCGCATCGGCGTAGCCGCGCGTCAGGCCGTCGTCGAGCAACGCGGCGACCACCGGATTACGCTCCAGCATCCGCACGCGGCAACCGACGGACGCCAGCACAAACGCATCGCGCCCCAGTCCGGCCGTGGCATCAACCACATCCGGCAGGTAATCGCCTTTGATACCGACGGCTTTCGCCACCGCTTCGCCGCGCCCGCCGCCGAACTTGCGCCGGTGCGCCATCGCGCCGCCGACAAAATCGACAAAAATGCCGCCGAGCTTCGGTTCGTCGCGCTTGCGCAGCTCCAGATGTTGCGGCGTCAATACCAGCGCCATCGGGTTGTCTTCGTCATGCTCCAGTCCCCAGCGGGCAGCCAGAACAGATAAGGCGCCGTCTGTGGCGCCCGTTTCATCCATTAAGCAGATTTGCACGTAAAATCAGCCTTTAATCCCGTAATGCTCCAGCATCGCGTCCAGCTGTGGTTCACGGCCACGGAAGCGTTTAAAGAGTTCCATCGGCTCTTCAGAACCACCGCGAGTCAGGATGTTATCAAGGAACGACTGACCGGTCTCACGGTTGAAAATGCCTTCCTCCTCAAAGCGAGAATAAGCGTCCGCCGCCAGTACGTCGGCCCACAGATAGCTGTAGTAGCCTGCCGCATAGCCGCCAGCAAAGATATGGCTGAACGCATGTGGGAAACGGCCCCATGTCGGTGACGGCACCACGGCGACCTGTTTTTTAATTTCAAAGAGCGTATCAAGAATTTTCGCTCCTTGCTGCGGGTTAAATTCCGCATGCAGACGGAAATCAAACAGACCGAACTCCAGCTGACGCAGAATAAACAGCGCCGCCTGATAGTTTTTCGCCGCCAGCATTTTATCCAGCAGTTCCTTCGGCAGCGGTTCGCCGGTCTCATAGTGGCCGGAGATAAACGCCAGCGCTTCTGGCTCCCAGCACCAGTTTTCCATAAACTGACTTGGCAGTTCGACCGCATCCCACGGCACGCCGCTGATACCGGAGACCCCGGCGGTCTCAATGCGGGTCAGCATATGATGCAGGCCATGACCAAACTCGTGGAACAGGGTGATCACTTCGTCATGGGTAAACAGAGCGGGTTTACCGTTCACCGGACGGTTGAAATTACAGGTCAGATAAGCGACCGGCTTTTGCAATGTGCCATCCGCTTTACGCATCTGGCCGACACAGTCGTCCATCCACGCCCCGCCGCGTTTGTGTTCGCGCGCGTACAGGTCAAGGTAGAAGCTGCCGCGCAGCTCGTTATTTTCGTCATACAGTTCGAAGAAACGCACCTCCGGGTGCCAGACATCAACATCAGTACGCTCTTTGGCGGTGATGCCGTAAATACGTTTCACCACTTCAAACAGGCCGTTCACGGCTTTGTTTTCCGGGAAGTACGGGCGTAGCTGCTCATCGCTGATGCTGTACAGGTGCTGTTTTTGCTTTTCACTGTAGTACGCGATATCCCATGGTTGCAGTTCCTCAACGCCAAATTCGGCTTTGGCGAAGGCGCGCAGCTGGGCCAGCTCTTTTTCCCCCTGCGGACGGGCGCGTTTCGCCAGATCGGTTAAGAAATCGAGCACCTGCTGCGGATTTTCCGCCATCTTGGTGGCCAGTGACTCATGGGCATAATTTTCGAAGCCCAGCAGTTGCGCCAGTTCATGGCGCAGCGCAAGAATTTCTTCCATCACCGGGCTGTTATCCCACTTACCGGCGTTCGGCCCCTGATCGGAGGCACGAGTGGAATAGGCGCGATACATCTCTTCACGCAACGCCTGGTTGTCGCAGTAGGTCATCACTGGCAGATAGCTCGGGATATCCAGAGTCAGCAGGTAACCTTCCTGCTCTTTGGCTTCCGCCAGGGCTTTAGCGGCGGCGAGCGCGCTTTCCGGCATTCCCGCCAGCTCGGCTTCGTCGGTGATGAGCTTCGTCCAGCCCATGGTGGCATCGAGCACATTATTGCTGTACTGGTTGCCCAGCTCAGACAGGCGGGTGGCAATTTCACCGTAACGCTGCTGTTTCTCTTTCGGCAGGCCGATGCCGGACAGTTCAAAATCACGCAGCGCGTTATCAACCGCTTTCTTCTGCGCGGTATTCAGAGTGGCGTAATGATCGCCGTCGCGCAGGTCGCGGTACGCGTTGTACAGTCCTTCATGTTGCCCAACCCAGGTGCTGTATTCCGACAGCAGCGGTAACGTCTGTTCGTAGGCTTCACGCAGCTCCGGGCTATTTTTCACCGAGTTTAAGTGGCTAATTGGCGAGAAAATACGCCCCAGAACATCGTCGGCTTCCGCCAACGGCTGGCAGAGGTTTTCCCAGCTATACGGCGCGCCATGCGCCACAACGCCTTCTACCGCCGCCCGGCAATCGGCCAACGCTTTGGTGACCGCAGGCACCACATGCTCCGGTTTAATTGCAGAAAAAGGCGGCAGTGAAAAAGACGTTAGTAATGGATTGGTCATATGCGCAGTCCTGGTCTAAAAAAGAAATGAAGCGCTCTATCGCGCTTTCGCTATGGATCTAGAATGGGGGATAGTTGGGGGAATTTCAATGATGGTGGGCGCTCATTTCACCCGTGCAGCAACGCCAGCATCCGAACGTAGGCATTGCTGCTGAATCCAATTTTAACGACTGAAGATCAGTAGCTGTAGCGGCATAGTGACAATATCCAGCGCCAAAGTTACCGGCAGCAACACTCTGCCAAATTTTGCCCCGGACATACTGCGCTGATACTGATAGAACTCAACGGTGAAAGGATGATAGAACGATAGCTGCTGCGTAACGCTCTGCTCTTTATTTTTCTGATGGATAGTCCCTTTCAGGTCCATGACGGATAGCGTGCAATTTACCGCGCCGTCTGCACAAATAAACCCGTAGCCTACCGCCGCCAGTTTATCTTTCTCGTCCACCCAGGCGTAAGTCACATTGACTTCACCCGTAAACTCCTTCTTATCTGTATCAATCAGGAATTTAACACCATCCTTTACTCGCATTTTATCCCGGCGAATAGTCGCATCTTTTAACAGCGCCACCACATTATCGCCGCCCTGGGTCAACAGGTAGTCAAAATGTTCGCCAACAAACACCCAGCCCGTTTTCCCGTTGCTATCTTTACCTAAGGAAAGCGCGGTAACGGTATCCGATTTCCAGGTAGACTGATGACGATTGCCATCTTTATCGGTGGCAAGTATCAGCCCAAATGAAAGACAGCCCGACAGCGAACAGCAAACCAGTAATAAAAACAACGTGCGAACGACACATTTTCCATAATGGAACATCAATGAATCCTTTCTTTTCTATTATTAGCGCTATCGTTTTAATCAAATAAACAAGGTAAAACCAGCACTATCATCATAATAAAAACGATTTCAGAATAAGACCCGACAGGGGTAAGTCGGTGGACGCGTCGCGGCATGATTAGCGTTAAATTCAGATAGGCTTTTCATGGGTGTTTTTCTGAAAACAGGGCCGTGACATCAATCGCTGTCATTTTTGCGCAAACTGCCCATGTATAATATTCTCAACTTTTTCGTTTCTGGAATACAAGGATTGTATATGACCACGTTATTACAGGTTATTGTACTGATATTTATTGTTTTCTTTATTTTCCCTGGGCGAAAAATTTTCCGTCGGAGTAAGCATCTGCAAGATGGCCGTAAATTAATTTCATCTTCTTCGCTGATGCTGCGAAAATTTGGCAGTTCTCGCGGCTATAACGCGGATTACTACTTTGACATGCAGTACCTCTATGAGGTCGCGGACGGTATCACCACCGCGATACCACTCACCAGCATTATTGAGGCGAAACCGGGAACAACGAGAGTCAGTGGTCGTTCAGTCTGGTCAGTCGACTGGATAACAGCGGAAGGGCAAAGAAAACAGACGCGCTTCCTTCATAACTACACCCTATTCAATCGAAATTTTGCCACCTTCCTTAAGACCGTGAAACAGGCCAATCCAGACGCCTGCATCACTTCGTTGACGTTATTTACGCTCTGACGCCACAGCCTACTTGTTTTTCCTCCTGGCCAACGGCGATAAAAGCGCAAGAGCGGTAATCTCTACGGATCTGCGGTAAACTATCGGCTAACTTGTTTACTTCCCGGAATATCTGCATCCATGCTCAGTTATCGTCACAGCTTTCACGCTGGCAACCACGCCGACGTCCTTAAACATACCGTTCAGAGCCTGATCATCGAGTCGCTAAAAGAGAAAGAAAAACCGTTTCTCTATCTGGACACGCACGCGGGCGCGGGGCGTTATCAGTTGGGCAGCGAACATGCTGAACGTACCGGAGAGTATCTGGAAGGCATCGCCCGTATCTGGCAGCAGGACGATCTGCCCGCCGAACTGGAACCGTATATTAGCGTCGTAAAACATTTCAACCGCAGCGGGCAGTTACGCTACTATCCGGGCTCCCCGTTAATCGCCCGCCAGTTGCTGCGTGAGCAGGACAGTCTGCAACTCACGGAATTGCATCCCAGCGACTTCCCACTGTTGCGCGCGGAGTTTCAAAAAGACAACCGCGCCCGCGTGGAACGCGCTGACGGCTATCAGCAACTGAAAGCCAAATTGCCGCCGGTTTCCCGCCGCGGTCTGATTCTCATTGACCCGCCTTATGAAATGAAAACCGATTACCAGGCGGTAGTCAGCGGCATCAGCGAGGGTTATAAACGTTTCGCCACCGGTACATACGCGCTATGGTATCCGGTGGTACTCCGCCAGCAAATTAAGCGCATGATTCATGAGCTGGAGGCCACCGGCATCCGTAAAATCCTGCAAATTGAGCTGGCGATCCGCCCGGACAGCGATCAGCGCGGGATGACGGCGTCCGGTATGATCGTGGTTAACCCGCCGTGGAAACTGGAGCAGCAGATGAACAACGTGCTACCGTGGCTGCACAGCAGGTTGGCGCCAAACGGTCACGGACACACTTCGGTAAGCTGGATCGTGCCGGAGTAATCACAGCCATCGGTGGAACCTTTCACCTTCAGGTATACAATCGCGAATATTTTGGCGGGTAGCGCAGAATCTATCCGTCCGACAACGAACATAAAGGAGCGGTCATGACCAAACACTATGATTACATCGCTATCGGCGGCGGCAGCGGCGGTATCGCCTCGATTAACCGCGCCGCTATGTACGGCCAGAAATGCGCGCTCATCGAAGCCAAAGAGCTGGGCGGCACCTGTGTTAACGTGGGCTGCGTGCCGAAGAAAGTGATGTGGCATGCCGCGCAGATTCGTGAAGCGATTCATCTGTATGGCCCGGACTACGGTTTTGACACCACGATTAATCAGTTCGACTGGAGCAAGCTGATTGCCAGCCGTACCGCGTATATTGACCGCATCCATACTTCATACGACAACGTGCTGGGCAAAAATAACGTAGATGTGATTAAAGGCTTTGCCCGCTTTGTCGATGCCAAAACCATTGAAGTGAACGGCGAAACCATCACCGCTGACCATATTTTGATCGCTACCGGCGGCCGTCCGAGCCATCCGAGCATTCCAGGCGTGGAATACGGCATTGATTCCGACGGTTTCTTTGCGCTATCTGCCTTGCCGGAGCGCGTCGCGGTGGTAGGCGCAGGTTATATCGCCGTTGAACTGGCTGGCGTTATCAACGCGCTGGGGGCGAAAACGCATCTGTTTGTCCGTAAACATGCGCCGCTGCGCAGTTTTGACCCGATGATTAGCGAAACGCTGGTTGAGGTGATGAACGCCGAAGGCCCGCAACTGCATACTCACGCCGTGCCGAAAGCGGTGGTGAAAAACGCCGACGGCAGTCTGACTCTGGAACTGGAAGATGGCCGCAGTGAAACCGTTGATTGCCTGATCTGGGCCATTGGTCGCGAACCGTCGACCGACAATATTAATCTGGCGGCAGCGGGCGTGAAAACCAATGAAAAAGGTTACATCATCGTTGATAAATGGCAGAACACGAACGTAGAAGGCATTTACGCCGTTGGCGACAATACTGGCGCGATAGAACTAACGCCAGTCGCCGTCGCCGCCGGTCGCCGTCTCTCCGAGCGCCTGTTTAACAACAAGCCGGACGAGCATCTGGACTACAGCAACATCCCGACCGTGGTCTTTAGCCATCCGCCTATCGGCACTGTCGGGTTAAGCGAGCCGCAGGCGCGCGAGCAGTACGGCGACGAGCAGGTGAAAGTCTATAAATCATCGTTTACCGCTATGTATACCGCGGTGACGACGCACCGCCAGCCGTGCCGTATGAAGCTGGTCTGCGTCGGGCCGGAAGAAAAAATTGTGGGTATCCACGGTATCGGCTTCGGCATGGATGAAATGTTGCAGGGCTTCGCAGTGGCGCTGAAGATGGGCGCTACCAAGAAAGACTTCGATAATACCGTCGCTATTCACCCGACCGCATCGGAAGAGTTTGTGACCATGCGTTAATATCTTGTGCGCCCATCTTCGAGGGTGGGCGCACAGGCCTTCATGATTAATACGTACTGAAATAACTCTGGATCAGTTCCGGATTACGCGTCTGAGTTAATGCCATCATCAGTAACACCCGCGCCTTCGCCGGGTTGAGCGAGTCAGACACCAGCCCTGGCTGTCCTTGCGCCATCGGCGCTGATTGCCGACGCGGGCCGCATTGCAGCGGTAAACACCACCGGTTTGTCGCTTTTCACGGTCAAATTAAGAAAGTAGGCGGTTTCATCGAGCGTGTCAGTGCCATGAGTAATGACCACACCGTCAACATCATCCCGCGCCAATAACGCATTCACCTTCTGTGAAAGTTTCAGGATAATATCGCTGGCCATATTTTTTCAGGAAGTTTAACGCGCGTTCATCCACCGCCCGCGTATTGCCCTCGGAAAACTGGAAGAAGAAAGGCGTATTCGCATCGGTAATTTCAAAGGGCCCGTGGAAAAACTCACCGCTATGAATACAGGCGGAATGTATCCATTGCATTTCCATAAAGATACAGATGCTCTGTAGGTAGGCTGCGCCATAGCCCGCGCCGCTGGCGACGGTGTAAATGACTTTATCGTCTTTATATTCCTGCGCGAACGCCTGCGCACGCTCCGCTACCTGCTCGCAAGCACGCCAGACGATACGGTTGATTTTGCTGACGCCATCCTGAAAATCGTCGTAGTGCGCATACCCTTCCGTCTGCTGGAGCAGTTCGACCGCACTCAGCAGGCCTTTCATCGTTTTCTCTCCGGCAATATCTTTACCGTCGCCAAACGTGTACGTTTCCACATAGTCGCAATGCGCCACCAACGGTGAATCCATTATCCAGGTTAAACCAATGACCGGCGCGCCGTGCTGACGGGCGATTTCAGCCGCTTTAATTGTCTCTGGCGTATTACCTTTGTGGGAGGCGACAACCACAACGGCATTTTCTCCCAGCGCTACCGGCGGGTTGTTAATAAATTCTCCGCTGTTATACAGACCGACAGTCAACGCTTTCGCTTCTTTTTCTAAAAATGCTTTCGCCGGATAGAACGCCGCATAAGAACCGCCGCACGCCACGTAATAGACGTGTTTAACGCCTCCTTTCTCTGCCTGGCTGGTCACAATATTGCTAACTGTCTCTTTCATACCCATCATGCTTTCCTCTGGTTCCATCAATGATACAGGCGAGGATTCGCCATAAATGACTCATAATGTATTATTATTTTTATATGATATTTAAAGACATTTGATCAAGATGGAAACCAAAAAAAATCGGGATCCGCGATCTGGATCCCGATTCAGCCTGCTCTTCGTTAGCGTAATGCTGACATCATACGGTAAACCGTATTTTATCGCCGACAATCAACTGTTGCGAAACGCAGGAGAGTTCTCCTTTGTTATCAATCATTTCACTTTTTATCAGGATCAGCGGATAACCCTCGTTAACGCCAAGATAATGGGCGACTTCAAAGCTGGCATAAACCAGTTCGATCATCTTACGGGAGTGGGTAAACCATAAATGGTATTTCTCGCGTAAGCATTCATACAAAGAGTGATTATTAAGATCTTCGTCCAGCAAAAACGCAAAACGTGGGGGAAGATGTACGGTTTCCAGCGATACCGCCACATCGTCGGCATAGCGGATACGTTCAATGACGACCGCTTTTTCGCCATCGTTCATATTCAGTAACGCTTTTGTCTCATCGTCTACCGATTCAAAAACGGATTTGATGGTGCGTGACCCCGGGCGACGTCCCTGGGACTGGCATAACTCGCTGAAACTCATGATGCCGGTCATGCTACGCTGAAATTTCTCACCAGAAACAAAGGTGCCTTTGCCGGAGACACGGGTCAGCAAATTTTCACGCGTCAGCGCATCCAGCGCCTTACGGACCGTGACCCTGCTCACCTGCCAGCGCACGCTCAGTTCATTTTCCGTCGGGATCTGCTGGCCTGGTTTATACTCTCCACGCGCAATAGCCTCTTTTAAGGCGTCTTCAAGCTGCTTATAAAGCGGTTTGGCGCTTTTACTGTCGGGTTGCTCGATCATTTGTATCCATTTGTATTATCATGGTGCCATAGCTTGTATTATAACTATTTACGTTACCTTTGTTTGTGAATCCACGCCATGTGGTGACGTAGTGATACCACTATGAAACGAATGTTCTGATTTTAGGTCTGAGGGAGGCGTCATGAAAATAGGATTTTCGCAATACTATTCAGTAAGTTATGAAGTGTTTTTTTGAGAGATAAATTGCAAAATGTGATCTACCGCACACTTTGCCACTCAGGTATCGAAGCGAATGTCTACGCTTAATAGACAGCCGGGCAACACCCGTATCTTTTACGACGCAAGCCGGAGGTCCTTGTCATTATGCTCAACCAGAAATTAAACCCCACGCCTTCTGAAGATCTGACTATTGATGTCGATCTGTTTTATGAAACAGACCCGTGCGAGTTAAAGCTGGATGAAATGATCGAGGCGGAACCGGAGCCGGAGATGATCGAGGGGCTTCCCGCCTCTGACGCCCTGACCCCTGCCGATCGGTATCTCGAACTGTTCGAGCATGTACAGTCAACAAAACTGTTTCCAGACAGTAAAACGTTCCCGGACTGCGCGCCGAAGATGGACCCGCTTGATATCCTGATCCGCTACCGTAAGGTCAGACGCCACCGTGATTTTGACTTACGCCGCTTCGTCGAGAACCATTTCTGGCTACCGGAAACCTTATCCAGCGAGTATGTCTCTAACCCCGAAAACTCGCTCAAAGAACATATTGACCAGCTTTGGCCGATACTGACGCGCGAACCGCAGGATCATATTCCGTGGTCTTCGCTGCTGGCGCTGCCGCAATCCTATATCGTGCCGGGAGGCCGTTTTAGCGAAACCTATTATTGGGACTCTTATTTTACCATGCTGGGTCTGGCGGAAAGCGGGCGCGAAGACTTACTTAAATGTATGGCGGATAATTTCGCCTGGATGATTGAAAACTATGGTCATATTCCCAACGGCAACCGCACCTATTATCTGAGCCGCTCGCAGCCGCCGGTTTTCGCCCTGATGGTTGAACTGTTCGAAGAAGATGGCGTGCGCGGCGCGCGGCGTTATCTCGACCATCTCAAAATGGAATACGCCTTCTGGATGGACGGCGCCGAATCGCTGGCGCTCAACCAGGCTTATCGCCACGTTGTGCGGATGCCGGACGGTTCCCTGCTGAACCGCTACTGGGACGATCGCGACACGCCGCGCGACGAGTCCTGGCTGGAAGATGTCGAAACCGCAAAACATTCCGGTCGTCCGCCCAATGAAGTCTACCGGGATTTGCGCGCCGGGGCGGCGTCCGGCTGGGACTATTCTTCACGCTGGCTACGCGATGCGGGCCGGCTTGCCAGCATACGTACAACTCAGTTTATCCCTATCGATTTGAACGCTTTTCTGTATAAACTGGAGAGCGCTATCGCCAATATTTCAGCGCTGAAAGGCGAACGTGACACCGAGGCGCTATTTCGCCAGAAAGCCAGCGATCGACGCGCCGCCGTGAACCATTATTTGTGGGATGATGAAAACGGCTGTTATCGGGACTATGACTGGCGACGCGAAGAAATGGCGCTCTTTTCCGCCGCCAGTATCGTGCCGCTGTATGTCGGTATGGCGAACCATGAGCAGGCCGACCGTCTGGCAAATGTAGTACGCAGCCGTCTGTTAACGCCCGGCGGGATTATGGCGACCGAATACGAAACCGGCGAACAGTGGGATAAACCGAACGGCTGGGCGCCGCTGCAATGGATGGCGATTCAGGGCTTCAAACGGTATGGCGACGATATGCTGGGCGATGAAATCGCCCATAACTGGTTAAAAACGGTGAACCATTTTTATCAGGAGCACCATAAACTGATCGAGAAATACCATATTTCCGGCGGTACGCCCCGCGAAGGCGGCGGGGGCGAGTATCCGCTACAGGATGGGTTCGGCTGGACCAATGGCGTGGTGCGCCGCCTGATTGGCCTTTACGGAGAGCCTTAACCTGCTCCGGGCTCAGTGAATCGCATCATAAATGGCTGACTGAATTTTCAGCCATTTTTTATTGTCTGCGCTGGGCCGGGCCTGAGCGCGCAGCTGGGCCTGCTCCGTATCGTACTGCTGGCGCGTCACAACAGCCGGAACGGTGCAAAACGTTTGCAAATAGGTTTTATGCATCGCGGTCAGCGGCGCGCCGCTCGACATGTCATGACTTAACGTTGTGATAAATCGTCGGCAGGGTTTGACCTCATCCATCAGCGCGGGATAACGCAACAACAGTTGCAGCACCTCGGTATGTCCTGCCGCAAACGCCTGCTCCGTCCACGCGAGCTGCCAGTTCATTCCGCCCTGGAGGAACAGCGCCGTCACCCGCGTATCATTGCGCTCTATCGCCGCCCGCATGGTAAACGCATCCCAGGTAATCCCCATATGATTGAGCGTTTCCCGCGCGGAAGGCGCCTCGCGCGGCGGTTCATCCTGCGCCATTGCGGGAGCTTGCCCGTTATCGGAGCTTGGCGATGACGAACTAAATAGCCAGAACGCGCCCGCCAGTATCGCCAGCGTCATGACGCCAACCCCGCCCCACAAAGCGCCGGAAATAAGTTGCTCACGCTCTTCAGGCGTACGCGGAGGCCGCTTACGCGGTGGTTCTATGCTCTCGCTAATCTCATGCTTATCTCCCCCGGCCTGCCGATCTTTAAGCCGCGCGGTTTCCCAGAACTGGCGCAATTCACGTTCATCCGCCAGCAGAAACGAAGCGGGATTCACGCGGGTACGTTTTTCGGCATAGGCGCGCTGGATGGGCCGAACGATTTGCTGATACTGAACGTTTAGCAGCATAAGCTGCGCTGAGGTGAGCGGCTGCCTGGCGATAACCTCGTTTCGCGCGAGGCGGCAATCATCCAGAAACATACGCAGAGTGGTGCGCGACTCGGCGAACAGCGTTAACGCTGAGGCGTCATTAAAAATTCTGACGTAATGACGAGCAAACAATTTTTTATCGACCACCATAAGCGCCAGTTCGCTAAACAACATGCCCTCCAGCGCATGTTGATCTTCTCCCTGTTTTAACCACTGGCGCAAACGGTCCGGGCCAAAATGTTGCTTGAGGTAGTGATTCAGGGACGCCCGATCCGGCCATGCGCGCGCAATAAGCGCTTTTAACGTCAGTTCTATCGCCCGAAGCTGACGCTGCGCCTCAAGATGCGCCTCCTGGTCGGGGTCTTCCAGCTCAGTTTGATACGTCAGTAGCGGCTGCTGCTGACGTAGATGTTCCAGCGAGGTGACAAAACGCAACGCGGCAAGGAGTTGATTTTCGCTCACCTCTTGCCCGCTGTCATACTGGGGAACATGCTGCTGAAGATGACGCAGTTGCAGCATAAACTGGCTCAACTGCGCGTCATTTATCCGCAATTTTTTCGCCACCGCGCCCCAACCGCCCAGGTTAAGACGCGCCTGCTCAAGTTGTTCCATGAACCACCGGGGCTCTTTTCCCTCTGTGGTATGAATACCCAGCAGCAGCAGGATTTCTATTGATGCCTGGCGGATAATCCCCAGGCTATGTTCAAAAGGCGCGCGTGTCGCCTGCGAAGCGCTATTCGTCATTATCTTCCCTAAAAAGACGATCCCGCGACGAGATCTTCGTTTTCTTTTAATTATGTTTTTTCATAGATATAACAGATTTAGCCACATTTCAGTGACTTAATCTTAATGATTGCAAATTTATAAGAAGATCGGTTACTAACCAAAAACATCAGTTTTTCATTCTGTCAACGCGGCGTGACGCTGAACGGCATAGACCTTTTCCCTGCCTGCGTTTGGCCGTCTGACCGCTAGCCACGCGTGCAGCACACTTTATAATCGCGCTTTTTATGAGAAAGATGCCATGCCGCACATTTCATCTCGCTTTAGCTCCGCCTGCATCGCGTTTATTAAACAGTGGCAGGGTCTGTCGCTGGAAAAGTATCGCGATCGGCAGGGTAACTGGGTGATTGGTTACGGGCATATGTTGACGCCGGATGAGACGCTGACGTTCATTACGCCCGACCAGGCGGAGGCATTCTTGCTGGATGACCTCAATAGCTGCGATATGCTGCTACAGAATTGCTTGCCGGAACTTAACGATCGGTTTCAACGCGAAACGCTTATTGCGCTGATGTTCAGCATCGGACATCAGCGTTTTTTATCATTAATCAATACGGATGATATTTCACAGCCAGAAATAAGCGGACTGCGAATTTAACGTCGTTAATTCGATTCATTTAACATCATGGCGGCCTGGGTACGATTTTTTACATCCAGCCGCCGGTAAAGCGACTCCAGATGCGCTTTAACCGTCCCGGTACTAATATTTAACGCCCGCCCAATTTGTTTATTTGATTCTCCTGCGGCAAGCATCTGTAAAATTTCCCGCTGGCGGGCGCTTAACGCTTTTATATCATGGGACTCCAGCTCCGTTGAATTTAACCAATCCCCCGGTAAAAACATCATCCCGCGAGCGACAGTATTGAGCGCAAGGACAAAGGTTTCGGCATCAGAATCGCGTGGCACCACGACCTGAACGTTAAATTGCATGACTTCATGCAGCCACTTTTGACTGCCATCCATCGCCGTGATAATAATCTTCACCTCCGGAAATTGCTGCGCGGTTCTTTGTAACACCTCGCGGCAAAATTCAGCATCCAGGCCGCTATCCAGCATGACCAGCGCATCCGGCGCGCTTTCTATTTTTTGCCAGAGTTCTTCTGCCTGACCGACACTCTGGATACTTATTCCTGGAATGTGCTGCTGCAAACTGATTTTCATTCCATGAATAAATATTGACTGCCTGTCAAACATGATTACCTGCATTACTTTTCTCCACCTGGGTAAGATAATAGTCTCAAGATGAGGAAGGGTATTACCCGTAGGGTAAAATAAGAAGTCGCCATTTGGTATAGGCCATTTTACCGATAGTCATTGGTTGAGGAAGAGAAAGGTTATGAATATTTACAGCTTCAACATCGGGATTACAGAATTCGCTAACATTAGCGTTTTAAAGTAAGGAATATCTTATTAGTACAAACAGACAGGGCTAATTTGAATATTAATTTAATGAAGAGTACGCCTGGCGCGTCACAAAGGAAATATCTGCTTTTCGCCTTATGTGTTACAAAAAATAAAGTAGCACATTTTGTTAAAAAATAGCCAATCCGCCTGAAAACCGCGACGATGGGTCAATGACAATACCGTATATGTACATGCATTTCTCTCTCCCACTACACCCGCGGCTATCAGCGTGTTTTACCGCTCTCGTCCCGTTTATCGGCTTTTTGGCGCTAAAATGCCTAGCCGGAAGGCGATAAATCCGCCGCGCAACGCGATCAGACGTATTCGTCACGCGAGCAATGATTGCGAAAGGGCTTATTAGATGCTAGAAAATCAATAAAACCAGCCGCTTCAGCGTCACTGTTTCAATAAAAACAATAATAGAGCCTGATGATGGATAAAATATATGCAATGAAATTGTTTGTGCGCGTGGCGGAACGGGAAAGTTTTTCCCGCGCAGCAGAAGATATCGGCCTTCCCAAAGGCAGCGTCTCACGGCAAATACAAGCGTTAGAACATCAACTGGGCATCCGCCTGCTCCACCGCACCACCCGGCGGGTACAGCTTACTCAGGACGGGATGGTTTACTACGAACGGGCAAAAGATCTGTTGAGTAACCTGGATGAACTGGAGGGTCTTTTCCAGCCTGATCCCGCCAGTATCAGCGGCAAAATACGGGTAGATATCCCGCCAGGTCTCGCAAACAGCCTTATCATGCCGCGCCTGCTCACTTTTTTGCATCAGTATCCCGGCATTGCGCTGGAACTTTGTAGTAGCGATCGACAGGTCGATTTACTACGGGAAGATTTCGACTGTGTGGTGCGCACAGAGCCGCTACATGCGCCAGGGATACTGACGCGCCCGCTTGGCAAACTAAGAAGGGTGAACTGCGCCAGCCCACAATACCTGGCGCGCTTTGGATATCCAGAAAACCTTGACGACCTCGCCTCACATGCGATGGTGCATTATTCATTGACCCCGGGAGTCTCTTCACCGGGTTTTGCCTTCGAAACTCCCCACGGTATGCAGTGGGTAAAAACCGGCGGAATGCTAACGGTAAACAGTACGGAGACCTGGCATACGGCCTGTCTGGCAGGATTAGGGATCATTCAGACGCCGCGCATTGCTGTACGGGAGGCGTTACGCGCCGGAGCGCTCATTGAAATTTTACCGCAATATCGCGCCGCTCCACTGCCGGTGACGCTGCATTATCCCCATCGCCGTAATCTTTCCCGCCGGGTACACCTGTTTATGGTATGGCTGACTGAAACCATTAAAGAGGCCGCAGAGTAGCCGCATTTTCAGCATCCACCGGGGAGAAGCTATACTGACATATTCTATTAATGATGAAGGACTACCGACCTGATGACGCAGGAAAATGACGTAAAACGCCCTATTCAGGAACTGGAGCACGACCCGATACAAAAAATAGAAACGCAGCCGCATGACGCCCCGGAAAAAAACGAAAAGGCAAATCAGGCGTTGCATTCCGTCACCACCCTGATGCAAAAAATACAGCGTCAACCGATGGTGGCCCACCTCATTCGCGCGACCGAACGTTTTAACGATCGACTGGGTAATCAGTTTGGCGCGGCTATCACCTACTTTTCGTTTCTGTCGATGATCCCGATAATGATGGTGTCCTTTGCCGCGGCAGGTTTTATCCTCGCCTCGCACCCTAATCTACTGGAAGATATTTTCAGCAAGATATTGATGAATGTGAGCGATCCTACGCTGGCGTCCACGCTTAAAAATACGATTAATACGGCGGTTCAACAGCGTACCACGGTAGGGCTGGTCGGACTGGGTATCGCGCTCTATTCCGGCGTTAACTGGATGGGCAACCTGCGGGAAGCGATTCGCGCCCAGTCACGGGACGTCTGGGAGCGCAAGCCGCAGGATCAGGAGAAAATCTGGCTCAAATATCTGCGCGATTTTATCTCGCTGATTGGATTATTAATCGCTTTAATCATTACGCTGTCCATTACTTCCATCGCCGGTTCCGCCCAGCAGATGATCATCTCCGCCTTGTATCTCGACAGCATCGAATGGTTAAAACCGGCCTGGCATTTGATCGGTCTGGCCATCTCTATTTTTGCCAACTATCTGCTTTTCTTCTGGATTTTCTGGCGACTGCCTCGCCATCGTCCCCGTAAAAAAGCGTTGATTCGCGGGACATTTATCGCCGCTATCGGTTTTGAGGTGATTAAAATCATTATGACTTATACGCTGCCGTCACTGGTGAAATCGCCTTCCGGCGCGGCGTTTGGCTCCGTACTCGGTCTGATGGCATTCTTCTACTTTTTTGCCCGCCTGACGTTATTCTGCGCGGCCTGGATAGCCACCGCCGAATATAAGGACGACCCGCGAATGCCGGGTAAAACGCAACGCTAGTCTGCGGCTTGCTGCCGAATGGCACGCACGGCGTCGTCATTCGGCCTACTGCTGTATGGACCCAGGCCAGGTATGTAAAGCGTACCCGGCGGTACAATCAGGCACGTCCTTCCGCCTCATCTCATTGTTTCAGCATATCAATCCGGTAATTAACTTTTATTTAACCAGAAACCAGTTTTATCCACCAATCCTAAAATTATGTGAAGCATTTCATAGACGCAAAATAGCTGGCTTAAACATTATCCCCTTTTTGCGCTTTTTTTGACCATTTTTGGCTTTTGTTACACATTGAAATATAACTTTTGCTGTGCGTAATATGGCTATTCGTTCGCTAAAAATAAGAAAATAGTATGCAAGCAACCGCCACAACACTCGACCATGAGCAGGAACATGTTCCGGTAAACTCACGCAATAAAGTCGTTATTGCCTCGCTTATCGGCACCGCGATTGAGTTCTTCGACTTCTATATTTACGCCACCGCAGCGGTGATCGTGTTCCCCCTTATCTTCTTCCCCCAGGGCGATCCCACTGCGGCAACGCTACAATCGCTCGCCACCTTCGCTATCGCGTTTGTGGCGCGTCCGATCGGCTCTGCGCTATTTGGTCACTTCGGCGACCGGGTAGGCCGCAAAGTCACGCTGGTGGCTTCGCTGCTGACGATGGGGATCTCCACGGTCATTATCGGTCTGTTACCGGGCTACGCGACGATAGGTATTTTCGCGCCGCTGCTGCTGGCGCTGGCGCGTTTCGGTCAGGGACTGGGGCTGGGCGGCGAATGGGGCGGCGCAGCGTTATTAGCGACGGAGAATGCGCCGCCGCGCAAACGCGCGCTGTATGGCTCCTTCCCGCAGTTGGGCGCGCCGATCGGCTTCTTTTTTGCCAATGGCACCTTCCCGTTGCTCTCCTGGCTACTGACCGACGAGCAATTTATGAGCTGGGGCTGGCGCGTGCCGTTTATCTTCTCGGCGGTACTGGTGATTATCGGCCTGTATGTGCGCGTGTCGCTGCATGAAACGCCGGTGTTTGCGAAAGTCGCCGCAGCGAAAAAGCAGGTAAAAATACCGCTGGGCACGTTGCTGACGAAGCATGTCCACGTAACCATTCTCGGCACGTTTATCATGCTGGCGACCTACACGCTGTTCTATATCATGACCGTCTATTCCATGACTTACAGCACTGCCGCCGCGCCGGTGGGGCTTGGCTTGCCGCGCAATGAAATACTGTGGATGCTGATGATGGCGGTGATTGGTTTCGGCGTGATGGTGCCCGTCGCCGGCCTGCTGGCGGACGCATTTGGCCGTCGGAAAAGCATGGTCATCATTACCACGCTCATCATTCTCTTCGCGTTGTTCGCCTTTACCCCGCTGCTGGGTTCAGGCAATCCAGCGCTGGTATTCGTGTTCCTGTTGTTAGGTCTGAGCCTGATGGGGCTGACCTTCGGCCCAATGGGAGCGCTGCTGCCGGAGCTATTTCCGACGGAAGTACGCTATACCGGCGCATCGTTTTCCTACAATGTGTCATCGATTCTGGGCGCTTCCGTCGCGCCGTATATTGCCGCATGGCTGCAAAGCCACTACGGGCTGGCGGCGGTAGGGGTTTACCTGGCGTCAATGGCGGCGCTGACGCTGATTGCACTGCTGTTAACCCATGAGACGCGTCATCAGGCGTTGTAATAGGGCGCCGGATGGCGTCATCCGGCGCGACGTTTCACGTTACTGCTTCATCTGCGTTAAAATCGTCCGGCACTGATTGGCTTCGCCCTCAGAGGGCGAAATGAGCGCTAATAGCGCGGCGGCGGGCGTTACCAACGTCGCCAGCGCTGCCGCAACCGCGCCGCGCGCAATCAGCGGGCCGGGCTTGACGCCCGCCTGCGGATTTTTAAATGTCCCGCGCACGTAAAGCGGCGATCGCAGCGTAATAATACGAATCCCCTTACTTTCCGGATCAATGGTTAAATCGAGCTGTTCAGAGGCGAAGCTCGCCGTACCGGTCACGTTAATCAACGCATTTTCTGTATCAAAAGCAAAAATTTGCGGTCGCGCCACGCCGTTCGCAATATTGAGATTCGCCGCCGCGCAGTTAACCCGCACTTCGTCATCGCCAAAAATCTGCCCGATAATATAGTTGCCGACGTTCAGCCCCACGATTTCCATCAGGTTGCGGCTAATCAATCCATCATTCATCAATAATTTGAGATTGCCGTTACTGTTGCCAAGCAGCGCGGCGACCGAATTGCCCGTGCCGCGAATATCCGCATCGCCGTTCAGCTCGCCCAGCGTTTTCTGCATCAGCTCCACATCCGGCATCAGTTCTTTAAGCTTCAGCCGACGCGCCTGTATATCCGCCCGCCCCTGCATCGGCTTTTTATCCCCTTCCAGATGGATGTTGGAGACAATACTGCCGCCTGCCAGACCAAACTTCAGCGGCTGTAGACGTAAGTCGGCGTTTTTCAGGATGATATGGGTCGAAAGATCGCTAATCGGTAGACTGCCGCCATGCTCAATACGCCGGCCTTTAAACCGGACATCGGCGTCCATGACGTCCCATTTGTCGGTTTCAAAGCGATCGTAAGGCAACACTTTATCCGCCGGCTGAACATTCTTCTCGCCTTTGCGCTGTTCAGACCGTTTCGACTGCTCAGCGTCTTTCCCGGAATCCACGCCAATCAGCGGCCCAAGATCGGCCAGGCGTAACTGGCGCGATTCGACATCGCCTTCCAGTTTGGGGCTCGGTTTACCGGTGGTATAAGTGAAGGTGCCGTGGATATCACTGTCGCCAATGCGCCCGTTAAAACCGCGATAATTAAATACCGATGACTTTTCGGCGTCAATTTTCGCTACCAATCGCCCATCGGTCTCAAACGGCGGCGTATCCGGCAGCAGCACGCCGGTTAAATCATATAAATCGCCCAGTGAATCGCCAGAGAATTTAAGCCGCAGATCGACGCCGCCCATTTTCATCGGCTCGTTCACCACGCCGCTAAAAGCCACCCGCGTATTGCCAGAGCGGAAATCGGCCTGCACAGGAAAAGGCGTACTTTCGCTACGTAGCGCCAGCATACCGCCTATTTTGCCCGTACCGGTCAACGGTTCCCCGTTATAACGCCCCTGCGCCTTCAGGCCGAAGACATAGTCGCCCACGGTGGATTTGTCTGCTTTGCCTTTCGTTCCCGTCACTTCGCTGAACGGCAACGGTTTGCCTAACGGATCGACCAGAATAGTGATATCCGCTTTACTGACCTTATCATCGATCGCGATTCGCCCCTGGTCGAAGAGAATATTATCCAGCCGGAAGGACCAGGCGGAAGGTTTAGCATTGGGGTCCGTATTCTTGTCTTGCGCGAGGTTAAAGGTCCAGTTATTGGTTTTCTCGGACAGACGAATAAGACGCGCGTCGGGTTTCACCAGTTTGATCCACGGCAGCCAGACGGTTTTGGTCAGGAGCGCCAGCGGGGCAAGCGTCGCCTCAACGCGTGGCAGATGCACCATCGTGACTTCCGGAATATCCGGCGGATTGCCGAGAATGACGTCTTCCGCGTGAACATGCGGCCACGGTACCCAGCTTCGCCAGCCGGACTCCTGTTTTTGGCGTTCCCACACCACGCCTAAATCGCCGCGAATAGCGAAAGGCCGGTTCAATTCGGTAGAGACTTTCTGGTTGATGGTCGGTTTGAGGCGGTTCCAGTCAAATGTTGCGATCAACAAAATCACTATGGCGATCAACAACAAGAAAGTCCCTGTGATGGCGGCGGTTATTTTGCCTGCTTTAGTCATGTGTTATTTCCTCACTTCTTCCCTTGCCTGTCCTAAAGATAGTTCAGCCAGACGAAAAAGGAGGATGACCGCACCTCGTAATACCACGTATTACGGGAACAGTCTGGCGTTACAGGGTCAGAATCACCTCTTCGAGCGATATCAGCGGCACGGGTCGAGAAAGAAAATAGCCCTGGGCGGCAAAGGCGGGCGAACGCTGCACATCACGCCACTCTTCCAGAGTCTCCACGCCTTCGACAATAACGCCGCGGCAGTAGCGGTTCATCAGTTGCAGCAGCAGAATGAACAGGTTGCGCCCCTCCGGGGACTGGCGCAGCATGACGAACAGCTCGCGCGCCACTTTAATGTAGTCATAACGCACTTCGCTCAGCGCTGAAAAATTGGCCATACCAGTACCAAAATCATCCAGCCACAGCGGGACGAACTCACACATCGAGGCGAAAGAGGAGTCTTTCGGCAAACGAATATGTTCCACCAGTTCAAAACGCAGCCAGGGTAAGCGCTCCATCGCTGCCAGAATGTCCGGCTGTTGTCGCATGGCAATCAGCGTAGGGCCGTCGACATTGACTGATGCCAATAAGCGATGGCGAGTGAAAAAATCCGCTTTTTGTTCAAGCTGATGAAGTTGTTCTTTTACTACGTCAATGCGGTGTCGAACCGCTAATTCCGCGAAATAACGATCCGGGGCAATACGTCTGGAAGGGTTATCAGGATGGGTGACGGCAGTGAGAAGTTCAACCGTCATCAGACGGCCATCCGTCTGGTATATCGGCTGGTAAGTATAGGCACGCTCGCATTGCAGCCAATAGCGCCGTTCCTGCAAATTCTCTATACCTGCATCAGGAACGCGTAGCTGCTGGATAACCTGCTTTATCATCTCAGTTGTCCTGTTAATGGGAGTGTGACAGTCCGGACTCGTCAAAGGTTATCGGCGTTCAGGCAGAGAACTTTACCCTCGGTCCCTGGCAAAATAAAAACAGACCACGAAACTTGTCAAAAATACGCACTTGCTCAAAAAAATAATGGACCGATGTTTTAATATTATTGACCGCTAAACATCCACAGCGCACACTAACGCTAATTTTTACAGATCAGGTTCACGACTATGTCTAAAAAGATTGCCGTGATTGGCGAATGCATGATTGAGCTGTCGCAGAAAGGCGCTGATGTTCAGCGCGGCTTCGGCGGCGACACGCTGAATACCTCCGTTTATATTGCCCGTCAGGTCGATTCTGCCGCTCTGGCCGTTCACTATGTAACGGCGCTGGGTACCGACAGTTTCAGCCAACAGATGCTGGAGGCGTGGCAGCATGAAAATGTGGATACCTCGCTAACGCAGCGGATGGAAAATCGCCTGCCAGGCCTCTATTACATCGAAACCGATGACACTGGCGAGCGTACCTTCTACTACTGGCGTAACGAAGCGGCAGCGAAATTCTGGCTGGAGAGCGAGCAGTCAGCGGCTATCTGCGAGACGCTGGCGACCTTCGATTATCTCTACCTGAGCGGCATTAGCCTCGCGATTTTAAGCCCGACCAGCCGTGATAAGCTGCTGTCTTTATTGCGTGAATGCCGGGCCAACGGCGGGAAAGTCATTTTTGATAATAACTATCGCCCGCGTTTATGGACAAGTCGCGAAGAAACGCAGCAGGTCTATCAAAAGATGCTGGAATGTACTGATATCGCCTTCCTGACACTGGACGATGAAGACGCGCTATGGGGTAAGCAACCGGTGGAAGAGGTCATTGCTCGCACCCATGCGGCAGGCGTACAGGAAGTGGTGGTAAAACGCGGGGCGGACTCTTGCCTGGTCTCGATTCAGGGCGAGGCGCTCATTGACGTTCCGGCAGTAAAACTGCCGAAAGAGAAAGTGATAGACACCACTGCCGCAGGCGACTCCTTCAGCGCCGGTTATCTGGCCGTTCGTTTGACGGGCGGCAGCGCGACGGATGCCGCGAAGCGCGGACACCTGACGGCCAGCACGGTGATTCAGTACCGTGGGGCCATTATTCCGCACGACGCGATGCCGCAGTAAGTCATTCGTTCTTGCCCGGTGGCGCTGCGCTTACCGGGCCGACAGGCGGCCGCTTACTGTGCCGCCGGTGTTTCCGTCACTTCCGGATGCGCCTCATCTGCTTCAACAGCGGCGGCAGTTGCCGGAACCATGATTTCATCCCACGTCGCCTTTAACGCCTTCATATTAAATTCCGGCTCGCCTTGCGGTTGCAGCAAAATTAATGCCATCTCCTGCGATAGCTGCTGACGTAGATTCTGATTGAGCATATCGACGGTCAGGCTGTTGAGGAAATTCTGACGCAGCTTCTGATACTGCTCCGGCGCGATATCCACCACCTGATTCTGCAGCGAGCGCATACGCTGTCCAGTCAAAATGTCAGTATCGGTACGCGCGTAGGTCGCGAATAGCTTTTGCAATTCGAGATTTTTCTGCGCCACCAGCGCAGTAAACTCCTCTTCCGACAAACCTTTATCGCGTACTTTCGCCAGTTCATTCGCCACCAGGCTCAAATTGGTATTGAGCTTATCATTAGGTGATTCAATGTTGATGGCGCACTGCGCGCGCAGGAACAGAACCCGGCAGTCAAACCCCAGACCAATATCTTTCGCGTTATTTTTAGTAAGCTCTTGCTGGATATGCCAGAACAGCGCTTCGCGCGCCAGATCCGCCTGCCAGTAGCGCAACAGCGCCGCCGACTCGCGAATCGGTTGCCACGGCGTATCCCACATAATGGAGAGACGATCCTGGCGCACCGCATCGGTCATAATGCTCACTGATTCCGCCCGCAGCGGCGAAAGCGTCGGCACCGGGGCGGGCGTTTCGCGTTTACCTTTCAGCGTACCGAACGTTTTATTGATCTGCTCGGCGACGGAGCGCGCATCAATGTTGCCGACAACAATCAGCGTCATGGCATCCGGGGTGTACCATTTTTCATAGAAAGCCTGAATTTTGGCTGCGTCTACCGGCTGCTTTAACGGTTCCGCGGGATCGTGCCCCAATAACGCCGATCCTTTCAGCCGATAACGCCACCAGCCCTCTTTAGTATCTGCTGGCCACGTCGCAACCATATCTTCGCTGCTTAACGCATGATTCACCGTCTCTGGCGTAATGGTTAATTTACCGGAGACGTTAGCCAGATAGGTCAGCGCTTCTTTCAGCAGATCGTTACGGTTATTGGGTAAACTGAGGCTATAGAGCGTGGAATCATAAGAAACAATAACGGGCGGCATGGGACGTTTCGGATCAAATCCTTGCTGCCATAAAGAACGTGCCTGTGCGGCATCCAGACCACCGCTTTGCGTCAGCGCGATACGGGGAATCGCATGGCTAAACCCGCTCTGTTGCGTACTTTCGGTGAGCGAACCGGTATTAACCTGTAGACGAACTTCAATACGATCGCTGGGGCGCTGAGGCGTAGCCAACACTTGCCACTGTAACCCATTAGCCAGCGTCCCCTGTTGCCATGCCGGATCGGGCTGGAGCGCATCTGCCTGCACATAGCCGGCAGAGGCCAACATCAACAGACTGCCCGCTAAGAGTCGAATTTTTGTGCCCTGCATGTGAACCCCTGATCAACAATCCTGGTAATAAAAAGACAGCCCCGGCAGGGATGCCTGAATATGACGTAAAAACACTTCGTGTTAGACCGCGAGAACCTAAAAATGTCACGGAAGAAGTGAAATAATCCCTAAGCATCATGCTGTATGCTTTGGGCGCAGGGGTCAATTATGCGCAAACACCCGCAGTCCTGGAAGGGACTACGGGCATAAGTGGCGAGATTAGGAGGAAATTTCGTGCGTTTTGCCATCCGGCGCACGATTATTAAGCACATCGTCCAGCTTTTGGTGATCTAACTCTTTCACCCATTTGGCAACCACCACCGTCGCCACGCCGTTACCCACCAGGTTAGTCAGCGCGCGCGCTTCGGACATAAAGCGGTCGATACCGAGGATTAACGCCAGTCCCGCCACCGGCAAATGACCTACGGCGGAGATAGTGGCCGCCAGCACGATAAAGCCGCTTCCGGTCACGCCCGCGGCGCCTTTTGACGATAGCAGCAGCACGACCAGCAACGTGATCTGGTGGAAGATATCCATATGGCTGTTGGTCGCCTGGGCGATAAACACCGCCGCCATCGTCAGGTAGATAGAGGTGCCATCAAGGTTGAACGAATACCCCGTCGGGATCACCAGCCCCACCACCGATTTACGGCACCCCAGTTTTTCCATCTTATCGAGCATACGCGGCAACGCTGACTCGGAAGAGGAGGTGCCGAGCACAATGAGTAATTCTTCCCGGATATAGCGAATAAATTTAAAAATGCTAAAGCCCGTTACCCGTGCAATCGTCCCCAGCACCACCACCACGAAGAGAATACAGGTGATATAGAAGCAGATAATGAGCTGCCCCAGTTGCACCAGAGAACCGACGCCGTATTTACCGATGGTGAAGGCCATCGCGCCGAATGCGCCAATCGGCGCCAGGCGCATGATCATATTGATGATGCCGAAAATGACCTGCGAAAAACTCTCAATCACATTGAAAATGAGCTGGCCTTTGCTGCCCAAACGGTGCAGCGCAAAACCAAACAACACCGCAAACAGTAAGACCTGCAGAATGTTGCCGCTGGCAAACGCGCCGATCACGCTGCCCGGTATGACATCCATCAGGAAGGCAATAATGCCCTGCTCCTTGGCTTGTGCGGCATAAACGGCCACCGCCTGCGCATCCAGCGTTGCCGGATCGACGTTCATCCCGGCGCCAGGTTGCACAACGTTGACGATGATAAGACCGTTAATCAGCGCAATCGTACTGACAATTTCAAAGTAAAGCAGCGCGACCGCGCCGGTACGCCCCACCGCTTTCATGCTTTCCATGCCTGCGATGCCCGTCACGACAGTACAGAAAATGACAGGAGCGATGATCATCTTAATGAGCTTAACGAACGCGTCGCCAAGCGGTTTCATTTGTGCGCCCAGTTCAGGATAGTAATGGCCAAGGAGAATACCAATGGCGATTGCTGTCAGGACCTGAAAATAAAGACTTTTGAACAGAGAGGTTTTCATAGGGTGTCCTTGAAGTAAAAACCACAGGTCTTGTAAGGTTATGAGTAACCTGCGGCCTTAAAATAACACCCACACAACATGACAGAAATGCGCCAGGATCATAATTGAAACAAAAATGTTAAAAAGTTTGAGCTGACTCGCACAAGCGCGACCTTTTTTAACTTTTGTAATCAGGATTTTCGTGCGACAGATACCGTTCTTCAAAGATATCCGCGGGAACGGGCCGAGCAAACAGGAAGCCTTGCGCGACGTTGACTCCCGCCTGTTCCAGCCACGCGCGTTGCGCCTCGTCCTCCACGCCCTCGGCAATCAATTGTAAATTAAGACTGCGGGCCATCAGGATAATCGCCGTCACCATACTGTGATCATCCGGTAACCCATCGACAAACATTTTATCAATTTTAAGGATATCGACCGGTAGCGACTTCATATGCTGTAACTGGCGCAGCCCCGCGTAACCCATGCCAAAATCATCCAGTGCGATACGCACGCCAGCATTACGTAACGGACGTAAGATAGCGACGGCAGCGTGCGGATCGTCGATACGGCGGCTTTCAGTGACCTCAAGAATCAGCGTACCCGGTTGAATACGATAGCGGTTTAACAATTCCAGCAGATCCGACACCATGCCAGGGTGCATGAGCTGTAACGCGGAAAGATTGACGGAGAGCGGCAATGTCACGCCGCGCTCCTGCCAGGCGGCAAGCTGGCGGCAGGACTCTTCCAGCACCCAATGGCCCACCGTGACCATCAGGCCGCAGGATTCAATGCGCTCAATCAGCCCCTCCGGCAATTCCCAGCTACCGTCCGGCTGCTGCATACGTAACAAGGCTTCGGCGCTTAATACGTTGCCGCTGCGCATCTCGACCTGCGGCTGCAGCCAAATGGCAAACTGATGGTTATCCAGCGCGGTAAGGATATCGCTCTCTTCGGTAAGGCGCTGTTGAGCGGCCTCCATCTGCGCCGGGTCAAAGAACTGGATCTGATTTTTACCTTTTCGGCGCGCGGTAAACGCGGCGGAGACGGCGCGACCATAGAGCGCTTCGGCGGTCAGATCGCCATAATACATCGCAATGCCAATACTGCAGCTTGGGCGCAGTTGAATACCCTGGATGGGCAGTCGTTCATTAATGATAGTGAGTATTTGCTGACCTAATGTGATGGCGTGCCACGGCTCTTTGACGCCGTGGGCGATAATGGCAAAGTCATACCCGCTGACCTGCGTAAGCACCATGCGCGGCGCCAGCACCGACTTCAGCTTCTCAACCAGCGTCAGTAATAGAATCTCCCGCTGCGTTTCTTGCAGCACGCCTGCCGTGTCACGCAACGTTTCGCACGTCACGATGATAAGCGCGGTGGTCTGTTGGCGGGTGATAACCTGTTCCAGCAGCGCCATTAAAAAGGCTTTATTGGGCAACTCGGAAACCGGAAAACGCATCGCGTTGTCCGTTTGCTCCTCGCGTTGACGCTGCATAAGCTGCTGGTTGAGGTTATAGCTGCGCACCAGCATCCCAATTTCATCATCCTGATGCAGACGCGGCAACGCCAGCTGATGTCCGATCAGCTCCTGCTGCGGAATGTCGTTCAGCTCGCGGGCGATTTTGCGCAGCGGATGCACAATCAGGCGGTTTACGCACCAGGCGATGGCCACCGTCAGGATCAGCGATAAAAGTAAGTAAATGGTCACTAACGTAGAGAGCGCGCTCATGACGAACTTGTACATACGGTACGAATCCGCCTGCAATACAAGGTAGGCCAGCGGTTGCGGATTGGCGGGACGCTCCAGCGAATAAACCGGCAAAGAAATTTGTACCGGCAGTTCGAAGAGACGCGTCACCATAACCGGGACGGGGCGTTCAGGAATGAAGCGCTTACGCAACGCCTGGAACTGATTCGGCAATACCACATCGGCGCGACTCACCACGCCCGCAGGTTTAATACTTTCCAGAATGGTTTCCGCGCCGGGGAGATCCGCTTTTAAAATCGCGGAAGAAAGAGGTTCCCGAACAGAGCGCGCGATGCTTTCCAGTTGCGTAGCCGTGTTGTAGCGGTTCTGCTGTACCAGATGGAACAACAAAACGGTGCAAAAGACAAAAACAAACACCATGACAACGGCCGCAACCATTGCCATCTGTTTAATTGTTAACGAGCGGCTGACGCGCAAATTGACTCTCCCTGGATATCCCGGACTGCCGCCTGAGTATACCCGATTGCAGCGGCATTAAGAGAGGCTGTATCTGAAAAGGACTTTTCTGAATAACGGTTAATGATAGCGTCTGATGGCGCTGCGCTTCTCAGGCCTACGACGCCTGTCAATACGTAGGCCTGACGCAATGATTACCAGTCAGCGTAAGGCACCAGAGGCTGCGGCGGTAAATCCATATCCCCCTGCCAGCCTGCCGCGGAATAACGGACATACAGCAGCAGATGACTGGGGGTATAATCTTTCGCCTGCTAAATATCGACAGCCGTACCCACAAACCAGTTGGCAGTGACCCGGCGTTCAATGAGCGCCCGCGCGGTATAGCCAAATCCCTGACTGCTGCCGCCGCCGTTGGTCTGGTCACGCGCATCCTCCTGATAATCCGCCGGAATCAAATTCATCAGCGGATAACGCGGCATGGTACGGTTGCCGGGAGTGCGACCAGGATACCGAGCCGCCTAACTCCCACGACCAGTTTTCCGTACGCTGCCGCCACATCACCGGCACCGCAAACGACAGGTATTCCTGCGGGCTATAATAACCGCCCTGACCCAGTGAATAACCGCTCAGATCTTTGTCGTAATGCCAGATCATGTTATTCAGCCCGACGGTAACGCGGCGGTTATTCTCGTTAATCACCTTATAGTAATAACCGGTCATCCAGCGCACGCGCCAGTTATCTTCCACATTTTTACCGCTCAACTGGTCGCCGCTGAGCGACGCCCAGACACCGTTTGCTTCGCCTTTATCATAGCTGAGACTGACGCCGCCGCCGTTGGCCCGCACGCCGCCCCATTTGGTGCCGGTATTGCTGCTGGCGTCCTTTTGCCCGCCAAACGCCAGCAGCGAGCTGGAGATCGGGCGACGATGCGCGTTCAGGGTATAACCCAACGGCCCGATATCGTCGCTATAGCTGACGCCGCCGACCACATCAACGACATTAAAGCCCATCGGCGTCGTGCCGATATCCCAGCGCCAGGTCTCATTCTGCCAGCCGACCGCCACGCTCGCGCCCGTATCGGCCTGGCTACGATGTCCGCTGCATTTCTCCAGCGTACAGGTACCCCAGTTATTATCGTATTTCCCATCTGCATCCGTAGAGAAGCGACCAACATCCATATTCACCATATCAGTACGAAAGAACGCCCGTCCGTCCGACCAGGGCGCATCCACCTGAAGCATCGTGGTATGCGCCTTCAGATCGGAGTAGCCGCCAGTCCCGCTCGACCCCCAATAATCGTGCGCCAACGTGACATTGAGATCCTGCTGACGGTACAACTCCGCCGCATCGCTACGCACGCCGCGTTTTAGCCAGTCATCTTTTTCATCATTGCGCGTCAGGCGGGTAAAGGTATCGTTATCCTGGGGGCGAACCGGCGTAATCGCCGCGGCGACCATTGCCTCTTTGTAGGTCTCCAGCGCCCGCTGCGGCTCGCCCGTTTGCGCCTGAAAAGCGGCGGCGTCACGCAATACCATCGCGCTTTCCATTGATGGCGGCTGTGCTTTTGCCTGCGGCGTAATGCGGTTAAAGATCCGCGCCGCCGCCGTGATATCGCCAAGCTGGAGCTGCGCCAGCGCGACGCGGCGCTGCATGTTAATAGAGGTGATTTGCGACGCAGGCAGCGCCGCCAGTTGAGCGCGCGCCGCAGCGTTATCGCCCTGTGCGATGTCGATTTCCACCCGCCCCAGCATGGCATCGACATTACCCGGTTCCCGCGCCAGAACGGCGTCATAAGCGGCGCGGGCCGCCGCATTATCGCCACGCTGCTGCGCCCAGTCCGCCAACGTTAACGCAATGCGCGTAGAGGGCGGCTGCTGACGTAACAACGCTTCCGCTTCGCGTTCTTTGCCGCTATCGCGCAAGCGGTTAGCGCTTTCCAGCACCTGGTTACTTTACAATCGGCCCGCCAGTTCCTGAATATTGCTGTTCCACTGGCTGGTCGGCAGGGTATTGAGATGCGCCAGCGCCGCCCGGCCCCGATCGCTGCCGGAAAGATAAAGCCCATAAGCATAGACCTGTTCCGGATCGTTTGGCTTCTGCTGCGCCAGAGAGCGCATTTGCGCATCGGCCTGGGCGTGCTGTCCGGCCTGCCACAGATCGCGTGACAGTCGATACGTTACCCACACGCTCCCCGGATCTAATGCCAGCCGGCGGCGGTGCAGTTCTGCGGCCTGCGCCCATTTGCCCTCGCTTTCCAGCGTTTCCGCCTGCTGCGCCAGACGGTCATTTTCCAGACTGCGTTCGATATCGTCGATACTGCGCCGCTGGCTGGCGGAAAGAGAAGCGATAAACGCGGCGGCTTTTTGCGGCGACTGCTAACGATAAAGATTCGCCAGCCCGCGTACAGCATTGGTATTACCGCTGTCCATACGCAGCGTCTGCTGATAATAACGTTCGGCGGCGGCATTATCTTTGCGCGCCATCGCCACATCCCCCAGCCCCAGCACCGCGTAGCTGTCGGTGTTATCCACTGCTCGCGCCTGCTGATAGAAACGCTCCGCCTGAGCCAGATTATTCGCTTTTAAGGCCGCGTCGCCCTGCTGAATTAACAGCCAGTAGCGATTGACCTTCAGCAGGCTCTCCCACTTATCGCGGCTGCTGCTGTGCGGCGCCATCGCCAGCGCCTTTTCAAACTGCGCGACGGCGCGGGCGCGATCGCCACGCTGTGAGTATGCCTGCCCCAGCGCGCCGACCGCCTCGCTGTCGTCCTGCCGGGCGCTCACCGCCTGCTGCGATTGCGCAATAGCGTTGCCGCCTTCTCCGGCATTAACCGCCGCGATGCCCTGCGAGCGCGCGCGAAACGCCGGATCGGCTAACTGTTTTTGCTGCTCGCTAAGCTGGGCGCGGGCGGCAGACACGCTATCGCCTTCGCTAAACTGCGTCAGATAGTCTTGCAACGCTTTTACGCTGGCGTCGCTAACCGGGAGATCTTTTATCTGCTGGTACCAGATGGCGGAGGCCGCGCTGCGTCCCGTACTGGATTTCGCCATCTGTTTTAGCACCGCGAATCCCTCATCGCGCCGCCCGCTGGCGAACAACAGTTGCGCCAGCGCATTTTGCAGAGCGTTATTACCCGGACTGACGGCATTGATTTTCTGTAGCTGGTTAATCGCTTCGTGACGGCGGGCGGGCAATTTCGCCACGGTCGTCCAGTATTCGACCGCCAGTTCGCCCTCCGGCGGATAACCTTTAAACAGCTTGTCGTAGCTGGCGATCGCTTGTTCAGTATGACCGGTCGTCGCCAGTAAACGCGCCTCCTGCAAAGACTGGCGTCCTTGCGGCGTGGAGAGCAGCATCGCGGTGCGGGAAGATTGATACGCCGTCGACTCCGGCGCCAGTTGCGCCAGCCGATCAAGTAGCTTCTGCGCCCCGTCGCTATCCCCCTGGCGCAACAGATAGCGGAAACGGGCGGCGATAACCTGTGGATCATTGGGGTCGATCAGCTCCAGGCGATAGAGCGACTGACGGACTAAGTCCTCACGGTGCGTGGCCTCGCCCAGCCGCACCTGCTCCAGCAACTGTTGCTGCGCGGAGGTCGCTGCGCCGGCAAGCGGTGTTAGCGCCATACCAAGCGATAACCCCAACAATGCCCGAGAAACGCCCCTTTTGCCAGGTAAGGCATTTCGACCGCCAGCCAGCAAAAAAGCGTGCATGAGACTTAACGTGAACTTACGCATTCCTGGCCCCAGTCAGGTAATAATTCACCTTTGACGGTGAAGCGAAAACGGTGCTGATCCCAGCCTTGTCCAAAGAGAGTCAGCACATAGTTGTAATAGGCATCGCTGCCAGGAAAATGGTCTGCGACCCGCTGTCGCTGCACGGCCTGGGCGCCGCGATTTTGCAGGAAAGGCAGTAAAGCGGCGGAAAACCCGACCGGCCCCGTCCCTTGCGCATTCCCGCTGACGACATCCACTTTCTCCGGTGGAACGCCGTTTTTCATCGTTAACGTCGCCATCGGTTTAAATCGCGCCAGTAAACGCGCTTTTTGCGGATCGCCATCATGCATCATTCCCGTCCATAAATAGACGCGAATCGCATCGTAGCTACTGATCAGCGTCTTTTCCGCTTTCAACTGCCAGCCTTGCTTGCTTTCATAACGCACCCAGTCCGGCGAGAAACCTTTCGGCGAGGTTTCCAACAAAAGCCGCAAATTGGTTTCCCGTAGCGTCGACCACGGCGCGCCAAAACGGCTAAAGTATTGCGCCAACTGCGGCGGCAGATAGCTTGGGTTAAAACGCCAGCTATTCGCCTCGGCAAAGCCGATTTTGCCAGGTAGCAGCATTGAGCCCAGCCCCGGCACATTCACGACCTCTTCGCGGGCGATGCGTTTTAGCAACGCCGTGCCCACCTCGGTATAACGCGTCTCTTTCCACAGGCGACCGGCCTCCAGCAGCGACCATGCCATCCAGATATCGCCGTCGGACGCGGAGTTGCTGTCCAGCACCGACCAGGTGTCGGGATCTTTTTGTCCCCACAGCCAGGCGGGCAGATGTTCACGCAGCGATCCCTGCGCCAGATTGTTTTGCGTCCAGTTAAACAGTTGCGCGAACGCCGGTCGATCGTTCGCCGCCAGGGCAAAGAACATGGCGTAGCTCTGCCCTTCGGAGGTGGTAATTTTTCGCGCATCGCCCGGATCGATAACGCGTCCCTGCTGGCTAATGTAATCTTTCTTGAACTGTTCCCACGCAGGCCAGCTACACGCTGCCTGCGCATTTATTGCCGTCAGCATGACGATCATCGTTATCCATCCGCGCAGCATAGTCATCATGCGTTACTCATGGTCAGGGTCGAGACGACGGCGACTGAGAATACGTAGCAGACGCCACAATACCCACGCCAGTAATACCACACTGAGGGCCGCCAGTACCGCCAGCAGCACCGGGTGATTCGCCAGCGCATACCACAGCCGCTCAAACCACGGCAGATGTCCGACGTAATAGATATCGCCAACGCGCAGACTGTGAACGCCGGACTCGCGGATCACCGCCACGGAACCAAACATCGCGGCGCGTTTACCGCTGTCGTTCACGGCGTCGTTCAGTAGCTGGTAACCGCGCGGGCTGTCAGCCAGCAGAGCAATCACGCTGCGCTGATCATTAAACGGCGACTGGAAGCCCACCACCGCCGCCATCGGGCCGCTGGCGGTGACGGTGGACTGCGCATCCGCCGCGCGATCGGCCTCATCCGGCATAATCGACGGGAAAGCGGTCTGCCGCATCGGGGTTTTTACCCAGCTTTGTGTCGCCTGCACCAACAGATCGATACGCTTATCGTCTTTTAGCTTGCCCGGAATAGCGCCAATAATCAGCAGATCGGCGTCTTTGTCGGCTATCTGAGCGCTATCATCGGTGATTGTCAGATTAATTGCCGGGAAACCGGTCTGCCCGCCAATGGCGCCGACCGTATTCAGCAGCGTTTCCATTTGCGCTTCGGTTGGGGTCTTCGGCATCACCGCCAGCGTGTCAGACAGGTCGGCCATCCGGCTGAACGGGAAACCCGCATTGGCGAACGCGCGTAAATCCGGCATCGCGATAAAGTGGTAATATTTCGAAAAATCGATAGTGGAGTCATCCCCTATCACCACATGATTCGGTACTGGCTGGAAAGTAATACAGTTGTCCACCGACCCGCCCGGCATCGGATTCATGTAGCGGAAATCAAAACGTAGTTGGTTCATCGCCCCCAGTTTGAGCGCCGGAATAGACACATCCGTTTTACCATCCAGCAGTCCCTGAAGTACCGGCAGGCGCAACAGGAGTCGATTAGTTTCCTGCGTGCTGTTAAGGCTAAAGGCTTGCAAGAACTGGTTATTCAGACTGATATCCAGCCGCGAACTGTCTTTGGTCGGCGGCGAGGTATAACGATAGTTGAGATCCATATCAATACCGTTGCTACGCAGCAAATAGAGGTCCGGCGGCAGATTCAAAGAAACGTTGATGGGCGCCGGCTCCAGCCCACTCGACTGGAGCTGCTCTTCATAGGTTTTCAGCTCGCCAAAAGTGACCGGGCGATCGGTACGCACCCAGTTCGGCGCATCATACGGTTTGCGCGCCAGCAGCGGTTTTACATCGTTGACCACCACGCTGGAACCACGGAAGAGAATATTCCCTTGCGCGATACCTTTTGCCGCCTGCAACAGGTCTTTATCATCTCGACCAAACACGACCAGCAACTTCACATACGGATTATCCGGATGGTTCATCATCTCGATAACCGGCGCGTTAACCGCAGGATGATCGCGCAGGAAATCGGGGCGTCGATCGTTGGTGGCGAACACGATCGCATTGCGATCCGGCAGGTGATTATACAACACCGGGAAGCGCTGACCGCGCCAGCCCGCCCGCGAGCCAAACCAGGACGCGACAATAGAAGCCGCCTGCTGCTGCGCCAGATCCGGCATGTCAGCAAACACTATCGGCAACGTCACCGGACGGTTATCCCGCGGATCGAAAAACGGCACCGGGAAGTGGGACAGATCGTTATTCACCGCCAGCATGTTATAGGTCAGATCCAGGGCGCTATTTCGCCCGATGTCTAACCACAGAGTACTGCTGGCCGGGTTTTCACACACGTCGCGATAGTGGCCGACAAACTCCAGCCGCACCCGGTTAAAGTCGGTGATAAATAGCGGATTGATAGGTACCTGCGCCAGCGTCTTTTTCCCCAACTGCTCTTTTGTCACCGGCAGTACGCCCATCAGTTCATCATTGAGATAAACCTTGAGCTGCGACTGAACCGGCAGGAGCGACGGCGAGGGCGTATATTCCAGATTCAACACCGCTTTCGACGCCACTTCATCGCTGCGCATACCAAATTCAATGCCGCCGTTAGGGTTAACGCCACGCAGCGCCATACTGCCCGGCGGCGGCGCGATTTGCGCAAAGGTCAGCTTGACCTCGCGCGAAGGCGCGGTCTGCGCCACGACGGGCGCCTCAGTTACGGGCGACTGCGCAGGCTCGGTGGGTTCAGCATTGATCAATGGCGGCATCGCAGGCGCCGCCGCCGTCATGAAAGCAGGAAACGCGCTTAATCCTATTACCGCCGCACACATCCAGGACAATTTTCTTTTCATCGCATTATCATCATTGTTGAGCCTGAGCCATAACCCGATCCGACGGCTGTATCGCCGCTTGCCGCTCCGGGCGACGCGGAATAAACGATACAATCCAGGCAATTAACGCCGTCAACGATCGGAAAATTACTTTTACTGAAGGCGGCGCGAACTCCGCGAGGTGGCGATATCCGCGGAAGCCCAGCTTCAGAATATCCAGCAAGCTTTCCAGCGGTTTATCTTCCGGGAAGCTATCTTGCCAAAGCGCCCACGTATCGGCGCGAGCGAAGGTACACTGCACAAAATCAATATGTTGTTTGGTGGTGAGCGGCATCAGTTGCAGCCCGACCTCATTGCCCGTTACGCGCACTACCTGCGTTGGAAAGACATATTCCTGCTGCCCGCGTTTAAGCAACAGATTCACTTTCTGCCCTTCCAGCACCTGCGCCTGACCGTTGATCTTGATGCCTAACCCGCCGTCGGAGAAGTCATGTACGGTACAGGAGAACAAATGTCCATCTTCGCGGGCGATGGCCCCCGGCATGGCAATCTCGACCCGATGCGCGCGCCTGACCTGTTTACTCTCTACCGAAACCGCAACCGCGCCGCCGAGAATGACCAGGTTATAGAAGACCCACACCAGGCTAACGATGACGGTCAGCGTTTCATTTTCCGGCCCATAATAGTATCGCCATACGCCCGCCGCCACGCCGAGCAGGTTAAGCAAGACAAGGAAGATATACGGACGCGAGATTACCCAGTCGACGTACTTCTCTTCCACCAGTCCGCCTTTCGCCGTGACGTTAAATTTCCCTTTGTGCGGATTGATCAACGCGACCAGAGTCGGTGGTGCGATATACCATGCCAGTACCGTTTCATAGATTTCACTCCAGAAAGAGTGACGATACTTGCCCTGAATCTTCGAGTTAGTCAGGCTGGCGTGGACCATGTGCGGTATCACAAATAGCGCAATCATCAACGCAGGCGCATAAATGATATAGGCGTGCAGCAGCAGAAAAGCCAGCGGCGCGGTCAGAAAGATCAGGCGCGGAATGCCGGACAAGAAATGGAACATCGCGTTGAGGTAGCACAGCCGCTGCGCCAGTTTTAAGCCTTTACCAAACAGAGGGTTATCGAGGCGGAAAATTTGCACCATGCCCCGCGCCCAACGAATACGCTGCCCGATATGCGCCGACAGGCTTTCCGTCGCCAGCCCCGCCGACTGCGGAATGCGCATATACGCTGAGGTATAACCTCGCCGGTGCAGCCGGAGCGAAGTATGCGCATCTTCCGTCACCGTCTCAACGGCGATACCGCCAATCTCATCCAGCGGCTTACGGCGAATCACCGCGCACGATCCGCAAAAGAAAGTGGCATCCCACATATCGTTACCGTCCTGCACCAGTCCGTAAAACAGCGTGCCTTCGTTAGGCGTTTTACGAAAACGTCCCAGGTTGCGCTCAAACGGGTCCGGGGAGAAGAAATGATGCGGCGTCTGCATCATCGCCAGCTGTTTCTCTTTCAGGAACCAGCCCATTGTCATTTGCAGAAACGAGCGCGTCGGTACATGGTCGCAATCGAAGATCGCCACAAACTCGCCTTTCGCGTGTTTTAACGCATTGTTGATGTTGCCGGCTTTGGCGTGTTCATGCGTAGCGCGGGCAATGTAATGCACGCCAACATGCCGGGCAAACTGACGAAATGATTCGCGCCCGCCGTCATCAAGGATCCAGATATTCAGCTTGTCCTTCGGCCAGTCAATGCCAAGCGAAGCGTAAATGGTATTTTTGACCACATTAAGGTCTTCGTTATAGGTCGGTACAAAAATATCCACCGTCGGCCACTGCGACATCTCTTTCGGCAACGGCACCGGTTGACGATTTAACGGCCACACCACCTGGAAGTACCCCAGCACCAGCACAATCCAGGCGTAGGTTTCCGCAAACAGCAGAATCAGTCCGCACACCAGACTGACCGGGTCGTCCCAATTTAGCGTCGAGGTATAGCGCCACCAGATATAACGACAGGAGACCGTTAGCGACAGCACGATGAGCATCAGCGCGGAAAAGCGTCCCGGCATACGTCGTACCAACAGCGCAACGCCCCACAGCAACAGCAGAAAGATAAATTGCGATAGCGGGTTAAATGGCTGCGTAATACAGATCAGCGCCAGTATCAGTGAAAAGGTCACGATAACGCCCAGAATAAAACGCCGGGCGCCGTTGCTAAGATGTCCCAGCTCTTTTTCCTTTTCCAGGTGCGTTGTCTTTTGGCGCACCCGTTCCGGTAAGGTATCCATCCATTGATGGTAACGTCCACGAACGTCCTTCAGGCGCGCAAATGACCGCCAGCGCGGTTCATGACGTTCTTTAGTCGACGAGATCATCACCAGCCAGAGGGTCTGAATGAGGTAACGGGCCGGGTCCAGCGGGCGCGGGCGGGCGGCGTTAATATGCGGATAAAGCGCTTTATGCCCGTCGCGAATACGCTGCCAGCGCGGATGCTCAAGCGGAAACACTATCCACGCCAGAATCGTCCACAGGCAGCCGAGCGCTGCGCTAAACGGCGACGCGCCGTGGCGGCGGTAACCCTGATAGCGCTCGCTCAAGCGCGCGCTAACCGGCGGGATAAGCAGCCACCGGGAAAGGGCGCTCATCGCAGGCTCCCGGCAGACGTTTTGTCGCCCGCATCGTGCAGCAGGCACCAGTTCGCCAGCGTTAACACCTCTTCGGCGGCTAACGAATCGCTGCGATACTCGCCTAACGGCTGTTTCGACGCCATGCACTCCGCCATCGCTTCATCGCGATGGATCACAATAGGCAGCAACCGGCGCTGGCTTTGCAGCCAGACCTGGTACAGATCGTCCTGTAACTGACTGCCAATGCGTAAGTCATTGATCAGAATATGCGCTCCGGCAGGCAACGCCTGCTGATGAAGGCGAATATGGCAGTTAGCGTCAACCTGGGCTATCGCCAGCGTATGGTCGCAGAGGCTCACCAGCTGTCGTGTCAGCGGTGACTCGCCGTAGGGCAAGTCCAGTAAAATCCAGCTATAACGCCCGCTCGCTTTCAGCGCCTGGATAGCCGATCCGATCTCTCCCAGCGTCTCCTGCCAGGCCTGCGGATTTTCCCATTCTTGCGAGGTGAGCTGTCCAAACGGCAGTAGATCAAGCTGCGAGGTATAACGTAACCCGGCATCGCGCCAGTCCTGGCCGTCCAGCAACGATCGCGCCCAACCGCCCTGATGGACGAAGTCGACGTTAAACGACATGCGCAGCAGGTTATCGGGGCTGGCGTCAATCACCAGGACATTTTCCCCTAAGATTTGTAACGCCCAGGCGAGTGCTGCGGTGAGAGATGTGGTTCCCACCCCGCCGCGCACGCCCTGCAGTCCCAGAATCGCCATTCATGGCTTCCTTAATGAATGTGGTTGCGCAAATTCAGCCAGGAGCGGCCATCTTTTAATCGCCGCCGCCAACTGTTCGCGTTGGGAAATATCGGTATAATCTATTTCGGGTAGTGAAAACGCCTGGCTTAATGCCAGAAAATCATTTTGAAAAGTGTAGCCCAACGTTGGATCGGACTGAGCGCCAGGTTCATTGTTATACATTCTGGTTGCTCCTTTTTAAATATTTCTCACTGGCAGCATTACGCCCCGTCGTCAATACGGGAGAACGCGCATTTTTCATCTTTCCGTGACATCATTTATAATGTGTAAAAATGCAAAGCGCAGAGTTACAGGGCATCCTGCCGGACAAATTGATTCACATGCTAAATCTGATGCGTTTTAATTTCAATGTTAGGTTTATTTCTGTGCTTTCGCTAGTAAACTGATAAACAGTTAAAATAGTGACATGAGGGACACTGTGGACCCCGTATTTTCTCTCGGCATCTCATCATTATGGGATGAACTGCGCCATATGCCAACCGGCGGCGTCTGGTGGGTTAACGCCGATCGCCAGCAAGATGCCATCAGCCTGGTGAATCAAACGATTGCGTCACAAACGGAGAATGCAAATGTCGCCGTCATCGGCATGGAAGGCGATCCTGGCAAAGTAATCAAATTAGATGAATCTCACGGTCCGGAGAAAATCCGCTTATTTACCATGCCGGATTCAGAAAAAGGGCTATACTCTTTGCCCCACGATTTGCTTTGTTCTGTTAACCCGACGCATTACTTTTTCATTCTTATTTGTGCAAATAACACGTGGCGGAATATAACGTCAGAAAGCCTGCATAAATGGCTGGAAAAAATGAATAAATGGACTCGTTTTCATCACTGTTCATTGTTGGTTATTACCCCTTGTAATAATAGTGATAAACAGTCCTCGTTGTTGATGGGCGAGTATCGCTCACTTTTCGGCCTCGCCAGTTTACGTTTTCAGGGCGACCAACATTTGTTCGATATTGCCTTCTGGTGTAACGAAAAAGGCGTCAGCGCCCGACAGCAGTTATTGCTATGTCAGCAGGACGAACGCTGGACGCTATCCCATCAGGAGGAGACGGCAATTCAGCCGCGTAGCGACGAAAAACGCATTCTTAGCCACGTCGCCGTCCTTGAAGGCGCGCCGCCGCTCTCGGAACACTGGACGCTTTTCGACAATAACGAAGCGCTATTCAACGACGCGCGCACGGCGCAGGCCGCGACAATTATTTTTTCGCTTACACAGAACAACCAAATCGAACCGCTTGCTCGTCGCATTCATACTTTGCGACGCCAGCGGGGAAGCGCGCTGAAAATTGTCGTGCGCGAAAATATCGCCAGTTTGCGCGCCACCGATGAGCGCCTGCTGCTGGGCTGCGGCGCGAATATGATCATTCCCTGGAACGCCCCGCTTTCACGCTGTCTGACGCTTATTGAAAGCGTGCAGGGGCAGCAGTTCAGCCGTTACGTACCGGAAGACATCACCACGCTACTGTCGATGACGCAACCGTTGAAACTGCGCGGTTTTCAGCCGTGGGATACCTTTTGCGATGCCATCCATACGATGATGAGCAACACCCTGCTCCCCGCCGACGGGAAAGGCGTTCTGGTCGCGCTGCGCCCGGTGCCGGGCATTCGGGTTGAGCAGGCGTTAACATTATGTCGACCAAGCCGAACCGGCGATATTATGACCATCGGCGGCAACCGTCTGGTGCTGTTTTTATCATTCTGCCGGGTCAACGATCTGGATACCGCGTTAAACCATATTTTCCCTTTGCCGACAGGCGATATTTTCTCTAATCGTATGGTCTGGTTCGAAGATAAACAAATCAGCGCCGAGCTGGTGCAGATGCGCTTATTGTCGCCGGAACTGTGGGGAACGCCGCTACCGCTGGCAAAACGCGCCGACCCGGTAATAAATGCCGAACACGATGGCCGCATCTGGCGTCGTATTCCTGAACCCCTGCGATTGCTCGACGACACCGCGGAGCGTGCATCATGATGACCATCAGCGATATCGTGCAAATTATTCTTTTTTGCGCGCTGATTTTCTTTCCGCTGGGGTATCTGGCGCGTCATTCGCTACGCCGTATCAGTGATACGACCCGGCTGCTATTTGCCAAACCTCGTTATGTAAAACCAGCCGGAACTCTGCGCCGCGCTACGAAAGTCAAGGCAGACAAAAAATGACTCAGCATACTCAAACTCCTTCAATGCCTTCTCCGCTCTGGCAATACTGGCGCGGTCTTTCCGGCTGGAACTTCTATTTTCTGGTCAAGTTTGGCCTGCTGTGGGCAGGCTATCTGAATTTTCATCCTTTACTGAATCTGGTATTCATGGCGTTTCTGCTCATGCCAATACCAAAATATCGCCTTCACCGGTTGCGCCACTGGATTGCCATTCCCGTCGGCTTCGCGCTGTTCTGGCATGATACCTGGCTGCCCGGCCCGCAAAGCATTATGAGCCAGGGGACGCAGGTGGCGGAATTCAGCTCCGGTTATCTGCTCGATCTGATCGCCCGTTTTATTAACTGGCAAATGATCGGCGCCATCTTCGTACTGCTGGTTGCCTGGCTATTTTTATCACAGTGGATTCGGGTTACGGTGTTTGTGGTCGCCATCATGGTATGGCTGAATGTCCTGACATTAACCGGCCCGGTTTTTACGCTGTGGCCGGCAGGCCAGCCAACCGATACGGTGACGACGACTGGCGGTAACGCGGCCGCTACCGTCGCGACAGCGGGCGATAAGCCGGTCATCGGCGATATGCCTGCGCAAACCGCGCCGCCAACGACCGCGAATCTGAACGCCTGGTTGAACACCTTCTATGCCGCGGAAGAAAAGCGGAAAACGACGTTCCCGGCGCAGCTTCCGCCTGATGCGCAGCCGTTCGACCTATTGGTCATCAATATTTGTTCGCTCTCCTGGTCGGATGTCGAAGCGGCAGGCCTGATGTCACATCCGCTATGGTCGCACTTTGACATTTTGTTTAAACACTTTAATTCCGGTACGTCTTACAGCGGCCCGGCGGCCATTCGTCTGCTGCGCGCCAGCTGTGGTCAACCTTCGCATACCCGACTTTATCAACCAGCCAATAACGAATGTTATCTGTTTGATAATCTGGCGAAACTGGGCTTTACTCAGCATCTGATGATGGATCATAACGGTGAATTTGGCGGCTTCCTGAAAGAAGTTCGCGAAAACGGCGGTATGCAGAGCGAACTGATGAACCAGTCCGGCCTGCCAACCGCCCTGCTGTCATTCGACGGCTCGCCGGTATATGACGATCTGGCGGTCCTGAACCGCTGGTTAACAGGGGAAGAACGTGAAGCCAATTCCCGCTCCGCGACTTTCTTTAACCTGCTGCCGCTGCACGATGGCAACCACTTCCCTGGCGTCAGCAAAACGGCGGATTATAAAATCCGCGCGCAGAAACTGTTCGATGAACTGGACGCCTTCTTTACCGAACTGGAGAAATCCGGGCGTAAGGTGATGGTAGTCGTCGTACCGGAGCACGGCGGCGCGCTGAAGGGCGACAGAATGCAGATCTCAGGCCTGCGCGATATTCCCAGCCCCTCCATCACCAACGTCCCGGCGGGCGTGAAATTTTTTGGCATGAAAGCCCCGCATGAGGGCGCGCCGATTGATATTAATCAGCCGAGCAGCTACCTGGCGATTTCCGAACTGGTCGTACGCGCCGTGGACGGTAAGCTCTTTACCGAAGACAGTGTGAACTGGAACAAGCTGACCAGCAATCTGCCGCAAACCGCGCCGGTTTCAGAAAACGCTAATGCGGTGGTGATTCAGTACCAGGGTAAGCCCTACGTTCGTCTGAATGGCGGCGACTGGGTGCCTTACCCGCAGTAAACCGAAAAAGGCCGCAAGGTTTCCCCTGCGGCCTGGCTCGGGCGCATGTTGCCATTACGGCGGACAGACGCTCAAAACGCGTTACTTCCTGTCACGTAGCCAGTTGACGATCACACTGGCGATAATGCCAGCAATGATCGGCGCCGCCAGATCGTGCCAGAAGGCCACGCCCAACTGCGTAAGCGTCATATAGCCGCCTTGTTGCAATGGCAACCGTTCGCGGCTATCTTTAAAGTGTTTGGGTTCAAGTTAGCCCCCGTCAGGTTGCCAGGTTTATACCAGTCAACGTGCGGGGGTTTTCTCTATCCAGCAACCTATGCCGCCGGGGCTCAAGCCCCCGCAACATTGCGCCTCACCGGGTAAACCCGGCTTGCTGCTGATATTACGGCAAAATCCCCGTCCCGGCACGGCGCTAACGTGCAATCTGCGTGACGCTTCGCAGACGACTACTTTTATTTGCCAGAATACATTCAGCATTTCTGAGGCTGGCAGTCAGCCGCTCAATTCTGTAAATTATGCCTCCTCGCGGCCAGTCCCGGTGATACCGAAACCCTCGTTCAGCATCCTGCGTCTATGACATATTCGCCTGTTGCGCCAGAGGAATGGCTAAAAGCAGGTATTACCGACGAACTTATCCGTCTTTCAGCGGGACCTGAAGATCCCGACGATATTATTCATGACCTTGAACGCGCCAGCAGAAAAGCAGCATTCTGACGATTGCTCGGCGAACCGCTGTCACCGGTTTGCCGCATCGGGTATCAAGGCACTATAGCCTGGTTATAGGCAGCATTCTTTATGAGAGAGCTGCGTATATTTTGGGCAGGGGGCTCTATGCAGGACGACACATTACCATTAAATAACAGTAACGCTACGACCACACCGCTTTCAACGAGATTACCGTTTACAAAATATGATTTTGGCTGGGTGCTCTTGTGTATCGGTATGGCAATCGGCGCCGGTACCGTCTTAATGCCAGTGCAAATCGGTCTCAAGGGGATCTGGGTATTTATTACCGCTTTTATCATCGCCTATCCCGCTACCTATATTGTGCAGGATATTTATCTAAAAACGTTATCTGAAAGCGAAACCTGTGACGATTATACGGATATTATCAGTCACTATCTTGGCAAAAACTGGGGCGTTTTTCTCGGTGTAATCTATTTTCTTATGATTATCCACGGGGTGTTTATTTACTCCCTGTCGGTGGTGTTTGATAGCGCCTCCTATATCAAAACCTTCGGCCTTACTGAGGCCGATCTTTCGCAGTCTATTATCTATAAAGTCGCGATTTTCGCCGTGCTGGTGGCGATTGCCTCCGGCGGGGAAAAGCTATTATTTAAAATTTCCGGCCCGATGGTAGTGGTAAAAGTCGGGATCATTCTGATATTCGGTTTGGCGATGATCCCACACTGGAATCTTGATAATATTTCCGCCTTTCCCGCCGCATCGGTTTTCTTTCGCGACGTACTGCTCACTATCCCATTTTGCTTCTTTTCTGCGGTCTTCATTCAGGTGCTAAACCCAATGAACATCGCCTATCGTAAGCGCGAACCTGACCGTGTGCTGGCCACCCGGATGGCGATTCGCACGCATCGCATTAGCTATATTACGCTGATTGCCATTATTCTCTTTTTCTCGTTTTCGTTTACCTTTTCGATTAGTCATGAAGAGGCGGTATCAGCGTTCGAGCAGAATATTTCCGCTCTTGCGCTGGCAGCTCAGGTAATCCCTGGCCAGATCATCCACATTACCTCTACCATCCTCAATATTTTTGCCGTACTTACCGCGTTCTTTGGTATTTATTTAGGTTTTCACGAAGCGCTTAAAGGTATTGTACTGAATGTGTTGAGTCGCATTATGGATGTCAAAAACATCAACCCACTGTTACTGACATCTGGAATCTGTGTCTTTATCGTGGTTACTCTGGTTATTTGGGTTTCGTTTCGCGTCTCAGTATTGGTCTTTTTCCAGTTAGGCAGTCCGCTTTATGGCATTGTCGCGTGTATTATTCCCTTTTTCCTGATTTATAAAGTAGCGCAACTGGAAAAATTACGCGGCCTGAAAACCTGGCTTATTCTGTTATATGGAATATTGTTGTGCCTGTCGCCGTTATTAAAATTGATTGAATAAGAGCCTATCCCACCAGGCGTTATTGGCACAGCCAGTTTGGACACGGACAGCGCGCAAAAACCGGAGCGTACACGTAGTACGTGAGGTTTGACTCGCTACGCTCGCCCTTCGGGCCGCCGCTAGCGGCGTTCAAAACGCTAACGCGTTTTGGCGAGCACTGCCCAAGTCCAAAATGGCAAGTAAAATAGCCCTAATGGGATAGGCTCTAAGTCGTACCGGAGAGCCATGCCCGGTGGCGCTACGCTTACCAGGCCTACAAGTAAGGTGTAGGCTTGATAAGGCGCAGCCGCCATCCGGCATAAAACGCAATTAACTCAGCGGCTTCTGCGGGTTTTCATCCTGATCGACGGCAAAGCAGGCCACCAACTGGCCGTCGTACTCTTTAAGCTGCGGCTGTAACTGCGTACAGGGTCCGAAGCGACGGCGGCAGCGGGCGTTGAAGGCGCAGCCCGGCGGCGGGTTCAGCGGACTCGGCAACTCGCCGGTCAGCTTAATCCGCTCACGGCGATCGTCCGGATTCAGCCGCGGCGTGGCGGAGAGCAACGCTTGGGTATAGGGATGACGTGGATTGTTAAAAATCTGCTCTTTGGTCCCTTTCTCCACGCAGCGGCCTAAGTACATGACCATTACTTCATCGGCAATGTGCTCCACCACCGACAGGTCGTGCGAGATAAAGACATAAGACAGCCCCATATCCTGTTGCAAATCCATCATCAGGTTCAGCACCTGAGCGCGCACCGACACGTCGAGCGCGGAGACCGGTTCGTCGGCAATCACTACGTCCGGATCAAGCATCAGACCGCGGGCGATAGCGATACGCTGACGCTGGCCGCCGGAGAACATATGCGGATAGCGGTCGTAGTGCTCGGTTTTCAGCCCCACCTTCGCCATCATCGCCAGCGCTTTTTCACGGCGCTGCTCTTTGCTGAGCGAGGTGTTAATCAGCAACGGTTCTTCCAGAATTTGCCCCACTTTCTTGCGTGGGTTCAGGGAACCGTAGGGGTTCTGAAACACAATCTGAATTTTCTGCCGCCGCAGTTTCTGCGCGTGCGGATCGTGTTTGAGCAGATCCTGCCCCTGGTAATAAAGCTCGCCGCCGGTTGGCGTTTCAACCATCGTCAGCAGGCGACCCAGTGTGGATTTTCCACAACCGGACTCCCCCACTACCGCCAGCGTTTTACCGCGTTCGAGATTAAACGACACGCCGTCCAGCGCTTTTACCAGCCGTTCCGGAGAAAAGATCCCCTTCTTCACCGGATAGTGTTTTTTCAGGTCGATAGCCCGCAACAGCGGCTGTTGCAAGGTGGCCTCATGCGTACTCATAGTGTGGGCCTCCCGGCATCATCGAGTGGGTAATGACATTTTGACTGACGTCCATCGTCCAGTTGGTTGAGAGCAGGTTCTTCCGCACGACATCTGTCCGTGGCGTGGGGGCAGCGAGGGTTAAGCAGACAACCCGTCGGTCGGTCATATTTCCCCGGCACCACGCCCGGCAGCGACGCCAGACGCGCTTTATCTTGCGCAAACTCTGGTAACGCACGTAGCAATGCCTGGGTATACGGATGACGCGGCGCGCGGAAAATATCCTGCGCAGCGCCGGTTTCGACGACCTGCCCGGCGTACATGACGATAATTTTGTGCGCCGCTTCCGCCACCAGCGCCAAGTCATGGGTAATCAGCACCAGCGCCATGTTCTCTTTTTGCTGCAACTCCAGCAGCAGCTCAATGATTTGCGCCTGAATGGTCACATCCAGCGCCGTGGTCGGTTCATCAGCAATTAACAGCTTTGGTCGACAGGCTATGGCCATCGCAATCATCACGCGCTGACTCATGCCGCCAGAAAGCTGGTGCGGATAGACATCCAGACGAGAAGCCGGATCGGGAATACCCACCTGGTTCAACAGGTCAATCGCTCGCTGACGACGGGTTTTCTTGTTCCCGCCCTGATGTACCTTGATGGCTTCCATAATCTGAAAGCCAACGGTATAGCAAGGATTGAGGCTGGTCATCGGGTCCTGGAAAATCATCGCCACTTCAGCGCCCACCAGGTTGCGACGTTCCTTCTCGGAAATGCGCTTCAGATCCTGTCCGTTAAAGAGCAGGTTTTCCGCCATCACGCGGCCTGGGTAATCGATAAGCCCCATAATCGCCAGCGAGCTGACGGATTTGCCGGAACCAGACTCGCCGACAATACCGACCACCTCACCCTGCTTCACGCTGTAGCTAATGCGGTCGACGGCTTTGAACGGTGTCCCTTCGTCGCCGAAGTGCACCGATAATTGATCTACATTTAATAACGCCATCTCGAACCTCTTACTGCTTCAGTTTGGGATCGAGCGCGTCACGCAGACCGTCACCCATCAGGTTAAATGCCAGTACCGTCAGCAGAATCGCCAGCCCCGGGAAGGTCACGACCCACCAGGCGCTTTGCGCGAACTGCAATACATCAGAGAGCATGGTGCCCCATTCCGGCGTAGGCGGCTGCGCGCCCATGCCAAGAAAGCCGAGGGCGGCCATATCGAGAATGGCGTTAGAGAAACCGAGCGATGCCTGAACGATCAGCGGCGCAAGGCAGTTCGGGAAAATATTGACGAACATCTGACGCATCGCGCCTGCGCCCGCCACGCGGGAGGCAGTCACATAATCGCGGTTCACCTCTACCAGAACCGCCGCGCGGGTTAAGCGGACATAGTGCGGCAGCGCCACAAACGTCAACGCCAGCGCAGCGTTGCCGATGGAGGGGCCGAAGATCGCCACCAGCACCAGCGCCAGCAGCAGGCTCGGCAGGGCCAGCATAATATCGACCACGCGCATGATGATGTTATCGACCAGACCGCCGAAGTAGCCCGCGACTAGGCCGAGAATAATCCCCATGACCAGCGACAGGACGACCACCAGACAGCCGACCAGCAGCGACAAACGCGCGCCATACATCAGGCGCGAGAGGGCATCGCGACCAACATCATCCGTTCCCAGAATATGCGCCCAACTGCCGCCTTCCTGCCAGACCGGCGGCGCCAGCAGCGCATCGCGGAACTGCTCTGCCGGGTTGTACGGCGCAATAAAGTTGGCAAACACCGCAATCAGGATCACGATGAGAACATACGCCAGCCCGACGACCGCGCCTTTATTGCGTTTGAAATAGTGCCAGAACTCCCGCAATGGCGTCATGGGCGCCGGTGCGGCATTAACATTATTTTCAGTAACCTGTGACATGATGGCCCCTTACTTCTTATGCCGAATACGCGGGTTCACCACGCCGTACAGCAGGTCTACCAGCAGGTTGACGAGAATAATCATCGTCGCTACCAGTAACACGCCGCCCTGCACTACCGGATAATCGCGGCGTTGCAGCGCATCGATCAGCCAGCGCCCCAGACCGGGCCACGAGAAGATAGTTTCTGTCAGAATCGCGCCAGCCAACAGCGTCCCGACCTGCAGGCCGATCACGGTGACGACTGGCAGCATGGCGTTACGCAGAGCATGGACGATAATGACGCGCATCCTGGTCAACCCTTTGGCGCGTGCGGTACGGATGTAATCCTCCCCCAGCACTTCCAGCATCGACGAACGGGTCATACGCACAATGACGGCCAGCGGGATTGTGCCGAGCACCATCGCAGGCAGGATCATATGCGCCAGCGCATCAATAAAGTTACCCTCTTCGCCCCAGATAGCGGTGTCGATCAGCATAAAGCCCGTCAACGGATTGGTATCATCAAGGAACACCATATCGCTCACGCGCCCGGAAACCGGCGTCAGGTTCCAGTGGACGGAGACCAGCATGATCAGCATCATGCCCCACCAGAAGATAGGCATAGAGTAACCGGTCAGCGCCAGGCCAACGGCAGTGTGATCGAAGATAGAACCGCGCTTCACTGCGGCCAGCACGCCCACCGGAATCCCCACGGCGACGGCAAAAATCATGGCGCAGACGCCAAGTTCCAGCGTCGCTTTAAAGCGAGGTACGAACTCGTCCCACACGGGGATTCGGCTTTTCAGCGAGATGCCTAAATCGCCATGCATCACCCCCCAGATATAATGGAGGTACTGCTGCCACATCGGTTTATCAAGACCGAGTTCAGCCAGCAGTTGAGCATGACGCTCAGGGGAAATACCTCGCTCACCCGCCATGATCATCACCGGATCGCCGGGGATCATGTGGACAAAGGCAAAGGTGAGAAGGGTAATACCGATAAACGTCGGGATAACGAGTCCCAAACGTCGGAGAATGAACTGCAACATAACCCGAATTCTCTCTCATGACGCACGGCCTGGAACCGTGAGTCTGTATTGCTCACAAATCTTATCCCACGCAAACTGCATCGCGGATAAAGCATTACGCCGGATGGCGCTGCGCTTATCCGGCCTACACAACACCGGGGCGCAGCGCTCTTTTAATTATTCGACAGAGACGTTTTCGAAGTGATGTTTGCCTAATGGGTCAACCACATAGCCTTTAACTTCTTTACGTACTGGCTCATAAACCGTGGAGTGAGCGATGATCAGCGCTGGCGCCTGGTCATGCATCACAACCTGGGCCTGTTTATAGAGTTCAATACGCTTGTTGTGGTCATCGGTCGCACGCGCAGGCTGAATCAGGTCTTCAAACGGCTTGTAGCACCATTTTGAATAGTTGGAGCCTTGCTGGGCGGCATCGCAGCTGAACAGCGTGGCGAAGAAGTTATCCGGATCGCCATTATCGCCGGTCCAGCCCATCATCACCGTCTGGTGCTCGCCATCTTTAGCGCGCTTGAGGTATTCGCCCCATTCATAGGTGACAATTTTGGCCTGAACGCCAATCTTCGCCCAGTCCGCCTGGATCATTTCCGCCATACGACGCGCATTCGGGTTATAGGGACGCTGTACCGGCATCGCCCATAGATCGATGGTGAAGCCTTTTTCCAGACCGGCTTCTTTCAGCAGCGCCTTCGCTTTTTCCGGATCGTAGCCGTAGTCTTTAATATCGTCGTTGTAGCCCCACATCGTCGGCGGGATCAGGTTTTTCGCCGCAACGCCTGCGCCCTGATAAACGGCTTTGATGATGGCCTCTTTATTCACGGCATAGGTCAACGCCTGGCGAACTTTGACGTCATCCAGCGGTTTTTTCTGCACGTTATAGGAGAGATAACCCACGTTCAGACCGGCCTGCTCCATCAGGTTGATGTTTTTATCTTCTTTCATGCGCGCAATATCCGCCGGGTTCGGATACGGCATCACCTGACATTCGTTCTTCTGCAGTTTGGCGTAACGCACAGAGGCGTCAGGCGTAATGGAGAAAACCAGGCGGTCAATTTTCGGCTTCGTGCCCCAGTAGCCGTCAAAGGCTTTGTAGAGAATGCGGGAATCTTTCTGATATTGCACCAGTTGGAATGGGCCAGTGCCGACCGGATTCAGATCCACTTTTTCCGGCGTACCGGCTTTCAGCATGTTGTCAGCATATTCTTTGGAAAGAATAGAGGCGAAGTCCATGGCTAAATCGGCAAGGAACGGCGCTTCCGGACGCGTCAGCACAAACTGCACCGTGTGATCGTCTACCTTCTTCACTTCGCTAATCAGATCCGGCAGCCCCATGCCTTCAAAGTATTCATAGCTGCCGCCAGACACTTTATGGTACGGGTTCTGCTCGTTTTTCTGCCGGTCAAAAGAGAACACGACATCATCGGCGTTCAGCTCGCGCGTGGGTTTGAAATCCTTGCTGGATTGCCATTTCACCCCTTTACGTAGGTGGAACGTATAGGTTTTACCGTCTTCGCTGATATCCCACTTCTCAGCAAGACCCGGGATCACTTCCGTGGTGCCGGTTTTGAATTCAACCAGACGGTTATAGATAGGTACGGAGCTGGCATCATAGGTGGTGCCAGACGTAAAGAGCTGTGGGTTAAAGCCTTCCGGCGAGCCTTCTGAACAATAAACCAGGGTTTTGGCCTGCACGCTTGCTGCAACGGTCATGGCCACCAGGCTCAAACCAAGCTTCAGCATCCCTGACTTCTTCAAGGAAATACTCATTCTTCTGCTCCAATTGTGATGTATGTTGTTTTGCCCTTTGCAAAGACTTTTACCGCTCGGCCTTTTTTGTTTTTTACCTGGTCAGGTCAGTAGTGAGAGGTGGGGATTCCGTTCGCATAATCGACTGAGTTGCAGTGCGGATTCTCCATAAAATGCCCCTCATTCCCTACAATCTGTCAATAGAATGTCAAAACGTCAATACAGGTAACCAGCTTTTACAACAACGGTGAGAATTAACAAACAAAGATTAAAAAAAGTTCAGAAGGGTATTTTCAGCAGGGAAATTTGTGCTACAGGCAGAAAGGCAGAGTTATTCACTTAATATTTTGCAACAGTTAGTGATTAACAATTAGCCATTAATTGAAAAATTTCTTTCGATATGTTGATTATCTGAGCGATTAATACCACTAACGCTAAAACGCACAGGCGAAAATGCTGAGGTTATCCATAAGCCGTGTGCAAAGAAGAGTGATCCGGACATTGAAAAACACCATCGAATATGTTACAAAATTGTAAATAAGTAGGCCGTCGTGCGGCCTACCGCGATCACAAAAACTAACTTTTGGCCCTGGCCTGCGTGCGCTTTTCGCTCCAGTTAAACAACGAGTTCACCAGAATCGCCGTCAACGTCCCCGCTGCCATGCCGTTGCCAAAGACCATCTGTACGCCCGCCGGGAAATTCTGATACAGGCCGGGTACCAGTATAGGTAGCATTCCCATGGCCAGCCCCATCGCCAGCGCGTAGGTTTTACCCGGCGTATGCAGTGGCTCACGCGCAATCATATCAATGCCGATAACCCCGATAATGCTGAAGACAATCACCGCCGTACCGCACACCACCGAACCTGGCAGACAGGTCGCCAGACGTACCAGCGGCGCGAATATGGCAATCAGGATTAACAATCCTCCGGCAGCCGCAGTCACGAAACGCGATTTCACGTTAGTGGTGCGTATCACCCCAATATTTTCGCCGGAGGTGATAATTAAGGAGGTGCCAAAAATCCCCCCAGCAGCGACATTACCGCATCACCACGAATGGTACGTGGAATCGCCTGTTGCACATTTTGCGTGGAATTGACTATTTCCGCGGTCGCAATCGTTTGCCCAGTTGCTTCAGCCATAGAGATGACCGCGTAAATCAGTAAAGGCAGCGAGGCGGAGAGATCAAAAATCGGCCAGCCGAACGGCAAAAGCTGTGGGAAACTAAACAGCGGCCCGTGACTAACACCGCTAAAATCGGTGCTGCCCAGCGCCATTCCCAGCAGCGTCCCCGCTAAAAGGCCGAACATCACCGCCAGCTGGCGCAAAATACCGCTAAACGCCAGCGCGAAAATCAGCGTTATCAGGATAGTCCCCAGCGATAAAATGATACTGGTTGGATGAGCGAAGTCGGCGCTCCCTGGCTGGCCAATGATCAACCCGCCGTACAGGCGAATAAGGTTAATCGACACCATTAGCAGCATGATGCCAATGATAAAGGGGGGAAAATGGTGCAGGCAGCGGCGGAAAATCAGCAACGCGATAAAGTAGAACAGCGAGGTCAGAATTACGGCGCCAATCGCGGTCTGGATATTGGTCTGTAAAGCGATCGCAACGAAAATCGCAATCGGCGCGCCCCCCGGTACCATAATAAACGGCAAACGCGCGCCCACCCCTTTCACACCCAGGCTTTGCAGAATAGCGCCCAGACCGCACATCAGAAAGGTCGCGCTAAGTACCGAGGCGGTCACCGTATCGGTAAAGTGGAGCGCTTTGGCGATCAGAAAGACGGAGGTAATGGGGGTGGCGGCAACGACCAGCACATGCTGAAGCGCCAAAAGTAAGGTGGTTTGCCAGGGTAATGCATCGTTATCCGGCGTAGTAAGGCCAGGCTGCGGCATGATTAACTCCCATAAAACATCAAAAAAATAACCGCCAGCGCGGGCTGGCGGTCTGCATTATTTCAACCAACTAATGGCATCAGCGGCATAGCGATGCGCACGGAAGGCGCTGTTCTGTTTTCCAGGAATAATGCCTTTACTGAGGTGCTCCGGATATTCATTAAAGAACGGAATGATATATTCCCATACCGTTTCGCCTTCCGGGGTAACTTCAAACAGGCGGCCAAACGCCGATTCACAGATAAAGGTGTTGCCGTTCGCCAGCCGCTGCGCGCTCCCCATATACGGCGAGAAAAACGCCGGCGGGAAGATATCGCGATACTGCCAGGTAATCGCTTTGATCTGCGGATCGAACTCCAGCACCGTGGAATGCGGCGAGGTGACGCCGGGACGCAGGTTGCCGTTATCGAAAACCAGAATCGACCCGTTCTCCATCTCAACCGGCGTGTGCTGCTGCGCTACCACTTCCGGCCCTGCATGCCAGATAACCTTCCCGCTCTCTTTATCCACGGCAATGACGCCGGAAGTGGTACGCAGGCTCATCAGTACCAGGCCATCACGGGTGACGGACAGGCCGTTAATCATCGGCCAGTGGCGGCGGTCGAAAATATCATGAATCGGGAAATCTTCCGGATTCAAATGCTCCCAGGCACGCCATTCCCACACCACTTCACCGTCGCGATTGACCTCTTTGACGACGTCGCTCTGAATCACGCCGTCCGGCGCATCGCGGCGCGGGTCGCCGCCGGTAACACGGGCGGCGATATCGGCAGGTAACGGCGACGCGGCGGTATACAGCAGATTACCGTTCGCCAACCATTGCGCATCATGGTGATGGTAAATATCTTCGTAATGCCAGACGATTTCGTTATCCGGCGTCACTTCGTAGAAGTCGCCGCCGTGCCAGAGATCCCACGCCGGATAGAGGTTCGCTGAAGTGCGGTGGCTGCCGTTATAACCCAGATTACCGTTCGGCAGCAGCACCGCATCACGCCCGGCGCGAACCGGAAGCTGCCACTGATGCGCGACTTCGCCCTGCTCGTCCACCAGGTAAACCCGCCCTTCGGCGGTTTGCGGCGCAAAAAGCGTATAGCCGCCAAAGCTCTTCGCCTTATCAGCGTAGATAAGGCCCGCCGGACGGCGTCCAAGGGTGAAAGTCGAATCCTGAGTTAAGTGTGCCACATCGCCTCCTGAGGAATAGATTTGCGCCAAAATACTCCATTAAAACGTTTTAATGAAGAGTTTTTTACGATCACCACCGAAAAAAAGCAAACGTTACCGTCTGGTAAATATGCTACCCTGTGCGCAAATTTTCGCAGGTCAGGAAGCAGATGGCTGTTCAAAATAAAAAACGCGCAAAGTTGATTGATGTTGCCCGCCATGCAGGCGTCTCGCCAGGGACGGTATCCAATGCATTGCACAACACCCGCTTTGTCGAGCCGCAGACGCGACGGCGTATTGAAGAGGCCATTGTTGCGCTCAACTACACGCCGAATATTCGCGCTCGCCAGTTACGAACCGGCAAAACCAATACCATTGCTTTGCTCTCTTCGGTGCCGCTGGCGATTGCCTCCGGCGCATCACGACTGGGATTTATGATGGAGGTGGCGTTAACGTCCGCGATGATGGCGCTGGAAAAACAGCATGCGCTGATTCTGGTGCCACCAGGGGTAAATCCACTGGATGCCGTCAGCTTTGACGCGGCGATCCTGATTGAGCCGGCGGAGAACGACCCGCAGCTCCAGGCGCTGGCGCAAGCGGGCATTCCCTGCGTCACCATTGGCCGCACGCCGGGGACCGACACGCCTGTGCCGTGGGTTGAGCTGCACTCGGCGGCAACAGCACAGCTTCTGCTAACGCATCTGGAGGCCTCCGGTGCCAGCAAATGTGCGTTATTTGTCGGTAACACACGGCGAACATCAGTTCTAGAGAGCGAAGCGGCTTACCAGCGCTGGTGCGCGGGGCGCCAGGACCCCGTCGTCTACTCTCTCAATGAAAGCGAGGGTGAAAATGCCGGCTACCAGGCCGCGCAGCAGCTATTACAGGCGCATCCCGACGTTGACGGCGTGCTGGTGCTGATAGATACCTTTGCCAGCGGCGCGGTACGGGCTTTCCAGGAACAAGACATCGCCATACCTGAACAAATACGGGTGGTTACTCGCTATGACGGTATCCGCGCGCGCGAATCGCTGCCGCCGCTGACGGCAGTGAATATGCATCTTGATGAGGTGGCGCGACAGGCAATCACACTCCTGTTTGCCGTTCTGTCGGGTGAGAAGGTCAGCTACAGCGACGGGATCATGCCTGAACTGGTGGTGCGAGCGTCAACCTGCCGGTGACAGAGGATGACTTGCCACTGCGGGCCGTTGCTGACGCAACGTTCTCTCGCTTCGCTCGAGTCGAACCTCTTGCCCCCGGAGGTTCTCATCCTCGTCAGGCTTCAGATACAAAAAACCCTGCTCGCTGAGCAGGGTTTCTGAATTTGGTCGGTGATAGAGGATTCGAACCTCCGACCCCTTCGTCCCGAACGAAGTGCGCTACCAGGCTGCGCCAATCACCGAATGCGGGCGCATCTTACTGCTCAGGCGCACGCCCGTCAATCCCTTAGTCGCAAAATACAATTCAATCGGCGAGAAAGTCGGCAGACAACCTACTTCGCGGCGACTTTCTGCGCATCGGGAATATGGCACCAGTTGTTGTTCTGGTTAATGCCGCCATTCGGCGATGTATACCCCAGGCAGCCCATTATCGTATCGTACAGTTCCACATGACGACGCGGCACTTTGATCTCCGCCTGCTGTTTCAGGTGAGCGGACATCTGCGCATGTTGCGGACTGGCAAGATATTTATCCGACATCCATACCAGCATCGGAACACGGAATTGCTCCGGCGGCGCCATATTGCGCGGCGTACCGTGCAAATGTTCGCGTTCGTTAATCGACTCGCCGTGGTCAGCCGCGTAGAACACAATCGCTTTTTTATCACGTAGCTGATCGAACACACTGGTAATAAAGTGATCAACATAGGTCACGGAGTTATCGTAAGAGTTGATCATCTGCGCTTTCGTGCAGCCGCTATCGACCCCAATACATTCGGGCTTCCATTGAGCGTAGCTGCGCGGATAACGCTGCGTATAGTTAAAATGCGATCCCTTGGTATGCAGGATAATCAGATGCTTACCCTCCGGATTCTGGGCAAGCGAGTTCTGCATCTCATCAATCAACAGCATGTCATCCACCGTTTTACCGCGGTTACGCGGCTCGGCGCCAATCTGCTCGCGGTAAGAGATATTATCCGCCATGGTATTGCTATAGAACCACATCTCGCTCTGCATGGCGTACAGATCGGAACTGAATCCGAGCTGTTTGAGTACGGCAAAAACATTCTGCTCTTTTAACGTACGCTGCGGGTTATTATCCGCCCCACCTTCCCGTACAAACATACAGCGTAAAGAAAGCTTCGGCGTGGTATTACGCTCGTAGCCGAAAATCCCCATGTGATCCCAACGGGTCGTCTCACCGATAATGAAAACGACGTAGGTGTCATCCCCATCTTTCGGCGCAACATAGGTAAATTTCCTGGCCGGGTTTATTAACGAATTATTGTCCGACGACTCATCTACCTGCGCCCAGGCATACAGCCCTAACGCAGATAACCAGTTTGAGGGCAGGTAGGAGTTCGCCACCACGCCGCCATAGCTGGGTAAGTCGATGCCTGTCGCCCGTTCAAACTTTTTCTGCTGTACATCCAGCAGGCGGATAGGCGCCCACACCATTACGCCTGCGAGTATCACTACAGCGGCGCTGCGAAAACGCTGCCCCGGCGTACGTAGCTGGCGCAACAACGTGTAGCGACAGTGGTTACTCCAGATAAAGATGAGCGGAAGCACGCTCACGGCAATCAGCCACAATACAAAGTGCAGCCCCACCACCTCTTTCGAGAGATCGATATCGGTGGTCATAACAGACGCAATAATGCCGTAGCCAATCACCACGTTCAGGAAGGTCATGTAATAACTGGCGCCAGCGGAAAACAGCACCACCAGCGTGGCCAGCACGCGCCAGACGCGTCGGCCAAACAGTGAAAGAAGACGAAGTAAGAAGAAAGTGACCAGCACCGTGGCGCCAAGTTCGACAACTGCGGAAAGGCCTTTCCAAATGGTAAATTCTTGCGCATAACTGCCGAAACGGCGGTAAAACACGGCGCAATTCATAAACAGACCGATATAGAGCGCAAGCAAGAAACTAAGTTTCTGCTGCGTCATCGATTTAATGTATCTCATGCAAACAAACCCTGGGAATCGGGATAAAAACGACCTGTACAACGATTCTTTAATCAAACAGGTAAATATGCGGCTAACGCAGATGTGAGAAAGTCTACCAGCGCGGCTAAGTAGACCACAGGAAGCGCAAAAAGTGTCTATAGAGAATGTGATTGACCTATATATTTTTGTAAATATATAGATAGGGTATTAGCTGAACTTCTAATAAGTCCAGGCGACGGTTTATCCCGTTAAAACCTGGCGCTCACCCCCAGGGTATACAAATAATCGCTATCCGTAGCGCTGTTTTCCGCCTGAGAAAACGCCGCATACGCCGCCAGGTGCGGGTTAAGTAACACGTCCGCGCCTACGGTGACATCCAGCCAGTTTCCCGCCTGATTTCCTGCGGTCATACGACTCAACCCGGACTGCGCTTTCCAGATATTTTCCCCAAACTGTTGGTTATAGCTGATCTGCGCCCAGGGACGGACATCGCCGAACTGCGAGTTTACCCGCCAGCCTAACGTACTGACGCTGGCATGCCATAACGGATCGGTAAGCGCTAATGTCGTCGCGCTATCGCCATATTCGTTATACATTGATGACGTCGAACCGTCGTAATGCAGCGCCGCGACCGGCCCAGTGGTTACGCGTCGGGAAAGCGAAAAATTCCAGCCCATACTGATACCGCTGGTCGCATCAAGCGGGGTTTCATCCGCCAGGCTAAGCACCGGACCCACCGTATTTTGCGTAGACTGAATACGTTCGGCCAGTATGTCGTTGTAATTCGGTTGGTGATCGCTGTCCCAGGTATAGCGTTCCGTCATATGCCCCGGAGCCGCTTCAGCGATATATTCTTGTTGCCAGGCATACGTGGTATTGATAAAAAACGAGCAGGCCATAAGGCCCGCCAGACAACGCAATGTCCGGCGACCACGGCGTTTTCTTACAATCATCAACGCGACTCCAGAGTAGAGCCGAATTCGGCGATATTATTGTCATTGAATGAAGGATGTCGGACATCAGCCCTGTATTAACTATTGTCCTTTTAGCGGACCCGTCAAGGCGGGTTGAAGGAAATTTTCGCGGTAACCACAATAACGAGGAAGTCTATGCAGCGTTGCGACTGGGTCAGCCAGGACCCCCTTTATATTGCCTATCATGATAACGAGTGGGGCGTACCGGAAACTGACAGCAGAAAGCTGTTTGAAATGATCTGTCTTGAAGGTCAACAGGCCGGTTTATCCTGGATCACCGTGCTTAAAAAGAGGGAGAACTACCGCGCCTGTTTTCATCAGTTTGACCCGATACGCATCGCAGCTATGCAGGAGGAGGATGTTGAACGCCTGCTACAGAACACGGGCATCATACGACATCGCGGTAAAATTCAGGCCATTATCAGTAACGCCCGCGCCTGGCTTGCGATGGAGCAAAACGGCGAGTCTTTCGCCGATTTTGTCTGGTCATTCGTTGATGGTCAGCCGCAGATCACCCAGGCGGCCAGCCTGGATAAGATCCCCACCTCAACACCTGCGTCCGATGCGCTTGCTAAGGCATTGAAAAAACGCGGTTTCAAGTTTGTCGGTACGACTATCTGTTACTCCTTTATGCAGGCGTGCGGACTGGTCAACGACCATATTACCGGCTGTTTTTGCCATCCGGGAGAAAAACATGATTCGCAAATCCCAGAGTGAAGACATGGCGTCTATTCTGGCGCTGTGGATGAAAAGTACCATTTATGCCCATCCCTTTATCGAAGAACGTTACTGGCACGAGAGCGAAGCAATTGTACGCGACGTCTATTTACCCGCCGCGCAAACCTGGGTATGGGAGGAAAATGGGCAACTGAAAGGCTTCGTCAGCGTACTGGAAGCCCGTTTTGTCGGGGCGCTGTTTGTCGCCCCCGACGCGTTAAGACACGGCATTGGCAAAGCGCTTCTGGAATATGTCCAGCAACGTTTTCCTCTGCTGAGCCTTGAGGTTTACCAGAAAAATCAATCCGCCGTAAACTTCTACCATGCGCTCGGTTTTCGTATTGAAGATAGCGCCTGGCAGGAGGATACCTCCCACCCCACCTGGATTATGAGTTGGCAGGCGGATCAAACGCCGTAAGCGGTAGCGCCGGGCCGGTATATTTCTCAAACCAGACCAGCGCGGTGTTGCCCGCACAACCGTTCCCCAGCCGGGAACTGGGAAGATCTTTTGTCAGGACGTTTACCGCGCCGTTTTTGCATATGCCGCCTGCGGTAGGTTCAGGGTCCGGCCATGCGCCTTCGTGAATACAGATAACGCCAGGCCGAATTCCGTCGGTAACGACCGCGCCCGCCAGAACCTGCCCGCGATGATTCCAGACGCGTACCGTATCGCCATCGACGATTCCGCGTGTTGTCGCATCCTGCGGATGAATCGTTACCGGTTCGCGTCCGGCTACCGCATACCGCTCCCGTAACGAACTGTAGTTGAGCTGGCTATGCAGACGGTGCGCCGGATGCGCGGAAAGTAGCTGAACCTGCCCCGCATCGGCGTTCCCGTGCCACTCATCCGGCGCCAGCCACATCGGATGACCGGGACAATCCGCATAACCATAGCTGGCAATGCGCGCAGAATAGATTTCGATTTTGCCGCTGGCCGTTTTTAGCGGATGGTTATCAGGATCGCGGCGAAAATCCGCGAAGCGCACAAACTGCGCGTTGGCGGGATTTTCCGGCATCTCCAGTAAACGGTTAGCCTGCCAGAATGCGGCAAACGGCGGCAGCGTCACCCCCTGGCTGGCGCCACGCTGGGCGGCAATATTGTAGAAGGTCTCCAGCCACGCCAGCTCGCTTTTTCCTTCGGTGAACCGAGCATAACCGCCGGCTTCCCACCGTTCGCTCAGTTCAGCAAAAACGTCAAAATCATTCCGCGCCTCCCACCGGGGCGACACGACCTGCTTCATCGGCGCCAAATGCTGATTGCTATAGTCGCCGGTCATGGTTAAATCGTTACGCTCATAGCTGGTGGTCGCGGGCAGAACGATATCCGCGTGTTTCGCGGCGGCCGTCCAGAAACATTCCGAGATAACGACCAGTTCCGGTTTTTGCCACGCACGAATCAGACGGTTGGTATCCTGATGATGGGTAAAGTTCGCGCCACCCGCCCACCAGATAAAACGAATATCCGGGAAGCGGCGATCCATCCCATTGTGTTGGTAAAACCCACCGGGGTTTTCCAGCGCCTCGACAATACGCGCCACCGGTATTTTATCTACCGCATCGACCCCGCCAGGGATGCTCCCCTGTATCGACGCTAACACGGCGGCGCGGCGCGTCGGGTTTCCGCCGTTAGCAAAATGATAAGAAAAACCAAACCCGCCGCCAGGCGTACCAATTTGCCCCAGCATTGCGGCCAGCGTAACGATCATCCAGTGCTTTTGCTCGCCGAACTGCTGACGCTGCATTCCCCAACCAGCCATCAACATGGTGGTGTTATGATGAAATATTTCCGCCAGTTCGCGGATTTTCACCGCAGAAACGCCGCAAATTTCCGCCGCCCATTCCGCTGTTTTGGCCGTACCGTCGGTCGTGCCCAAAAGATAGTCAGCGAAGCGGTCATAGCCCGTCGTGCAGCGGGCAAGGAACGCTTCATCCTGCCAACCGTTTTCCACCAGCGTATGAGCGATCCCCAGCATTAACGCCACATCGGTGCCCATATGTGGGGCGATCCACTCCATCTTATCGCCAAAAAAGTCGACGCTTTCCGATCGCATCGGATCGATGCAGATCAGGCGTTTGCCGCTTTGTCGCAGCGCCGCAAAATAGTCGAGCCCCTGTTCATCCGAGGCGTTCCAGGCAATTTTCAGAGTATTCAGCGGGTTCGCGCTCCAGAGCACCACCACCTCGCTATGTTCCAGCACCACCGGCCAGCTAGTCTGCTGCTGGTAAACCTCGTTACCACCCACCACATAAGGCATGATAGCCTGCGCCGCGCCGGTGGAATAATCGCCAAGATGGCCGGTATACCCTCCCGCCAGCGCCATGTAACGCTGCAATAGCGTAGCCGCTTTATGCAATACGCCGTTCGAACGCCAACCGTAGGAGCCGGCGAAGATGGACGATGGTCCATAACTTTCACGAATACGTTTGTGCTGAGCGTGGATCAGATCCAGCGCGTCATCCCAACTTACGCGAACAAACTCATCCTGCCCGCGTATGCCTTGCGGCTTATCGGGAGAAGCCAGGAACCCTTTACGCACCATCGGGAAGCGAACCCGCGTTTTGCTGTGTACCTGGTCATGCACAACGGTTTGCAGGGAGTTCTGGTGTGCCGTCGGGAGTTCGCCATATGAAGCAAAAATGCGTTCTCCGTCGGTTTCAACACGGACTGGCCCCCAGTGTGCGGCGGTCAATACCGAATGACGCGATGGTGCGTGGGTCAAGGTTCGCTCCTGAATTATTGGGATTATTTATTTTGCCGATCAATGTTACTTACAAATTTCAGAGTTTTCCCTGGAATTTTCTTCATGTGCAGACGTCATAATCAACCGCCACGGTCGCTGTGGTAAAAATAAAAAAGTGATAAGGATTTAAGATGAAAAAACGTGTATTTGTGATTGCTGCCATCGTGAGCGGCGCCCTGGCAGTATCTGGCTGCACAACAAACCCTTACACCGGCGAACGCGAAGCAGGTAAATCCGGCATTGGCGCGGGTATTGGATCGCTGGTCGGCGCAGGCATCGGCGCGCTCTCCTCCTCCAAAAAAGATCGCGGTAAAGGCGCGCTGATTGGCGCGGCGGCTGGCGCGGCGCTGGGCGGCGGCGTGGGTTACTACATGGACGTACAGGAAGCGAAACTGCGTGACAAAATGCGGGGCACAGGCGTTAGCGTGACGCGAAGCGGCGATAATATCATTCTGAATATGCCGAATAATGTCACCTTCGACAGCAGCAGCGCGACGCTGAAACCGGCAGGCGCTAACACGCTGACCGGCGTGGCGATGGTGCTGAAAGAGTATCCCAAGACCGCCGTCAATGTGGTGGGCTACACCGACAGTACCGGTAGCCACGATCTGAATATGCGTCTGTCGCAGCAGCGTGCTGACTCCGTCGCCAGTTCGCTGATCACCCAGGGCGTCGACGCCAGCCGTATCCGTACCAGCGGAATGGGTCCGGCGAACCCGATCGCCAGCAACAGTACGGCAGAAGGTAAGGCGCAAAACCGCCGCGTCGAAATTACCTTGAGTCCATTGCAGTAAACTACCGTACCGGGTAAGGCGGCATGCTTTACCCGGCCTGCATTATTCCCTCGCCAGACCGGATACACGTCGCATTATTCAGTATTCATTCACTATTTACCACGACACGGCTGCCGACAGCGGGGAAATCGGCTGGTCGATGATGGCTAAACGGGTTAATAATAAGCCTGTTCCGGTTGGCGCATGCCGCGCTTACCTTTTGATTTACGGAGAGTCGCATGAAGCCGTCCATCATTCTCTACAAAACCCTGCCTGATGATTTGCTGCATCGCCTGGAGGCGCATTTTACCGTCACCCAGGTACCGAACCTGCATCCGGAAACGGTCGCGCGACACGCGCAGGCATTTGCCAGCGCGCAAGGCCTTCTGGGCACCAGCGAAACCGTTAACCGCGCGCTGCTGGAAAAAATGCCGGCGCTACGCGCGGCGTCGACCATCTCGGTGGGATACGATAATGTCGAGGTGGACGCCCTTACTGCCCGCAAAATAGTCCTGATGCACACGCCTGCCGTTTTGACGGAAACCGTTGCCGATACGGTGATGGCGTTGATGCTGGCCACTGCCCGCCGCGTGGTGGACGTCGCAGAACGGGTTAAGGCGGGTGAATGGACAGAAAGCATTGGCCCGGCATGGTTTGGCGTCGATGTGCATCACAAAACACTCGGTATCGTTGGGATGGGGCGTATCGGGATGGCGCTGGCGCAGCGAGCGCACTTTGGGTTTACCATGCCGGTTCTCTATCACGCCCGTCGGCGGCATCAGGAGGCGGAAGACCGGTTTAACGCCCGCTACTGCGATCTGGATACGTTGTTGCAGGAGGCCGATTTTGTCTGCGTGATCCTGCCACTAACGGCAGAAACGCGACATCTGTTTGGCGCAACACAGTTTGCCAGAATGAAATCGTCCGCCATTTTTATTAATGCCGGACGCGGCCCGGTGGTCGATGAAAACGCGCTGATTGCCGCGCTGCAAAACGGTGAAATATATGCGGCAGGTCTGGATGTCTTTGAACAGGAACCGCTATCTGTGGATTCGCCCCTGCTGAACATGTCTAATGTCGTCGCGGTGCCGCATATTGGCTCGGCAACGCATGAGACGCGCTACAACATGATGGCCTGTGCGGTGGATAATTTGATTGATGCGCTGCAGGGAAAAATAGAGAAGAACTGCGTCAATCCGCAAGCGGCGGGATAACGCTACAGGCCCGATAAGCGCTGGCTTGCGCTTATCGGGCAGACTGTCATTACTGGGTCGCGTTTACCGCCGCCGTCCAGGCCTGATTAAACGCCTGATGCTGCGAGGCCAACGGCCCAATCAGCGCATTATATTGGCTGGCCTGCTGTGAGGTCGGGAACTGAATGCCGTTCGCGACAAAGCTCACCTGCTCGCCCTGTTGCGCAATATAATCGCCCACTTGTACCAACTGCTGCGTAAAGATCTGCGCCGCCGGGATCAGCGGCTGCAAAGCATCTGCCGGCACGGTGACCACTTTTTTGTAGACCTGATCAAACACAGGTTTCAGGTCATCGGCCTGCTTTAACGCGCCATGCGCGGCATCAGCCTGCAGTTTTGCATTCTGCAACTGTTGCGCCAGCACGCCTAACGAACCATTTGCCTGCCGCAGCGGCTCGCGTTGCGTCATATAATCCTGCGGAACGCGGATGGCGTTAACGCTATCGACCACCGGGCGCAGACCGGAATCCATCGCCTGGTTTACCTGCTGCGAGTAGCCATACAGTATCGCGTAATCAGACACGAACGGACCAAACTGCTTTTTCTGATCGGCCGTCAGCGTTGGTAAACGCTCTCCGCTACGCATTGCTGTATTCTGCAGGAAATCGACAAACGCTTTGCGCTGATCGCCTTCTTTATCAAAACACCCGCTCAGGCTAAACACCATTAATAACGCCACAACAGGCGCAAACCAGCGAGAGCAGGACTTACCTGTCGCCATTGTTAATACTCCTTTCACCCAAAAATGCGCACAACGACACCTGCGTGCCTGACGGCTTACAAGGATAGTCCAGGTCAGGCTTGCAGGATACCCTTTCCACGCGATCTTGTAGCGGAAAATTATGTTTATCTGCATCAATGCTTAATTTATTATTTTATTGTTAATTTTTAACCTGACACTGCGATAAAAAACGCGGCAAGAAAGCTTTCCAGCGGGGGATGTAATATTTTTTTAATCTTTACAATTATTTTCTGAAAGACGGATATATCTTCCTGGATCAAATTGTTAGCGTCCTAAAAGTCGCGTAGCGTAAGGCATCGAAACGAATCGATAGCGCTTCCTGGCGGCGCGTCGCCCCCCACCCGCAAGTTTCCCGACTATTCTTAAGAGGCTTCGATGCATTTCACGATCCCGCTGTGTGATTTACAGGAGTTCTCAATGGAATATAAAGATCCGATGTTTGAGCTGCTGAGCAGCCTGGAACAAATTGTTTTTAAAGATGAAACACGAAAGATCACCCTGACGCAAAAACCCAATCCTTTTACCGAATTTGAACAGTTACGGAGAGGAACGGGACTAAAAACAGATGAATTCGCCAGAGCGCTGGGCGTAACGGTTGCCATGGTTCAGGAATGGGAATCGAAACGCGAAAAACCCACGCCAGCAGAGCTCAAATTGATGCGCCTGATACAGGCGAACCCACGCTTAAGTAAGCAATTGATGGAGCAATTTTTACCCCTTTCTGTTTTAACGGTCCTGCGTAAGGGCCGTTTCCCCCGCCCGATTACTGGCCTGGAGAAATAAAGTAAAATAAAAGTTGCATCGCCCGGCATTACATGAGTTAATGTGCTCAACGGTTTGACGTACAGACCATTAAAGCAGTTTAGTAAGGCAAGTCCCTTCAAGAGTTATCCATTAGATACCCCTCGTAGTGCGCATTTCCTTAACGCTTAAAAAATCTGTAAAGCACGCCATAACGCCGAAAGGCACACTTATTTTTTAAAAGGTAATACACTATGTCCGGTAAAATGACTGGTATCGTAAAATGGTTCAACGCTGATAAAGGCTTCGGCTTTATTACTCCTGATGACGGTTCTAAAGACGTGTTCGTACACTTCTCCGCTATTCAGAACGATGGTTACAAATCTCTGGACGAAGGTCAGAAAGTTTCCTTCACCATCGAAAGCGGCGCTAAAGGCCCGGCAGCTGGCAACGTAACCAGCCTGTAAGCTTAAAAAGCTCAGAATTTTGAATCCCTGCCTGATGGCGGGGATTTTTTTTATTCCAATTCCCCATCTCCCCCCCCAGCATAACTTTGCATTACTTTACCCTGCGTCCCTTTGACCTTTCCCTTAGGGGAACCCCTATAGTAGGCAAGGAGATTGTTCACAAGGAATTGAAGTTATGTCGAAATCATCATGGTTATTACTTTTGGGTTTATGCGCCAGCGGCTCCGCGCTTGCGGCATCCTCAGAATCCGCTTTTCTGGCGCAACATGGGCTGGCGGGAAAAACGGTTGAGCAGATCGTGGATACGATTGATCAGACGCCGCAGAGCCGTCCTTTGCCTTACTCCGCGTCGATTACCAGTACCGAGCTCAAATTATCTGACGGAGAGCAGATTTATACGCTACCGTTAGGCGACAAATTCTATCTCTCTTTTGCGCCCTATGAATGGCGGACACACCCCTGTTTTAACCACAGCCTTTCCGGCTGTCAGGGAGAAATGCCGAATAAACCGTTCACTGTAAAAGTGACAGACAGTAAAGGCGCTGTCATCGTACAAAAAGAGATGCAAAGCTATCGAAACGGATTTATCGGTGTTTGGCTACCGCGCAATATGGAAGGGACGCTCGAAGTAAGCTACAACGGTAAAACGGCGTCACATGCCATTGCCACCAGAGATGACAGCCAGACCTGTCTGACGGAATTACCATTACGTTAAAAAAATGCCCGATAACATAATGGGTTATCGGGCCTATAAAACGCCAACAAGATAAAATTAACAGAGTGCCTTGAGAATGCATAACGCCACAAGAATGGCAGAGGTGGGCTCACTTTGTACTGACCCCAAAACCTGGACAGATTAACCGAGGCATCAGCGAAAGAGTCCATTTAATACATGGGCTCTTTTTTGTTTCTGGCTATAACTAAATAACATTGTCCGCAATCGGATTATCCATTCCGTTGCTTTCTTGCATCACGCGGATTCCTGTCTCATCAATATTTTGTTCGTCGTATTCTTCCTGAATTTAACCTTAGACGTTCTATCAAATTATCGCTTATAGCGATTTGAACATAACAGTCTTTGCATTCTATTGAGGGAGCCTAAGGAACAATGTTCGCTGCTGAGTTTGTGATGATTTGAAACCATGGTGAATGTAGAAATTTTTGGCGTCTTCGGTAAGTGCATGAACCATGATTGCACGTACACCAATATTCTCGGCAACCCGATAGCAACGAAGCACTGCATCATGAAGTAAATCAGCCCCAAGCCCTTTTCCATGGAATGAGAGATCGACAGCAAGACGGGCAAGTATAATGACAGGGATGGGATCTGGCATGTTACGCCGAAGGTTGCCTGTCGCTTCTGTATGGTTGACGCTACCGGTGGCCAGAGAGTAAAAACCGGCTACTTGCTTCGTGTCTTTCTTGCACACCACAAATGTTCTGGCCGCTCCGAGAGCCTGGTTTTTGAGGCCCTTTTGCTTCAACCAGTCATCGAGCACAGCTTCACCGCTGACGAACTCAGCTACCTGATGAAAAGCGGACAAAGGTTCTGGTGCTGTTACACGTCCCACTGAGGTTTCCTTGCCAGCAGTTTTTCGATAACGGGATCATCTGCGACCGGTGCATCAAGCAGATTGATGAACTCCTCATATTGCTCATCGTTAAAGTTAAATACACGGCGGTCAAGGATCACATTCTCGGCAGCCCGGCAGGCCGTTTCCAGAATGAAATCTGTACGTGACTTGTGAAGGATTTCCGCAGCTGCATCAATGAGCGCCCGCTGCGACTCCTTAGCTCTAAGGTTAAGTTGAACATCTGATTTCATGAGACACCCCTTGTATAGCATTTGCTTTACAAGAATAGCACAACCACCATGTATAGCAAACGATATACATCAAGTCGTCGTTTTTCATTTTTTGAATACTGATGTCCGCTTTGCGCCAGCAGCGGACGTTGCTCATTGTAGCGGTTTACTGAGTTCAACAAGGCAAAAGAACAATGCTGCCTTTCTGCAGGCTGACTATTATTTCGCCAAACATTTTCTCATCAGAGCATTTTGTAATGTCACTCCACGGCAAATAGGAAAGCCTCGCTCCACTATATGAAAGCCGTGTCGTAGAAAGAACACTTCCGCAGCCTTACTTACATTTGAAGTAAGTTCACTAATTCCACGCTGTCTGGCTTCCTCATGAATGCAATTCATCAGTAGTGTCCCTACCCCCTGTCTTGAATAGGTTCCTGATACAAAGAAATGATCAATGTATCCATTTGGTTGAACATCTGCATATCCAGCTATTTCACCATCCAGCTCTACAACAAAAGGTTGTAATTCCTTAATGTGATTGGCCCATCGCTCCAGGTCGATATCTGCTGGGGCCCAAGCATCAATTTGTTCACGTGTGTAGTAGTGTGATGCGATCGTATGTACAGATGAGAAAAAAACTCTGAATAACGATATTTCATCCCCATTACTGAACCTTCTGATTTTCATAAAACCTCATTGTGAGAGTTACTTGTAGAACAATACTAATTTTTGTGAAATAGGGCGTCCGCTCCTCGCTCATAGCAGACATTTACGTGAGCGTATCCACCAACGTTCAGGTTTCCTGATAGCATCCCTGTACAGACCTTGTTAATTTCTGCCTGGATAGCTCTTTAGGCGGTATTCAACCGGGCTGAGTCCGTTAAATCTAAGGCTAATTCGTCGGGTATTGTAGTATCGTATGTAATCCTCAATAGCTATCTTAAGTTCATCAATATCCTTAAATTTACTGGTGTAAAAACTTTCTGATTTTAAAGTGCCGAAAAAAAATTCTGCACAGGCATTATCAAGGCAGTTGCCTTTGCGGGACATACTTTGGATGATGCCAAACTCTCGTAACTGATACTGGTACCATCAATGACGGTATTGCCAGCCCTGATCTGAATGAAGAACCGGATTGGTACCCGCATCAAGTCTGGCAAATGCCTTCATGAGCATGTCATCGATCATCGGCATAGTTGGACGTTCTGAAATACTGCAGGAGATCGCTTCGTTATTGAAGAGATCAATAATGGGCGCAGTGCACTTTTGATTTATATACCCTTCATACTTCAAGTTGCTTATGTGTTGGCTACGCTCGCTCACCCCAGTCACATAGTTATCTATGCTCCTGGGGACTCACTCCCTTGCCGCCTTTAAGCAACTCGAATTATTTTGGGTATAGTCAGGTGGGGATTTTCTCTGTCTGCCTTTTGGTGAATACCTGAGACAAACAGTCTCAAGCACCCGCAGCTATTCTAACGCCAATATCCGTACCGCCAGCGTTAATGTATTCCTGAAATAATTCTTGCCAATCAATAGAGATAACCGCGTCTATGAGTTACAGAATTATTAGCGAATCAACTAATACTATTTATGTTATAAAAAAACCTGCCCGAGAGCAGGTTTTTGTTTATTTAACTGAACGCTTATTGCAGTAACGAAATATCCGCAACCTGCAGGAACAGTTCGCGTAGTTTCGACAACAGCGTCAGGCGGTTGATACGGATATCTTTCTCTTCCGCGTTCACCATGACATTTTCGAAGAATTCATCCACCGGCGCGCGCAGTGCCGCCAGCTCAATCAACGCTTCCTGATAACGACCATCGGCAAAGTACGGCTGAAGCTTATCACGCAGCACAACCAGATGTCTGGCCAACTCAATTTCCGCCGCTTCTTTCAGTACGGAGGCGTGGACGATATCGTTCAGCGGCTCAGTGGCTTTCGCCAGGATGTTGGAGACGCGCTTGTTCGCCGCCGCCAGCGCAGAGGCTTCTTCCAGGGTGCGGAAATGAGACACCGCCTTCATGCGGGCATCAAAATCTGCCGGACGGGTCGGACGACGCGCCAGTACAGCCTGGATGGTGTCGACGGAGTAACCTTCGTCCTGATACCATGCGCGGAAACGGCCCAGCATAAAGTCGATGACATCATCAACCACGCTGGCGTTAGTCAGCTTATCGCCATACAGACGCACGGCTTCTTCGGTCAGCGTTTGCAGATCAAGGTTGAGGTTCTTCTCAACGATAATACGCAGCACGCCAAGTGCGGCACGACGCAGCGCAAATGGGTCTTTGTCACCTTTCGGATGCTGACCGATACCGAAGATACCCGCCAGGGTATCCATCTTGTCAGCAATCGCCAGCGCACAAGCCACTGGGTTGGACGGCAGGTCATCACCAGCAAAACGCGGCTGATACTGCTCGTTCAACGCCACCGCGACATCTTCCGCTTCGCCATCGTGACGCGCGTAGTGCATCCCCATAACGCCCTGGGTGTCGGTGAACTCGAAGACCATGTTGGTCATCAGGTCACACTTAGACAGCAGGCCCGCACGGGTAGCGTGATTAACGTCAGCACCAATCTGTTCAGCAATCCAGCCAGCCAGAGCCTGGATGCGATCAGTTTTGTCGCGCAGCGTACCCAGCTGTTGCTGGAACAGCACGGTTTGCAGGCGCGGCAGGTTATCTTCCAGACGTTTTTTACGGTCGGTGTTGAAGAAGAACTCGGCATCTGCCAGACGTGGACGAACGACTTTCTCGTTACCAGAGATAATTTGCTGTGGATCTTTCGATTCAATGTTGGCAACGAAGATAAAGTTCGGCAGCAGTTTGCCGTCGTTCGCATACACCGGGAAGTATTTCTGGTCACCTTTCATGGTGTAAACCAGCGCTTCAGACGGCACAGCGAGGAATTTCTCTTCAAATTTCGCGGTCAGTACGACCGGCCACTCCACTAGCGAAGCCACTTCTTCCAGCAAACTTTCGCTTAAGTCAGCGTTACCGCCGATCTTACGCGCGGCTTCTTCGGCATCGGCTTTAATCTTCGCCTTACGTTCTTCGTAATCGGCGATGACTTTCCCGCGCTCGCGCAGTATTTCCGGATACTGATCGGCATTGTCAATAGTGAATTCCGGCTCGCCCATAAAACGATGGCCGCGAATCACGCGATCGGACTGAATGCCCAGAATAGTAGCCGGAATGACTTTGTCGCCCAGCAGCAGGGTTACGGTGTGAACCGGACGCACGAAGTGTACGTCGCTTGCACCCCAGCGCATCAGTTTCGGGATCGGTAGCTTCGCCAGAGAGGTCGCGACCATATTCGGCAGCAGTGCTTCGGTACTTTCGCCCTTCACGTAGGCGCGATACAGCAGCCATTCGCCTTTATCGGTAGTCAGACGCTCAGCCTGGTCAACGGTAATACCGCAACCACGCGCCCAGCCTTCTGCTGCTTTGCTCGGTTTGCCTTCAGCATCGAACGCCTGGGCAATCGCCGGGCCGCGTTTTTCGATTTCACGATCCGGTTGCGCTTCCGCCAGGTTAGCTACTTTCAGCGCCAGACGACGCGGAGCAGCAAACCATTGAACGGTGCCGTGTGCGAGGCCAGCGTTATCCAGCTCCGCAGTAAAGTTCGCAGCAAAGGACTCAGCCAGGCTGCGCAGTGCTTTTGGTGGCAGCTCTTCAGTGCCGATTTCCACCAGAAAAGTTTTCTCAGACATAGCCGCCTCTTACTTATCTTTGTTGCACATCGGGAAGCCGAGGGCTTCACGGGAAGCGTAGTATGCTTCTGCCACTGCTTTTGTCAGGGTGCGAATGCGCAAAATGTAACGCTGACGCTCGGTGACGGAGATGGCTTTACGCGCATCCAGCAGGTTGAAGCTGTGGGCGGCTTTCAGAATACGCTCGTAGGCCGGCAGCGGCAGCGGGTTTTCCAGTGCTAGTAGCTGCTGGGCTTCTTTCTCATACTGCTCGAAGCAGGTGAATAAGAAATCCACATCGGCGTATTCAAAGTTATAGGTGGATTGCTCAACTTCGTTTTGATGGAACACGTCGCCGTAGGTAGTTTTACCCAGCGGGCCATCGCTCCAGACCAGGTCGTAAACGCTGTCCACGCCCTGGATATACATCGCCAGACGTTCCAGACCGTAGGTGATTTCACCGGTCACCAGCTTGCACTCCAGGCCGCCGACCTGCTGGAAGTAGGTGAACTGCGTCACTTCCATGCCATTCAGCCACACTTCCCAGCCGAGTCCCCAGGCACCCAGCGTCGGGTTCTCCCAGTTATCTTCCACGAAACGGATGTCGTGAATGGTCGGGTCCATACCCAGCTCTTTCAGAGAACCGAGGTACAGCTCCTGAATATTCTCCGGAGACGGCTTAATCACTACCTGGAACTGATAGTAGTGCTGTAAGCGGTTCGGGTTTTCGCCGTAGCGGCCATCGGTCGGACGACGAGAAGGCTGCACATAGGCAGTCGCCATCGGCTCTGGCCCCAGCGCGCGCAGGCAGGTCATTGGATGAGAAGTTCCCGCGCCGACTTCCATGTCCAATGGTTGAACAATGGTACAGCCCTGGCGAGCCCAGTAATCCTGTAAGGTCAGGATCAAGCCCTGGAAGGTCCTGGTATCAAACTTTTGCATATTATTTCGTGCTGGATACGTGTGGATTTAAAGGAAGGAGCCAGTATACCCGCTGGATGCGAGATATACAGTATGAAACCGGTTTGTTTAGCGAAAATTACCGGATTTCGCGGCATCACACCTCACCAGGCGCGGCTTTTACCGCATAGAAAGATGTAAAAACTGCCCATCTGCATCAAAAGAGCAGACAAAACTCTCTTTACGGAAGGTATTACCACGCATCTCATAGCTCCCCTGAAACTGTTCGAAGCCGGTAACAGCAATTTTCTGTGCGCCAGTGTTGTAACGCTGCGCCGCCTGAGCTTTACACAATGCTTCCATATCCAGCGTGCGTGTTGGGCTCACTTTACTCTGCTGGGCTTTTTGCGTCGGTGGCGGTGTCGCTGTGCATCCCACCAGAGCGATGGCTATCATCACAGTACAGAAATACTTCATTATCATTTTTATTACCGTCTGGTTTGCTGGTCAGTCTTATTATTAAGGTTTGTGGGTAACAGAAACATTGTGCGAATCTCCTTACGCCATCACAAGATGTAGCGTAGAAAGTCGGATTTTTCCAGTGAGCCACCGCGCTGGAACTCTATTGAAACGGAAGCTGAGGAACTGATGCAGCCTAAAATTAACTGGATTGATAACCTGCGAGGGATCGCCTGTTTAATGGTAGTGATGATCCATACTACAACGTGGTACATCACCAACGCCCACAGCGTCAGCCCGCTAAACTGGGATATTGCGAATGTCCTGAATTCGGCTTCGCGCGTTAGCGTTCCCCTGTTTTTTATGATTTCAGGCTATCTTTTTTTGGCGAGCGCTGCGCGCAACCGCGGCATTTTTTACGTATTGCCCTGTGCCTTATCTTTTACAGCGTTGTCGCCCTGGCTTACATTTCACTTTTTACTTCGATCAACGTCGAGCTTTCGCTAAAAAATGCGCTGCAAAAACCCGTGTTTTACCACCTGTGGTTTTTCTTTGCGATTACGGTGATCTACCTGGTATCGCCATTAATCCAGGTAAAAAACGTGAGCGGCAAAATGCTCCTGATGCTGATGGTGATCATTGGTATTATTGCTAACCCAAATACTGTGCCGCAAAAAATCGGCGGCGTTGAATGGTTGCCCATCAATCTGTATATCAGCGGCGACACGTTCTACTACATTCTCTACGGTATCCTGGGCCGCGCCATTGGAATGATGGAGACGCAAAAGCCATCGCTGACGCTTATCTGCGCTGCCCTGTTCATCATCGCGGTATTTGTTATTTCTCGCGGCACATTGCATGAATTACGCTGGCGCGGAAATTTTGCCGATACCTGGTATCTGTATTGCGGTCCCATGGTGTTTATTTGCGCCGTCTCACTGTTCACGGTAGTTAAAAATAAGCTGAATGCGCGGACGTTACCTAGACTGGGGCTTATCTCCCGCCACTCGCTGGGTATTTATGGTTTCCACGCGCTGATTATCCATGCGCTACGTACTAATGGTCTGGAATTAAAACGTTGGCCGCCGTTAGACATCGTGTGGGTTTTTGCCGCGACGGTGACAGGAAGCCTGCTACTTTCCATGCTGTTACAGCGTATTGATAAACGGAAATGGGTTAGCTAAACGACAATGATGGCTCCGGCCATCATTCATCATCACTGTAGGAAGCGTAAAGATCGGTTCCATATATACTGACCCCCAGCGCCACCAGACACAGTATTTTCAGCGCGCCCGCCAGCGCCAGGTTAAATACGCCGACCGCGACCATGCCGATGCCAAGCAACAGCAAAGATTTACAACGAGAAAGCAAGCGGTCATTCCCCGTGTGTTCCTGGCGAATTAAGACTGGAAAACCGCACATGACGATTGCCGCAAAAAAATATCCCTTTTCGCTTAATGTATGACAGCCTGGCCACAATCCCACCAAGTATACCACTGCACCGACAACTAACATTCCCAGGCCGAATATCCGTTTCCTGCGTGCAACGTGATCGTCCATCTCACTCTCCTTGTGGTTGAGTGAGACACATTAAGCGAAGAAATAGCGATGAAAAAGGCGCCTGCTCAGCAATAATATAAAAATCAGAAAACACACATACTTACTTCGATATAATTCAATAGAATCAATATTTACGGGAAATGCCTTTCAGCCAAAACTGAAAGGCATTCTGACTTATGACATCAACGGCAACAGCTGCTGATAGAGTCGACGGAAGGTTTCACGACGTTGTTGATAAACCGCATGACGCTGCGCATCAGGATAATGCGCCTGCTCCAGCGGCAACTGCGGCAATACATCGGCGAGCGGAGTCTGTTTATTCACCGCAATTTGCGCCAGACGCGCCGCGCCCAGCGCTGGCCCTACATCGCCGCCAGTACGATAATCAAGCTGTAGCCCGCTAATATCAGATAGCATCTGACGCCAGTATTCGCTGCGCGCTCCGCCGCCGATAAGCGTCACGCTGGCGGGTTTGACGCCGCAGGCGTGAACCACATCCATACCGTCCGCCAAAGCATATCCCACGCCTTCCAGTACCGCCCGCGCCAGTTCCGCCGGGCCATGCTGATGGGTTAAACCAAAGAAAACGCCTTTTGCCTGCGGATTATTATGCGGCGTGCGCTCGCCGGACAGGTACGGCAAAAACCAGATCGAATCGGCATGCTCATCCGCCTGCTGTGCGGCGGCAATCAGCGCCGGGACGTTCTCCTGCCCGGTGAGTTTAGCCGCCCAGTCCAGACAAGAGGCGGCGCTCAACATCACAGACATTAAATGCCAGCGTTCCGGCAGCGCATGGCAAAAACTGTGTACTGCGCTCTCCGGTTTACTCAGAAAGCCGTCGCTGACGGCAAAATAGACGCCCGATGTTCCGAGTGAGAGCATCGCCTGTCCGGCATCGATCATTCCTACGCCGACCGCGCCAGCCGCATTGTCGCCGCCGCCTGCCACCACAGGTACTGCTGGCATTCCCCATGCGCTGGCGACCTCTGGCAGCAACGTTCCGGTAATGTCACTACCTTCAAATAACGCTGGCATCTGCTGTCGGGTTAAATGACAGGCGTTGAGCATAACGTCGCTCCAGTCGCGCTTTTTCACGTCCAGCCACATCGTTCCCGCCGCATCCGACATATCGCTGGCAAAGACGCCTGTCATTCGCAGCCGCAGAAAATCTTTCGGCAGCAGAACCTTGTCTATCTGGTAGAAAATATCCGGTTCGTGGCGCTGCACCCAAACTAATTTGGGCGCGGTAAAACCGGGCATCATCAGATTACCGGTTATCGCTCGCGACTGCGGCACCTGTTTTTCCAGCCAGGCGCACTCTTCGCTACAGCGTCCGTCATTCCATAAAATCGCTGGTCGCAGAACCTGCTGACGGCTATCAAGTAATGTCGCGCCATGCATTTGTCCGGCGATGCCCAACGCCCGGACGCCACTTAACGACTGTTGCCGACCTAAACCTTTAACCGCACGATCCGTCGCCTGCCACCACTGCTCTGGTTCCTGTTCCGACCATAAGGGATGCGGACGCGATACGGTCAGTTTTTCAGTATGCGTAGCCAGCACATCGCCCTGCTCATTCAACAGGATAGCTTTTACACCCGATGTACCAAGATCGATCCCGATATACATAGTGTGGGTTCCTTTACTGAAAGCGCCCGGCAGCGCTACGCTTACCGGGCTAATCACGACTACAGGCCGGGCTAACGCGGAGTCGCCCGGTAGATAGAGTTATTTATCAAACAGATAACGGTTAACCAGATTTTCTAACAGCTCCTGATGACCGCTTTGATGTACCGGCGCCAGATGGTGCTGCTCCGCATACTGCGCCAGTTCGCCTAAGGAGAGTTGTCCTTTCAGAATCTGCTGCCCCAGCTCGCCATTCCAGCCGGCATAGCGCTTCGCCACGCGTTTATCCAACTCGCCGTCTTCGACCATACGCGCGGCGATTTTCAGTGACAACGCCATCGTATCCATCGCGCCGATATGACCGTAGAACAGATCGTATTTATCGGTGCTCTGGCGACGAACTTTGGCGTCGAAGTTGAGACCGCCCGTCGTGAATCCGCCCGCTTTCAGGATTTCGTACATCACCAGCGCGTTCTCTTCAACGCTAATCGGGAACTGATCGGTATCCCAGCCCAGTTGCGCATCGCCGCGGTTGGCATCAACGGAGCCAAAAATACCCAGCGCGATAGCGGTTGCGATTTCATGGTGGAACGAATGGCCCGCCAGCGTGGCGTGGTTCGCCTCAATGTTCACTTTGATCTCTTTTTCCAGGCCGAACTGTTTGAGGAAGCCATAGACCGTTGCAACGTCATAATCATACTGATGTTTTGTCGGTTCCTGCGGTTTCGGTTCAATCAGCAGCGTGCCCTGGAAACCCATTTTATGTTTGTGCTCAACCACCATTTGCATAAAGCGGCCAATCTGTTCGCGTTCCTGGCGTAGATCGGTATTCAGCAACGTTTCATAACCTTCGCGTCCGCCCCACAGTACGTAATTTTCGCCGCCCAGTTTATGCGTGGCGTTCATTGCCGTAACCACTTGCGTCGCTGCACAGCTAAAGACTTCCGGGTCCGGGTTAGTGGCGGCGCCTGCGCCATAGCGCGGGTTGGTAAAGCAGTTCGCCGTTCCCCACAGCAGTTTTACGCCGCTCTGCTCCTGTTTCGCCGCCAGCACATCCACCATCTGCGCGAAGTTGTTTTTATATTCTTTCAACGACGCGCCTTTCGGCGACACATCCACGTCATGGAAGCAGTAAAAAGGCACATTCAGTTTGTGGAAAAATTCAAACGCCACGTCCGCTTTGCGTTTCGCCAGCTCCAGCGCTTCGCCCGGTTGCTGCCACGGACGATTAAACGCGCCTACGCCAAACATATCCGCGCCGTTCCAGCAGAAGGTATGCCAGTAACAGGCCGCGAAACGCAGGTGATCTTCCATACGTTTACCTAAAACCAGCTCGTCGGGATTGTAATGACGAAATGCCAGCGGGTTAGTCGATTGAGGGCCTTCATAGCGAACACGATCGAGTTGGTCAAAATAAGCCTGCATAGTGAGCTCCATAATCAGATAAGACGGCAAGTAAACGACATAACGTCATACTGGAATTTCCTGATTTATTGCTCAATTACGTTATTTCACACCGCTATTAAGAGAATCCCCAAATGTGCTCTGGCTCTCAAAAAAACGCTGAAAACCACAGAAGAAAAAAGCGATCGCGATCGAATCCTGGCAAATAAACAAAAAACCGTAATATATAGATAAGAAATGACAATTGTCATCCGCCGTTTGCTGTGATGAATTTCGCATAACGTTTCAGGCGCAAAATAATTTGTCATCATTCGCCAGACCGTTATGTCAGCCGTTTTGATAGTATCCATGAGTCCAGGTTCACTTTTGCAGGATATATCCTCATGTTTGATAAACGTCACCGTATCACTCTGTTATTTAACGCGAATAAAGCCTATGACCGTCAGGTAGTGGAGGGGGTGGGTGAATATTTACAAGCCTCGCAATCCGAATGGGATATATTTATTGAGGAAGATTTCCGTGCCCGTATCGATAACATTAAAGAGTGGTTAGGCGACGGCGTTATTGCCGATTACGATGATGACGATATCGCGCAATTATTGGCCGATGTCGACGTACCCATTGTCGGGGTCGGCGGTTCTTACCATCTTGCTGAAAATTATCCCGCCGTTCATTACATCGCCACCGATAATCATGCGCTCGTTGAAAGCGCTTTCCTGCATTTAAAAGAAAAAGGCGTTAACCGCTTCGCGTTTTACGGTTTGCCCGACTCCAGCCGCAAACATTGGGCGGCGGAACGGGAATACGCCTTTCGCCAGCTGGTCGCCGAGGAAAAATACCGCGGCGTAGTCTATCAGGGGCTGGAAACCGCGCCGGAAAACTGGCAGCACGCGCAAAATCGCCTCGCCGACTGGCTTCAGACGCTGCCGCCGCAAACCGGCATCATTGCCGTAACGGATGCCCGCGCCCGTCACGTATTGCAGGCCTGCGAACACCTGCATATTCCGGTGCCGGAAAAACTTTGCGTTATCGGTATTGATAACGAAGAGTTAACCCGTTATCTGTCGCGCGTCGCGCTTTCCTCCGTCGCGCAGGGGGCGCGGCAAATGGGCTATCAGGCGGCGAAGCTGCTGCACCGTTTGCTGGCGCGCGAAGAGATGCCGTTACAGCGCATTCTGGTGCCGCCGGTGCGCGTCATTGCGCGCCGCTCGACAGACTATCGCTCCCTGACCGATCCGGCGGTTATCCAGGCGATGCACTTTATTCGTAACCATGCCTGTAAGGGCATTAAAGTCGAGCAGGTGCTGGACGCGGTTGGGATTTCACGTTCAAACCTGGAAAAACGTTTTAAGGAAGAAGTTGGCGAGACGATACATGCGCTGATCCACGCCGAAAAGCTGGAAAAAGCGCGTAGTTTGTTGATTTCCACCACGTTGGCGATAAACGAAATTTCGCAAATGTGCGGCTACCCGTCGCTGCAATATTTCTATTCGGTGTTTAAAAAGGAGTACGTCACTACGCCTAAGGAGTATCGCGACCAGCATAGTGAAGCGTTGTTGTAGTTTATCCAGCCTACAGATGCCTTGTAAGCCGGATAGCGTAGCGCCATCCGGCACACAGAATTACATATGCGCGGCGATCAGACGCTGGTTGTCCTGGTACATCGCGAACAAGTAGTTGTTATAGCGCGCCCCCTGGGTAGAGTAACCCTTTAGCTTATGAATCATCGCCGTGGCGGTGACTTCCTGATCCGCCTTACGCAGTTGGGCGCGCGACTTGCGGAAAGAAGAATAAGCCGGATGCGTGTTCAGGTTGGCGACATACGCGCTCACCGACTCCTCAACCGACGCGAATTGCGAGTAACCTTTCACCTTACCCGGCGTATTGGTACAACGCCCTTTCGTGCACTTCATGCCGAACAGGTTATTGTTGCTACGCGCCAGTTTAGAGGTTCCCCAGCCGCTTTCCGCCGCCGCCATCGTCGCCACCATGCTGGTTGGGATAATGTCGACGCGCTCCAGCAACGTATTCCACGGAATACGACGCGTGTTGCCGGACCAGCTCACTTTATAGCGCTTCGCGATATCTTTCATACGCGCGCGCTCAGACGGCGACCAGCGGTTCTGGTACTGTTTTGAGATCAGCCAATTACGGTCCGCGGTAATCGCGGCATTTTGGCTGGTGATGTAAGGCATAACGGTCCGGAGAAACGCTTTTTTTCTGGGGGTTCCGGAAGGGTATTTTCGCAAATCAGGAAGTGAACTGCTCTTTGCACTATTGCGAGAATACTCTTGTTTACTGCTAACCTGTTTATAACTTGTCTCAGTTATGTGGGACTTTTGACTCGTTTGTGTTGCGCGCGTCTTTGCCAGCACCTCACCCGAAAATGCGATGGTGAGTAACATAAGAATCATTGCCCCATATCGTCGCATGGGAGTCAATATCATTAGGTCTCCTGGTCGGATTGATACATTCCAACACCTTTTATTTTTCACGAAGTTGAGGTTTGAACCCCAAATTCTAGCAAAAATAGGCTTAAAAAGCACCTCAGGGAATAGTCTTAATCCGAAACTATGTCAACTATTAACGATAACAGACAGCAATAATGCCAATAAAATGCGGCGTTTATCGCAAATAGAGGCGTTTTTTTGCGCCTCGTCGCTCACCCTCGCGCCTCCTCCTGCGCGACTCTCTGCTGGGGAGGAGTTCATTCGCCTAAAAACCAGGCAAGCTGATGAATATTGCCCACAAAGGATAGCGTGATGAAACTTGCCGCCTTCGCTCTGACGCTGATACCCGGTATCGCGATCGCCTCATCATGGACCTCGCCCGGTTTTCCGACGCTCTCGACGCAGGAAACCGGACGCTTTACCAGCCATGCTGCATTAACAAAAGGTACACGCGCGTTAACGCTCCATATTGACCAGCAGTGCTGGCAGCCCTCCGGCGCTATAAAACTCAACCAAATGTTGTCGTTAAAACCCTGCGAAGGCGCGCCGCCGCAATGGCGTCTGTTTAAAGATGGCGACTATACGATAACGGTAGATACCCGATCCGGTACGCCGACCCTGTTGTTATCGATAAAAACTGAACCTGAACGCACCACGCAGCTCGCCTACCAGTGTCCCGTCTGGGATGGTTCGCCGCTCACGCTGGATGTTCGCCAAACCTTTCCGGAAGGGACGGTAGTGCGCGATTATTACAGTGGTCAAATCGATACCGTCCAAAACGGAAAAATCACGCTGCTACCTGCCGACAGCCACGGGCTTTTATTGCTGGAACGCGCGGAAACCCATGCGTCAGCGCCTTTTAACTGGCGCAACGCCACCGTTTATTTTGTGCTTACGGATCGCTTTCGCAATGGCGATCCAACCAACGACCACAGTTATGGTCGCCATAAGGATGGTATGCAAGAGATTGGCACTTTCCACGGCGGCGATTTGCGCGGGTTGACGAGTCAACTGGACTATCTACAGCAATTAGGCGTGAACGCCTTGTGGATAAGCTCGCCGTTTGAACAGATCCACGGCTGGGTCGGCGGCGGAACAAAAGGCGATTTTCCTCATTACGCCTATCACGGCTATTACACTCAGGACTGGACGACGCTGGATGCCAATATGGGCAGCGAAGCCGATCTCCGCGCGCTGGTCGACGGCGCGCACCAGCGCGGCATCCGTATTTTATTTGACGTAGTAATGAATCATGCCGGTTACGCCACGCTGGCGGATATGCAGGAGTATCAGTTCGGCGCGCTCTATTTATCCGGCGCGGAACGGCAAAAAATTCTCGGCGATCGCTGGACAAACTGGCGACCGGCCGCCGGACAAAGCTGGCACAGCTTTAACGACTACATCAACTTCAGCGACAGCGCCGCCTGGGAAAAATGGTGGGGGAAAAAGTGGATTCGTACCGATATTGGCGACTACGACAGTCCGGGATTTGACGATTTAACCCTGTCGCTGGCCTTCCTGCCGGATATAAAAACGGAATCTACCACGCCTTCCGGCCTACCCGTGTTCTATGCCAACAAACCCGATACTAAAGCAAAGTTCATTGAGGGCTATACGCCACGGGATTATCTGACTCACTGGTTAAGCCAGTGGGTGCATGATTACGGCATTGACGGGTTCCGGATCGATACTGCCAAAAACGTTGAGCTTCCTGCCTGGCAACAGCTAAAAACCCAGGCCAGCGCGGCGTTACATGAATGGAAGCAGGCCAATCCGGACAAAGCGCTGGATGATAGCCCGTTCTGGATGACTGGCGAAGCGTGGGGCCACGGCGTCATGAAAAGTGATTATTATCGCTATGGTTTCGACGCGATGATCAATTTTGATTATCAGGAGCAGGCGGCGAAAGCGGTCGATTGCCTGGCGGAAATGGGGCCAGTCTGGCAGCAGATGGCGGATAAAATGCAGGATTTCAACGTATTAAGTTACCTCTCCTCGCATGATACGCGCCTTTTCCGTGAGGGCGGTGATAAGGCGGCGGAACTGCTGCTGCTTTCGCCAGGCGCGGTGCAGATCTTTTACGGCGATGAATCCGCTCGTCCCTTCGGCCCCACCGGCTCCGACCCGCTGCAAGGCACCCGTTCTGATATGAACTGGCAGGACGTGAGCGGAAAGTCAGCCGCAGCCGTCGCGCACTGGCAGCGTATTAGCCAGTTCCGCGCCAGACATCCCGCCATCGGCGCAGGCCAACAAACCACGCTGACGCTAAAACACGGGTACGGTTTTGTACGCCAGTACGGCGACGATACGGTGATGGTCGTCTGGGCGGGCCGCCGCTAATCGTGGCGCTACCGGTCCCCTCGCGTACCGGTAACCTCTTCAAAATAAAAAACTAAACTGATAAAAATTTGTAGCATAAAACATCAATACCACCGCCTGTCCCCCATTTGCGCCCCGCCATTTGTAGCGTTATGGTTATCCACTTTGACAGACAGTTCGATAGATCACCCGTTATGACATTTTCACTTTTCGGCGATAAATTTACCCGCCATTCAGGCATTACCCGCCTGATGGAGGATCTCAACGACGGCTTACGCACGCCAGGCGCCATCATGCTTGGCGGCGGTAACCCGGCACACATCCCTGCAATGCAGGATTATTTCCAGACGCTACTGACAGAGATGGTAGAAAGCGGCAAAGCCGCTGATGCGCTTTGTAATTATGACGGTCCCCAGGGAAAAACGGCGCTACTGAATGCACTGGCCGTACTGCTACGTGAAACGCTGGGATGGGATATCGAACCACAGAATATTGCGCTAACAAATGGCAGTCAGAGCGCGTTTTTCTACTTATTTAATCTCTTCGCCGGACGTCGCGCCGACGGCAGTACGAAAAAGGTACTATTCCCGCTTGCGCCGGAATACATCGGCTATGCGGATTCCGGTCTGGAAGACGACCTCTTCGTTTCGGCGCGCCCGAATATTGAGCTGCTGCCGGAAGGCCAGTTTAAGTATCACGTCGATTTTGAGCATCTGCACATCGGCGAAGAAACGGGGATGATTTGCGTCTCGCGCCCGACCAACCCAACCGGTAACGTTATCACCGACGAAGAGCTGATGAAGCTGGACAGACTGGCGAATCAGCACAACATCCCACTGGTGATTGATAACGCTTACGGTGTACCGTTTCCGGGCATTATCTTTAGCGAGGCGCGCCCGCTGTGGAACCCCAATATTATCCTATGCATGAGCCTCTCAAAGCTGGGGCTGCCCGGTTCCCGCTGCGGGATTATCATCGCCAATGATAAGACGATTACCGCCATTGCCAACATGAACGGCATCATCAGCCTTGCGCCCGGGGGCATGGGCCCGGCGATGATGTGCGAAATGATTAAGCGTAACGATCTGCTGCGGCTGTCGGAAACGGTTATCAAACCTTTCTACTATCAGCGCGTTCAACAGACGATCGCGATCATTCGTCGCTATTTATCCGAAGAACGCTGCCTGATTCATAAACCAGAAGGCGCAATATTTTTGTGGCTGTGGTTTAAAGATCTGCCGATTACCACCGAGCTACTCTATCAACGCTTGAAAGCGCGCGGCGTGCTGATGGTGCCGGGCCACTATTTCTTTCCCGGACTGGATAAACCCTGGCCGCACACACACCAGTGTATGCGGATGAACTACGTGCCTGAACCGGATAAAATCGAGGCGGGCGTAAAAATTCTGGCAGAAGAGATAGAACGCGCCTGGCGTGAAGGCTGACGGTTATTCCGGCCATTATGCAGGCCGGAACGATGTTCAGAAAGGTTGAGAATAGAGGCGCTGGCGCTGCACGTGTGTTGCGTCAACGCACTGTAACGCACTGGTCGGGCAGGCTTCCACGCACGCCGGCCCCGCTTCCCGATGCCAGCAAAGATCGCATTTAATCGCCTGCGCGCCTGACGCGGACGCCACCACAGTCATCGCGCCAAACGGGCAAGCCAGCATACAGCTTTTACAACCAATGCAGCGCGATGGCGTCACGAAGATATGCCCCCGATCACGGCGAATCGCCTGTACCGGGCAGACATTCGCGCACGGCGCGTCCTCACACTGATGGCAGACCGTGGCCGTGGTGAAGCTATCCTCTTTTATCACCCGGATACGCGGCACAAAGTCCGCCGTCGTCACCGCCGCGCTATTCTGCTGTTCCTGGTGCGACACCACGCAGGCGACCTCGCAGGTACGACACCCGATACACGCCGACGCATCCGCCATAATAAACCGGTTCATTGTTCTCCCCCTGCGTTAAAACGCCAGAATGCCAGAGAGCCATTCCCCGCCGCTTTGATCCCACTACGCAAACGGACAAATTTTGTCAGATGCCTGATAAAACCTGGCGAGCTGTCTTATTCGCGAACGGTAAATCCCAGCTCATTAGAGATAGCCTGTGCGGTTTCACGCAACGGTTTGAGCAGATTTTTCTCGCCGATCTGTTTTAGCCGTGACGTCGACAGTGAAATAGAAATGGCGTAAGGCACTCGATGGTGAATATCAAACACAGGCACAGCAATACAGGAAACGCCCAGTTCATTTTCTTCGCGATCCATCGCCATGCTGGTTTCACGAATTTGCGCCAGCTCATCGTACATTGCTGGTAAATCGGTAATGGTATTACGAGTCAGCGGCTGGATCTGATCTTTATGGCTTTCCCAGTAAGACGCCACATAATCCGGCTGACCAAACGCCATATAAATTTTCCCCATCGCCGAGCAGTACAGCGGCATATGCTGGCCAATGTAGGCACGCGTGCGCAGCATACCGGTGGTCGGTTCCAGCTTATAAATCAGGATAGCGTGATCATCTTCACGGCTGGAAAAATTCACCGTCTCGCCGGTGGCCAGGTTGAGCGCCTCAAGGTGCGGTGCCGCAACGTGGATGATATTCAGCGATGACAGGGCTTTTTGGCCGACGGCAATAAACTTTGTCGTCAGACGGTAGCTTCCGGCCGCCGGCGCTGGCGTCACGTATCCGCAGGATTGAAGCCCCTGCAACAAACGATGGACGGTACTCTTGTTCAACCCCGCCAGCTCCGACAGGTGCGCCAGTGGGCAACCGTTCGGGTAGTTACTCAAAATTTCTATCAACATCAGGCCACGAAACAGGCTCTGACTCCCCGCAGGCTTCTCTTTATCGTTGTTCTGGCTCATCAGAAAACTCTCTCCTTTCTTGGGCGATCAGATGGTAGCTCAAAGTGTGTTGCAGTTCACGATATCAGCATAAAAAACATAACCCGATGATTTTAATCGTTTTTAAAAAGCTTCTCTGGCGTTGCCATGTCAATTTTTGATCTATATATTTGGAACTACATTTCGCATTATGAAATTTATCGACAAAAAAACATACTAAAATTTCTAACAATCGACCAGGAGAACAGGGATGAAAGTAACTTTCGAAGAGTTAAAAGGGGCCTTCTACCGCGTCTTGCGGTCGCGGAATATTGCGGAAGATACCGCCGACGCCTGCGCGGAAATGTTCGCTCGCACCACCGAGTCCGGTGTCTATTCCCACGGCGTGAACCGCTTTCCCCGCTTCATCCAGCAACTGGATAACGGCGACATTATTCCTGATGCTAAACCGCAGCGGGTTACCAGCCTCGGCGCCATCGAACAGTGGGATGCTCAGCGCGCTATCGGCAACCTGACGGCGAAAAAGATGATGGACCGGGCCATCGAGCTGGCTTCCGATCATGGTATTGGCCTGGTGGCGTTACGTAATGCTAACCACTGGATGCGCGGCGGCAGCTACGGCTGGCAGGCGGCGGAAAAAGGCTATATCGGCATTTGCTGGACCAACTCCATCGCCGTCATGCCGCCGTGGGGCGCGAAAGAGTGCCGTATCGGTACCAATCCGCTGATCGTCGCCATCCCGTCTACGCCGATCACGATGGTAGATATGTCGATGTCGATGTTCTCCTACGGGATGTTAGAAGTTAACCGTCTGGCGGGCCGCGAACTGCCGGTGGACGGCGGTTTCGACGATAACGGTCAGTTGACCAAAGAACCGGGCGTGATCGAGAAAAATCACCGCATTTTACCGATGGGTTACTGGAAAGGATCTGGTCTGTCGATTGTGCTGGACATGATTGCCACCCTGCTTTCCAACGGCTCTTCCGTTGCCGAAGTGACCCAGGAAAACAGCGATGAGTATGGCGTTTCGCAGATTTTCATCGCCATAGAAGTGGATAAGCTGATCGATGGCGCAACCCGCGATGCCAAACTGCAGCGGATTATGGATTTCATCACCACTGCTGAACGTGCTGACGACAACGTCGCGATTCGGCTGCCCGGCCACGAATTTACCAAATTGCTGGATGACAGCCGCTGTAACGGTATCACCATTGACGACAGCGTCTGGGCTAAAATCCAGGCGCTGTAAGGAGCCACATCATGATTTTTGGACATATCGCGCAGCCAAATCCATGTCATTTGCCAGCCGCGATCGAGAAAGCGCTTCACTTTTTACGTACCACCGACTTTCGCACGCTGGAACCCGGCGTAGTGGAAATCGACGGCAAAAATACCTTCGCGCAGATTATCGATATGACCACCCGCGATGCTGCTGAAAATCGTCCGGAAGTCCATCGCCGCTATCTGGATATTCAGTTTCTGGCATGGGGTGAAGAGAAAATTGGGGTTGCCATTGATACCGGTAATAATCAAATCAGCGAGTCATTATTAGAACAGCGCGATATTATTTTTTATCACGACAGTGAACATGAATCATTCATTGAAATGATACCGGGAAGTTATGCCCTGTTTTTCCCGCAGGATGTTCATCGTCCCGGTTGTAATAAAAGCATTGCTACGCCGATACGGAAAATAGTCGTAAAAGTCGCCATAGACGTTTTATAAAATAGAGTTTACTGGAGCACAAAATGAAAAATAATACCGGTTATATTATCGGTGCGTACCCTTGTGCACCCTCATTTCACCAGAAGAGTGAAGAGGAAGAGACGGAATTCTGGCGGCAACTCTCTGATACTCCGGATATCCGGGGGCTGGAGCAGCCTTGTCTTGAACATCTTCACCCGCTCGGCGACGAGTGGTTATTGCGCCATACACCGGGAAACTGGCAAATCGTGGTCACCGCGATAATGGAAACCATGCGTCGCCGTAGCGAAAACGGCGGTTTTGGATTAGCGTCCAGTGACGAGGAACAGCGTAAAGCCTGCGTGGAGTACTATCGTCATCTGCATCAGAAGATCAATAAAATCAATGGGAACAATACCGGCAAAGTCATAGCCCTTGAGCTTCATGCCGCTCCTCTGGCGGGCAATCCGAACGTGGCGCAGGCAACCGACGCCTTTGCGCGCTCATTAAAAGAGATTGCCAACTGGGACTGGTCCTGCGACCTGGTGCTTGAACACTGCGACGCGATGACCGGCCCCGCACCGCGCAAAGGATTCTTACCGTTGGTAAACGTACTGGAAACTATTGCCGACTATGACATAAGCGTCTGCATTAACTGGGCGCGCTCGGCTATTGAAGGGCGGGATACCTCTCTACCGCTGATCCACACGCAGCAGGCCAAACAGGCTGGAAAACTCGGGGCGCTGATGTTCTCCGGTACAACGCTGGATGGAGAATACGGCGAATGGCAGGACCTCCATGCTCCGTTTGCACCTTTCTGTCCACAAAGTCTGATGACGGAGAAACATGTTAAAGAACTGATTACCGCCGCCGCTCCCGAACTGTTGCAGTTTACCGGTATTAAATTGTTGGAAATCAATGCCAGTGCCGATATTAATCACCGCATAAATATATTACGCGATGGTATTAACATGATGAAAAAGGCCACACGCCGCTAACCTGAATTAAACATCATCACCTTAATTCTCGGCCTGCAACTCAACGTTGCGCCGACCTAATATAAACCAAACATAAGAAATTAAGTTCCACTATTCAGCATCGAAAGAAATAAGTTTCTATAACCTGATGGAGTCGTTATGAAGCGGGTACTTGAGGGCATACTTGCGGTATTAATTGCCGTACTTTCCTGCATTGTATTTATTAACGTTATTTTACGTTACGGTTTTGAGAGCAGTATTTTGTCGGTAGATGAACTATCACGTTATCTATTTGTATGGCTGACGTTTATTGGCGCCATCGTTGCATTTATGGATAACGCTCACGTTCAGGTCACTTTTGTGGTGGAAAAACTTTCGCCAGCGAATCAGCGTCGACTCTCGCTGCTGACACATTCGCTGATTTTATTGTTATGCATCGCATTAGGCTGGGGCAGCCTGCAAAAAGCGTTGCAGGACTGGAGCGATCACTCGCCAATCCTCGGTTTACCGATCGGCCTGATGTATATCGCCTGTCTGCCCACAAGCGTTGCCATCGCGTTAATCGAGCTGCGTCGGCTTTATCACTTAATAACGCGTAACGATTCCTTTCAACAACCACAGCAAGGAGCCTAATCATGGCCGTGGTGATATTTCTCTGCTGCCTGCTCGGCGGGATCGCGATAGGTTTACCCATCGCCTGGTCGCTGCTGCTTTGCGGCGCTGCTCTGATGGCATACCTGGATATGTTTGACGTGCAGATTATGGCGCAAACCCTGGTTAACGGCGCGGACAGTTTCTCCCTACTGGCCATTCCCTTTTTTGTTTTGGCCGGTGAAATCATGAACGCGGGCGGCCTGTCAAAGCGAATTGTCGACCTGCCGATGAAGCTGGTCGGCCATAAGCCCGGCGGCCTGGGCTACGTGGGCGTTATTGCGGCAATGATTATGGCCAGCCTTTCCGGCTCTGCGGTAGCAGATACCGCTGCGGTCGCCGCGCTGCTGGTGCCGATGATGCGCTCCGCAAACTACCCGATCAACCGCTCCGTTGGGTTAATCGCTTCCGGCGGGATCATTGCGCCAATTATTCCCCCCTCGATTCCTTTTATTATCTTCGGCGTTTCCAGCGGCTTGTCGATCAGCAAGCTGTTTATGGCCGGGATCGCACCGGGCATCATGATGGGCGCGGCGCTTATGCTCACCTGGTGGTGGCAGGCCGGGCGATTAAATCTCCCTTCTCAGCCTAAAGCAACACCGCGTGAAATCTGGTATTCATTGGTTTCAGGTATCTGGGCGCTGTTTTTACCGGTGATTATCATCGGCGGCTTCCGTTCCGGACTTTTCACGCCAACGGAGGCAGGGGCGGTCGCCGCGTTTTACGCCCTCTTTGTCGCCGTGGTTATCTATCGGGAATTAACGTTTTCCAGTCTCTACCACGTGCTGGTCAATGCCGCCAAAACGACGTCAGTCGTCATGTTTCTGGTGGCCGCGGCCCAGGTATCCGCCTGGCTGATTACGATCGCGGAATTACCCATGATAGTGTCAGATTTGCTGCAGCCGCTGGTCGACTCTCCGCGACTCTTATTTATCGTCATTATGATCTCAATTATGGTCGTCGGTATGGTGATGGATTTGACGCCAACGGTGTTAATTCTTACCCCTGTATTATTGCCATTAGTTAAAGAAGCCAATATTGACCCGATTTATTTCGGCGTCATGTTCATTATTAACTGCTCTATTGGATTAATCACACCGCCCGTTGGCAACGTCCTCAACGTTATTTCCGGGGTAGCAAAATTGAAATTTGATGACGCGGTAAGAGGCGTATTCCCTTACGTTGTCGTACTGATGTCGCTGCTGGTTTTATTTATTTTTATTCCCGAGCTAATTATCACACCGCTTAAATGGATTAATTAAAGGATAATATTATGAAATTACACGTTATTGCTCGTTCATTATTGATAGCTGGTCTGACGGTTTTCAGCGTGTCGTCTCTGGCGGCGCAATCTTTACGTTTTGGTTATGAAACACCGCAAACTGACTCCCAACATATTGCCGCGAAAAAATTTAACGAATTATTAAAAGAAAAAACCAACGGCGAATTAACGCTAAAACTCTTTCCTGACAGCACATTAGGTAACGCTCAGGCAATGATCAGCGGGGTGCGCGGCGGAACTATTGATATGGAAATGTCCGGTTCGAACAATTTCACCGGCCTGGCCCCTGTATTCAACTTACTTGATGTCCCCTTCCTGTTTCGCGATACCTCGCATGCGCATAAAACGCTCGACGGTAAAGTCGGCGATGAACTGAAAAAATCACTCGATTCAAAAGGGTTAAAAGTCCTCGCCTACTGGGAAAACGGCTGGCGCGACGTCACCAACTCCCGCGCGCCGGTAAAAACGCCGGGCGATTTGAAAGGCTTAAAAATCCGCACTAACAACAGTCCAATGAATATCGCGGCCTTTAAAATCTTCGGCGCGAACCCTATTCCGATGCCATTCTCCGAAGTCTATACCGGCCTCGAAACCCGTACGATTGATGCCCAGGAACACCCTATCAACGTCGTGTGGTCAGCGAAATTCTATGAGGTACAGAAATACCTCTCCCTCACTCATCACGCCTATTCGCCTCTGCTGCTGGTGATCAATAAAGCCAAATTCGACGCTTTAAGCCCGCAGTTCCAGGAGGCACTGCTGAGTTCCGCCAAAGAAGCGGGGGACTACCAGCGCAAACTGGTCGCCGAAGATCAGCAAAAAATTATCGATGGCATGAAAGAAGCCGGAGTTGAAGTCCTGACCGATATCGACCGTAAAGCCTTCAGTGATGCGCTGGGCAGCCAGGTGCGCGATATGTTCCTGAAAGACAACCCGCAGGGCGCCGACCTCCTGAAAGCCGTGGACGAGGTGCAATAAGTCATGAGCAATTACTGGCTGGGGTTAGATTGTGGTGGGAGTTGGCTAAAAGCCGGGTTGTACGATGGCGCAGGCCGGGAAGTAGCGGTGCAACGCCTGCCGCTGCACGCTTTAAGCCCGCAGCCAGGCTGGGTTGAACGCGATATGACCGAACTGTGGCAACAGTGCGCTTCGGTCATCAGCAAACTGCTGACGCACACGGGGGTGAGCGGCTCACAAATCCGCGGTCTGGGTATTTCAGCCCAAGGGAAAGGCCTGTTCCTGTTAGATAAAAGCGATCGGCCATTAGGTAAAGCGATACTCTCTTCCGATCGTCGCGCCATGGAAATTGTCCAGCGCTGGCAAAAAGAAGCGGTTCCGCAAAAACTCTACCCACTGACCCGGCAAACCCTGTGGACCGGGCATCCGGTCTCCCTTTTACGCTGGGTAAAAGAGAATGAGCCGCAGCGCTACGCGCAGATAGGCAGCGTCATGATGACGCATGACTATCTGCGCTGGTGCTTAACCGGCGTGAAAGGCTGTGAGGAGAGCAATATCTCCGAGTCCAACCTCTACAACATGGCGACGGGCCAGTACGACCCGCGCCTGACCGAATGGCTGGGCATCAGTGAAATCGATAGCGCGCTGCCCCCCGTGGTGGGTTCAGCCGAAATATGCGGGGAGATCACCGCTCAGGCGGCCGCTATCACCGGTCTGGCGGCGGGTACCCCCGTCGTCGGCGGCCTGTTTGACGTGGTTTCCACCGCCCTTTGCGCCGGTATTGAGGATGAATCAACGCTCAATGCGGTGATGGGGACCTGGGCCGTCACCAGCGGCATCGCTCACGGTCTGCGCGACCATGAGGCCCATCCTTACGTCTATGGCCGCTACGTCAATGACGGGCAGTATATCGTTCACGAAGCCAGCCCGACCTCTTCCGGCAACCTTGAATGGTTCACCGCCCAGTGGGGCTACCTCTCTTTTGACGAGATCAACCAGGCGGTTGCCAGCCTGCCGAAAGCCGGTAGCGACCTTTTTTTTCTCCCGTTTCTCTACGGCAGCAATGCCGGGCTGGAGATGACCTGCGGCTTTTATGGCATGCAGGCGCTGCACAACCGCGCGCACCTGCTACAGGCGCTCTATGAAGGCGTGGTCTTCAGCCATATGACCCACCTCAACCGCATGCGTGAACGCTTTACCGAGGTTTGCGCCCTGCGCGTTACCGGCGGACCGGCCCACTCCGACGTCTGGATGCAGATGCTGTCGGACGTCAGCGGGTTACGCATCGAGCTGCCGCAGGTGGAGGAGACCGGCTGCTTCGGCGCGGCGCTGGCAGCCCGCGTCGGCACCGGCGTATATCGCGATTTCCACGAGGCCCAACGCGACCTGCAGCACCCGGTACGCACGCTGCTGCCGGACATGACCGCGCACGCCCTCTACCAGCGCAAATACCGCCAATACCAGGATTTGATTGAAGCACTACAGGGCTATCACGCCCGTATTAAGGAGCACGCATTATGAGCCGACCATTACTGCAACTGGCGCTCGACCACACCAGTCTGGAAGCAGCCCAGCGCGATGTCGCCCTGCTACAGGATCATGTCGATATCGTTGAGGCCGGAACCATCCTTTGTTTAACCGAAGGCCTTAGCGCGGTGAAAGCCCTGCGAGCGCAGTGCCCGGAAAAAATCATCGTCGCCGACTGGAAAGTGGCCGATGCCGGTGAAACCCTGGCGCAGCAGGCTTTTAGCGCTGGCGCTAACTGGATGACTATCATCTGCGCCGCGCCGCTCGCGACCGTCGAGAAAGGCCATGCCGTCGCGCAATCCTGCGGCGGTGAAATTCAAATGGAACTGTTCGGCAACTGGACGCTGGACGACGCCCGAGACTGGTATCGCGTCGGGGTTCGCCAGGCGATTTACCACCGCGGACACGATGCGCAGGCCAGCGGGCAGCAGTGGGGAGAAGCGGACCTGGCGCGTATGAAGGCGTTGTCCGACATCGGCCTTGAACTATCGATTACCGGCGGCATTACCCCAGCGGATCTGCCGCTGTTCCGCGACATTAACGTTAAGGCATTTATCGCCGGACGTGCGCTGGCAGGTGCCGCCCATCCGGCGCAGGTCGCCGCCGAATTCCACGCCCAAATTGACGCCATTTGGGGAGAAAAGCATGCGTAATCATCCATTAGGTATTTACGAGAAAGCACTGGCGAAAGATCTCAGTTGGCCAGAGCGGCTGGTGCTGGCAAAAAGCTGCGGTTTTGATTTTGTTGAGATGTCGGTGGATGAAACCGACGAACGTCTCTCACGCCTGGAGTGGACCTCGGCCCAACGCGCTTCGCTGGTGAACGCGATGCTGGAAAGCGGCGTCGCCATCCCGTCGATGTGCCTCTCCGCCCATCGTCGCTTCCCTTTTGGCAGCCGCGACGAAGCGGTACGCCAGCGGGCGCGTGAAATCATGACCAAAGCCATTCGCCTGGCGCGCGACCTGGGGATCCGCACCATCCAGTTGGCAGGTTACGACGTCTATTACGAAGAGCACGACGAAGGCACCCAGCAACGTTTCGCCGAAGGGCTGGCGTGGGCGGTGGAACAGGCCGCAGCGGCGCAGGTGATGCTGGCGGTGGAGATCATGGATACCGCGTTTATGAACTCCATCAGCAAGTGGAAAAAGTGGGACGAGATGCTTTCGTCACCGTGGTTCACCGTTTATCCAGACGTCGGCAACCTCAGCGCCTGGGGGAACGACGTGACCGCCGAGCTGAAGCTGGGTATCGACCGTATCGCCGCGATCCACCTGAAAGACACGCTGCCGGTGACCGGTGACAACCCCGGCCAGTTCCGCGACGTGCCGTTTGGCGAAGGATGCGTTGATTTTGTCAGCATCTTCAAAACGCTGCATGAGCTGAACTATCGCGGTTCATTTCTGATTGAGATGTGGACAGAGAAAGCCAGCGAGCCGGTGCTGGAAATTATCCAGGCCCGCCGCTGGATTGAATCACGGATGCAGGAAGGAGGTTTCACATGTTAGAGCAACTGAAAGCCGAGGTGCTGGCGGCCAACCTGGCCCTCCCGGCGCACGGGCTGGTCACCTTTACCTGGGGCAACGTCAGCGCGGTCGATGAGACGCGCAAGCTGATGGTCATTAAGCCTTCCGGCGTCGAATATGAGGTGATGACCGCCGACGATATGGTGGTGGTAGAGATCGCCAGCGGTAAGGTCGTTGAAGGCAACAAAAAACCGTCGTCCGATACCGCGACCCATCTGGCGCTCTATCGCCGCTATCCGCAGATCGGTGGGATCGTGCATACCCATTCCCGCCATGCGACGATCTGGTCGCAGGCCGGGCTCGATCTGCCCGCCTGGGGCACCACCCACGCCGACTATTTCTATGGCGCGATCCCCTGTACCCGGCTGATGACCGTTGAGGAAATTAACGGCGAGTACGAGTATCAGACCGGCGAGGTGATTATTAAAACCTTTGAAGAGCGCGGTCTCGATCCGGCGCAAATCCCGGCGGTATTAGTTCATTCACACGGCCCGTTTGCCTGGGGTAAAAATGCCGCCGATGCCGTCCACAACGCCGTGGTGCTTGAGGAGTGCGCCTATATGGGGCTGTTCTCGCGCCAGCTGGCCCCGCAGCTACCGGATATGCAGCCGGAATTGCTCGATAAACACTATCTGCGTAAACATGGCGCGAACGCCTATTACGGGCAGTAATATCGGCAGTCACAGCCTGTGTCGGATGGCGGCTGCGCCTTATCCGACCTACAAGATTTGCAATATCAATACGTTGTGATGAACTCTTGTAGGCCCGATAAGCAAAGCGCCATCGGGCATTCAGTTTGCAACCGCGTTGTCAGAGGGCCAAAGATTATACTCAAGAATTAACGTGTTCCTTACTGTAGCGCCGCTTCCAGGCGGTAGGCGTCAGGCCGGTGTGCTTGCGGAAGATCTGGCGAAAGTAACCAACGTCATTAAAACCGCACCGCTCCGCCACCTCTTTTAACGAACGCGCGTCGCTAATCAGCAACTTTTCCGCCTCGCGCACCCGCTGGCGGTGGATGGCTTCCGTTAGCGTAAGGTGAAATACCCGCCGATAAACGCGTCCCAGATAATCCACATTGCAATGCAGTTCTTTCGCCAGAACCGCGCTGGAAAGCGGCAGGTGATAGTGCGTTCGAATCAGCTGCTGCGCTTTCCAGGCCAGCGACACGCCAGCGGCCTCGGCGTTTTCATTCTGCCGGGCGTCAACGGTGAGCTGCTGCAAAATCAGCAGCACGATGAACTCCAGCGCCGGACTGCGCTGGTGCTTTTCCTGCTCGTTCATAAACTGGCGAAAAAGCGCAATCAGCGCCTGCGGATCGGCAACCTGGGTATGCTGCGGCACGGAAAGATGCGTCAGCCAGCGCGGGTCGCTGTCCGGCGCTTTGACCTCAAAATGGAGCCAGTAAAATTTAAGATCGGCGGGAAACTCCTCAACGCCAATATGGCGGCGATGCGGCCAAAGCAACAGGCTTTCCCCGGCTTCGACACAGAAAACACATTCTTCCTGAATTTTCAGGCAGCCTTTTTCCACAAATATAATTTCCCACGATTGCAGACGCCTGGCAGGATGACGCCCAATGCCGCGAGAAATAAATAATCCGCCGTTTTGGACTTTAATCGGTAATGTTATGGATAATTCGAGCATTAATATGTTATTTCCCGCTCATTCAGCACCGTATTTCATATTACTTTTTGATTATTAACTAAAAATAGTCATTTCACTCGATCCATCTCACATTTTTAAATACGAGTCGGAATCGTCATCTTTTTTTACTCTTTTATCGCCTTGTCGCTCACCGCTATCTGGGCAAAATGAATCAGGTCATAACGCGAAAATAAAAATTACTGCCATAAAATACCCCGTCAGCGAGGAATATCTATGACCTCTACAGCCTTAAGGAGCACGAAATGAACGTACTGGAAGTCGATCTGCATAAACTGACGGTCAGCGATCCGTTACTCGGACAGTATCAACAACTGGTTCGCGATGTGGTTATTCCTTACCAGTGGGATGCGTTAAACGATCGTATTCCAGAGGCTGAACCCAGCCATGCCATTGAAAATTTCCGCATTGCCGCAGGCCAGCAGACGGGCGACTTTTACGGCATGGTCTTTCAGGACAGCGACGTGGCGAAATGGCTGGAAGCGGTTGCCTGGTCACTGTGCCAAAAACCCGACCCAGAGCTTGAGAAAACCGCCGATGAGGTGATTGAACTGGTGGCCGCCGCGCAGTGTGACGATGGCTATCTCAATACGTACTTTACGGCAAAAGCCCCGCAAGAACGCTGGAGCAACCTGGCGGAGTGCCATGAGCTTTATTGCGCCGGGCATCTGATTGAAGCGGGCGTCGCCTTCTTTCAGGCCACCGGCAAGCGTCGGCTGCTAGACGTCGTTTGTCGTCTGGCCGATCATATCGACAGCACTTTCGGCCCTGGCGAAAATCAGCTGCACGGTTATCCGGGCCACCCGGAAATTGAGCTGGCGCTGATGCGTCTGTATGAGGTAACAGAGCAGCCGCGCTATATGACGCTGGCAAGTTACTTTATCGGGCAGCGCGGCGCCCAACCGCACTTCTACGACGAAGAGTACGAAAAACGCGGCCAAACCTCTTACTGGCATACCTACGGCCCGGCGTGGATGGTCAAAGACAAAGCCTACAGCCAGGCGCATCTGCCAATTTCGCAGCAGCAGACGGCAATCGGCCACGCGGTACGTTTTGTCTATCTGATGACTGGCGTGGCGCATCTCGCTCGCCTGAGCAACGATGAAGGCAAACGCCAGGACTGCCTGCGCCTGTGGAAAAATATGGCGCAGCGTCAGCTGTATATCACCGGAGGCATCGGTTCACAAAGCAGCGGCGAAGCCTTTAGCAGCGATTACGATTTACCGAATGATTCGGTCTATGCGGAAAGCTGCGCTTCAATCGGCCTGATGATGTTCGCCCGCCGGATGCTGGAAATGGAAGCCGATAGCCAGTACGCCGACGTGATGGAGCGCGCGCTGTACAACACCGTCCTCGGCGGTATGGCGCTCGACGGCAAGCATTTCTTCTACGTCAACCCGCTGGAAGTGCATCCAAAATCGTTAAAATTCAACCATATCTACGATCACGTTAAACCCATCCGCCAGCGCTGGTTTGGCTGCGCCTGCTGCCCACCGAATATCGCCCGCGTACTCACGTCCATTGGTCACTACATCTACACGCCGCGTGCGGATGCGCTGTACATCAATATGTACGTGGGTAACAGCATGGAAATACCGGTTGAAAATGGCGCGCTCAAACTGCGAATCAGCGGGAACTACCCGTGGCATGAGCAGGTGAAGATCGCCATCGATTCTGTGCAGCCGGTACGTCACACGCTGGCGCTACGTCTGCCGGACTGGTGCCCTGAGGCAAAAGTGACGCTCAACGGGCTGGAAGTGGAGCAGGATATTCGCAAAGGTTATCTGCATATCCGTCGAACCTGGCAGGAGGGCGATACGATAAGCCTGACGCTGCCGATGCCGGTTCGCCGCGTGTATGGCAATCCGCTGGCGCGTCACGTCGCCGGTAAGGTCGCTATTCAGCGCGGGCCGCTGGTCTATTGCCTTGAGCAGGCCGATAACGGCGAAGAACTGCATAATCTGTGGCTACCGAAAGAGAGTGAGTTCCGGGTCTTTGAGGGCAAAGGGCTTTTTGCGCATAAGATGCTGATTCAGGCCGAAGGCGAGAAGCAAAGCGCCGCGGATGCGCAGCATCAGGCGTTGTGGCACTACGATAACGCGCCGTCATCGCGTCAGCCGCAGACGCTAACATTCATTCCGTGGTTTAGCTGGGCCAACCGTGGCGAGGGCGAAATGCGGATTTGGATTAACGAGCGGTAATACTGTGCCGGATGGCGGCTGCGCCTTATCCGGCCTACAAGATTTGCAATATCAGTATATTGCGATAAATTCTTGTAGGCCTGATAAACGCAGCGCCATCGGGCATTACCTCTTGCGTCAGAACAGCCCCAGCGGCTTATCGGAATAACTCACCAACAGGCACTTGGTTTGCTGGTAGTGTTCCAGCATCATCTTATGGGTTTCGCGCCCGATGCCCGACTGCTTATAGCCGCCAAACGCCGCATGTGCCGGATAGGCGTGATAGCAGTTGGTCCATACGCGCCCGGCCTGAATGCCGCGCCCCATCTTATAGGCCAGATTGCCGTTGCGGCTCCAGACGCCAGCACCCAGGCCATATTGCGTATCGTTAGCGATTTCCAGCGCCTTCTCCATGGTTTTAAAGGTGGTTACCGCCAGCACCGGGCCAAAGATCTCCTCCTGAAAGACGCGCATATTATTCTTACCAAACAGAATGGTAGGCTCAAGGTAATAGCCCTCTTTAAGTTCGCCATCCAGTTCCTTGCGTCGCCCACCGGTCAGAATATCGGCCCCCTCTTTTTTACCGATATCGATATAATTGAGGATAGTCTCAAGCTGGCCGTGAGAGACCTGCGCTCCCATCTGTGTACCGCTATCTAGCGGGTTCCCGCTGCGAATGCTCTCCACCCGGCGAATAGCGCGCTCCATAAAGCGCTCATAGATGGACTCCTGAACCAGCGCACGGCTTGGACAGGTACACACCTCGCCCTGGTTAAAGGCAAACAGGGCAAATCCCTCCAGCGCTTTATCAAAGAACGCATCTTCCTCATCCATCACGTCGGCGAAGAAGATATTGGGCGACTTGCCGCCTAACTCCAGCGTCACCGGAATAATGTTCTGCGTGGCGTACTGCATGATCTGTTGACCCACTTCCGTCGAACCGGTAAACGCCACCTTCGCGATACGTTTTGAGGTCGCCAGATATTCGCCAATCTCGCCGCCCGCGCCGTTCACGACGTTGACAACGCCCGGCGGTAACAGATCGCCAATGACTTCCATTAACAGTAAAACGGAAAGCGGCGTCAGGCGTGCCGGTTTAAGCACCACGCAGTTACCTGCCGCCAGCGCTGGCGCCATTTTCCAGCTTGCCATCAGCAGCGGAAAGTTCCACGGGATTATCTGCCCCACGACACCAAGCGGTTCGTGAAAATGGTAGGCCACGGTTTCGCTATCAACTTCGCTGATCCCGCCCTCCTGCGCACGTATACAGGAGGCGAAATAGCGGAAATGATCGATCGCCAGCGGTATGTCGGCGGCACTGGTTTCACGAATCGGTTTACCGTTATCCCAAGTTTCCGCTGTCGCCAACAGTTCGAGGTTTTGTTCCATCCGATCGGCGATCTTAAACAAGATAGCGGCACGGTCTTGTACTGACGTATGCGCCCACTTATCTTTCGCCTTATGCGCGGCGTCGAGCGCTAAATCGATATCTTTTTTACCGGAGGAAGCGACTTCACATAGCGGCTGGCCGGTCACTGGCGTCAGGTTTTGATAATATTCGCCGTCGGCGGGCGCAACCCAGTCACCGCCAATAAAATTGTCATAGCGGGCTTTTAACTTCAGTGGGTACCCGTATTCACTTGGCTGAATACGTGTTGAAGGGGGATTGTTCGTCATGACCAACTCCTTATTGTAAAGGTACTCCACAAGGGTAGACGGTACTGGTGAATTTTTCGCCAATGGTTTCTCGCTTTACGACAGCAATCACGAATTACTTTCCTTTACGTTTCTCCGTCTGGTTTTAGCCATACTAAACAGGTGCCTGTTTAACGTACGGAGAACACTATGCAGCAATATATCGGTATTGATGTGGGAGGAACTCACGTCAAATATGGCGTGATTAACAGTGACGGCGAAGAATTAACCCATCATCAATTCGATACGCCAGAGGACGCCTCCACGTTTACCCGCAAATGGCAGGATGTGGTGGCGCGTTGCCAGCAGGACTATGACATTGCGGCAATCGGGGTCAGTTTCCCCGGCCATATTAATCCCCATAACGGTCATGCGGCAAAAGCGGGCGCGCTGGCATACCTGGATGACGTCAACCTGATGGAGTTGTTCAGCGGGCTAACCGATCTGCCGCTGGTCGTGGAGAACGACGCGAACTGCGCGGCGCTGGGCGAAATGTGGCGAGGCGCCGGGCAGCATTATGACAATCTGGTCTGTATCACCATTGGAACCGGCATTGGCGGCGGTATTATCGTCGGACGAGAACTGTATCGCGGCGCACATTTCCACGCCGGTGAATTCGGCGTCATGCCGGTCGGGAATAATGGCGAAAGTATGCATAAAATCGCGTCAACCAGCGGATTAATGGCGTCGTGCCGCCAGGCTCTGGCGCTGCCTGCAGAAGAGATGCCGCCTGCGGATGTGATCTTCGAACGAATGGCGACCGATGTTCATCTGCGTGAGGCGGTCAATGACTGGGCGCGTTATCTGTCACGCGGCGTTTACAGCGTGATCTCTATGTTTGATCCGGGCGTGGTGCTGATCGGCGGAGGAATAAGCGAACAGGAAAAGCTCTACCCGCTCCTGACGCGGCATCTTGAAACGTTTGAAATGTGGGAGGCGCTCCAGGTGCCGATTCAGCCCTGCCAACTGGGAAATCAGGCAGGCAGGCTGGGCGCCGTCTGGCTGGCGCAGCAAAAGCTCGACCGAAGATAACGTGTTACGCCCTATCCGGCCTGCATCGTCTACGCAGGCCCGGTAAGCGTCCGCGCCACCGGGCAAAGGCGTTACATCGCCGCGCGATAAAGTTCCACAATCTCGTCGTGAGTCGCCTGAATAAGGCGCAAAGAATATGGGCAAAACTATTCTGATAATAGGCTCACGATGGCTATTTTAAGAAGCCAGAAAAATAAAAAGCACATCAGGTTCATTTGCTGATGTGCTTTTTATAAAGCAACGCAATAATTGTATTGCTTCATTTGTTATTTAATTTAACCATTTCATTCTTTTTGCGGAAATAATAACGCATCACGTAATAAATGATCATTCCCACGACGTCGTGTAAATCCAATCCGGTCAAAATATTCAAGAATCTGAATGGCCAGTTTCCGCCCTACATTCAGCCTGTCGCGAAAATCCGCCGCACAGGTTGATCCTCTCTCTTGATCCAGCTCGCGGATCATATTGGCGAAAGCGACAATCCGATCGTTACGATAGTACCGATCTTTTACGATCGCGGTAATGATGCCTTGCTGTGCCGCCTGCCGCAGCACCAGCCGCATCAATTGTTCTTCCGTTCCGGTCTCTTTCGCCAGATCGCGTACCCACCAGGGCTCATCGCCAAATAGCGGTTCGACTTTTTGCCAGACGGCCTGCTGCTCATCGCTAAATCCCGCTTTATGATCCGGCAGATGCAACCAACCGTGATGGCTATGAATCAGGCCCTCGTCGCGCATCCGCTCGATCAGCATCAGAACCAGCGCTTCATCCTCCATTGGCAGGGCCATGCGGCGTAAACGCTCGCGTCCCGGCCCCGGTTCATCGCGGTGCTGTTCGTGGTAGGTCGCCAGCGTATCAAGAATCTTACGCTGCCAGCGGGCGGCGACGGGCGCGCTTAACAGATTGTCTCCGGCCTGGATAAAACCATGTTGCTCAATAAGCTGACGCATACCGAGAGGATTAAGCTGACGCGCCCAACCGAAATCCGGCAGGTTGACGGCCCCGCGTTCCAGATGAATGGCCAACGCTGCGCTATCGTCCTGCGCATCGGCAAGCGTTGAAAGCCAGTGCAAATAATCTGGCTTACGTTTACCGCGGCGCGGCGCGTTAAGCGTCACCACGCGTGCGCCGGCAAGGGTGGCGCGTGCGGAAATATCACGCAATACCAGTCTGTCATTATCGGCCAGCCACAACGGCGTATCAAAGATCAGCTCGGCCAGCGCGCCTTCCAGCAAAGAGACGCGACCGGTCACATGGCTGGCGGCATGGTGAATATGTAGCGGTTGCCATTGGGAAAGCGGCGCATGAAGCGCCAGAGAAACGATCACCCGGGAAAAAGCCTCCCCCGCCGGCGCATCGGAAAGCAGCCAGTCGCCGCGGTTAAGCTGCTCCTTCTCCGCATCGCCCGCAATATTGAGCGCAATACGTTGCCCGGCATACGCATGGTCGGTAGGCTGATTTTGCGCGTGTAGACTTCGTACGCGCATCGGCGTATTAACGCCGGTCAACCATAGCGTATCGCCCACGTTTACCTCTCCGCTCAACGCCGTTCCGGTCACCACCAGTCCCGCCCCTTTCACCGTAAACGCACGGTCGATAGCCAGACGGAAGCGATGCTGCGCGGCGTGTAAACGTGCAGGAAGCTGCTGTAAATGAGCGCGAAGTTCTGCAATACCGCGTCCTTCATTGGCGGCGGTGACAAATAAAACGGTATCGGCGAAGCCATAGTTGTCGAGCGCCGCCAGCACCTCTTCACGTACTTCGCTGATACGCGCCTCGTCCACGCGATCGGCTTTGGTCAGCGCGACGGTGAGCTGGAGATTGCCCGTCAGCTGTAGGATCTGTAAATGCTCGCGCGTTTGCGCCATAACGCCGTCATCACAGGCGACCACCAGCAAAGCGTGATCGATACCGCCTACGCCCGCCAGCATGTTAGAGAGGAATTTTTCATGCCCAGGCACATCGATAAAGCCCAGCACACGACCATCCGGCTGCGGCCAATAGGCGTAGCCCAGATCGATAGTCATCCCGCGTTTTTTCTCTTCCGGCAGGCGATCGGCATTAATGCCGGTAATCGCCTGGAGCAACGTCGTTTTACCGTGGTCTACGTGTCCGGCAGTTGCAATAATCATTTCAGCATCATCTCCATAAACCGGCTTTCGTCTTCAAGACAGCGCATATCCAGCCATAAACGGCCATCATAAATTCGGCCAATGACCGGTACAGGCAGCGTGCGCCAGCGGGCCGCCAGCGCCTCCAGCCGACTACCGCGCCCGTCGTGCGGGGTAAAGGTCATGGCGGCGCTGGGGAGGCGGTCTACCGGTAATGAACCGCTGCCGATTTGCGACAGACAGGGTTTAACCTCCAGCGCAAATTCATCGCCGTAACGTGCCGCCAACCGCGCCTGTAACCGCTGCGCTTGTTCGCGAATCGACGCTTCACTGCGGGTTAACAGACGCAGGGTGGGTAATTTCTCCGCCAACGCTTCCGGGTGCAGATACAGACGTAACGTTGCCTCCAGCGCCGCCAGCGTCATTTTATCCGCGCGCAGAGCGCGTTTCAGCGGATGGCTTTGCAGTTGGGCAATCATCGCTTTTTTGCCGACGATGATCCCGGCCTGCGGCCCGCCCAACAACTTATCGCCGGAGAAGCTTACCAGGCTGACGCCTGCGGCAATGAGCTGTTGCGGCATCGGCTCTTTGGGTAAGCCATATTGGCTTAAATCCACCAGCGAACCGCTGCCCAGATCCGCCACCACCGGAATATCCAGCTCTCGCCCGATTTCCGCCAGTTCCGCTTCCTCTACCGTTTTGGTAAAGCCCTCAATGCTGTAATTACTGGTATGCACCTTCATCAACAGCCCGGTATTTTCATTTACCGCCTGACGGTAATCTTTCGCGTGCGTCCGGTTGGTGGTGCCCACTTCATGCAGCGTACAGCCCGCCTGGCGCATAACATCCGGAATACGAAACGCGCCGCCGATTTCGACCAGTTCGCCACGCGAAACCACCACCTCTTTGCCGCTGGCGGTCGCCGCCAGCATCAGCAATACCGCCGCCGCATTGTTATTGACGATACAGGCGTCCTCCGCCCCGGTGATACGGCATAACAGCGTCGCCAGCGCCCGGTCGCGATGCCCCCGCCCGGCGCCATCTAAATCGTATTCCAGCGTCACCGGCGCGCGCATCGCCTGCGTTACCGCCTCAATCGCTTCTTGCGCCTGCAATGCGCGGCCAAGATTGGTGTGCAGCACCGTCCCCGTCAGGTTAATCACCGGGCGCAGCGCGCTTTGCGCCGCATTTTCCAGCCGGAGTTTCGCCTCTTGCGCCCAGTCTGCGTACCAGTCGGGAAGCGTTTGCGTATTCCGTATGACGTCGCGCGCGTCGTCAAGCATCCGCCTAAGCAGATCAACCACCTGGGTATGGCCATACCGATCGCGCAGAGAAAGAAAGGCGCTATCGTGCAATAAACGATCGATAGCAGGAAGCTGGCTGTAGAGTGTACGCGTTTCGCTTGTCATGAAAATGCCTGGCTGTTGGTGGCCCTCTCCTGGCGGGAGAGGGATATCGACATAAGGGGGATTGTAACGTGAGTTTGCTCAGGCGGACATAATGCGCGTCAAGCCTTTGGCGCTTCGGTGCGGGCAAAGCTTTCGCGTTGAAAAAGCGTTTCGACCAGTTTGACCAGGTGGGGGCGGCTAACACACCAGCCGGGCGCGACCCGGCGGAAGTTGAGATAGCCTACCGCACAGGCAATCGCGATAGTCGCCAGATTGACCGTATCCGTTTTTAGCGTCCCGTCGCTCAGATAACTTTCGAGCATATCCAGGCTGCGGTTGATTTTTTCCCGCTGGCGCAGCAGTTCCGTTTCCGATTGTTGCGCCGCCGGGCGCGCCTGTTCGCGTACAGACACCAACGCTGCATCCATAATGCCGTCAGCCAACGCTTCAAGCTGGCGAACTTTAAGCGCTGCCATCGGGTCACGCGGGAGCATCGCTGGCGCGATATCCAGCAGTTCAATATATTCCGCGATGATCGGCGAATCGAACCAGTACTCCCCTTTCTCCGTCACCAGCGCTGGCACCTTACCCAGAGGGTTGTATTGCGCCACGCCGTTATCCGCCTCGTAAGGTAGTTCATTAATAAATTCGAAGGTAATACCCTTTTCGAGCAGCAGAACAGAGATTTTGCGCACAAAAGGGCTGGTGTAGCTACCGATGAGTTTCATGCCGTGTCCTTTTTGCCAACCAGTAAAAATCATAGTATGGCTCAAATAAGACGAAAAGAGACACAAAAGGAAGTTGCTGAATGACATAACGTGAGAGGGCTCGCGACAAAATGTTTGTCGGATCGTATTGACGTTACCCGGGCTTAAAATTTCATGTGAAGAGGATCACAAAAATTCAACAAAGCACCAAAATAAAAGTGTGAAATATCTCACATAAAATAGCCTTTTAAGGGCTAAAAATGAGATTCGTTGTTTTTTTACACAGTAACTTTGTGATCAATATCACATAAATTACCTCTCTACCCCTATATTTATGTGACGCAAATCACATAAATTATCCTTGTCTGGACAGTTGAACGATTCAGTGCCAGATTGCGCAGTATCTACACTACAGGGTCCGGCTACCTCTGCCGCTACATTAACAAACCTCGGGCTTTCAGCCTGCGCGACAGCAACATAAGAAGGGGTGTTTTTATGTCATCCGATATTAAGATCAAAGTGCAAAGCTTTGGTCGATTCCTCAGCAATATGGTGATGCCTAATATCGGCGCGTTTATCGCGTGGGGTATTATCACCGCATTATTTATTCCAACAGGGTGGTTGCCTAACGAAACGCTGGCGAAACTGGTTGGTCCGATGATCACCTACCTGCTGCCGCTGCTCATCGGTTATACCGGCGGTCGTCTGGTTGGCGGCGAACGCGGCGGCGTGGTAGGCGCTATTACTACCATGGGCGTTATTGTCGGCGCGGATATGCCGATGTTCCTCGGCTCGATGATCGCCGGTCCATTAGGCGGCTACTGCATTAAGAAATTCGACAGTTGGGTAGACGGTAAGATCAAATCCGGTTTTGAGATGCTGGTGAACAACTTCTCCGCTGGCATCATCGGTATGATCCTCGCCATCCTGGCGTTCCTCGGTATTGGTCCGGCGGTTGAAGTCCTGTCCAAAATTCTGGCGGCGGGCGTTAACTTCATGGTGGCGCACGATATGCTGCCGCTGGCGTCCATTTTTGTTGAACCGGCGAAAATCCTGTTCCTCAATAACGCGATTAACCACGGCATCTTCTCACCGCTGGGTATCCAGCAGTCCCATGAGATGGGTAAATCCATCTTCTTCCTGATTGAAGCTAACCCGGGTCCGGGGATGGGCGTCCTGCTGGCGTACATGTTCTTCGGTCGCGGCAGCGCTAAACAGTCTGCGGGCGGCGCGGCAATTATCCACTTCCTAGGCGGTATCCACGAAATTTACTTCCCGTACGTGCTGATGAACCCACGCCTGATTCTGGCGGTGATTCTCGGCGGTATGACCGGCGTATTCACCCTGACCATCCTGAACGGCGGTCTGGTCTCTCCGGCGTCTCCAGGCTCCATTCTGGCGGTACTGGCGATGACGCCAAAAGGCGCTTACTTCGCTAACATCGCGGCCATCGTGGCGGCAATGGCGGTCTCCTTCGTGGTGTCTGCAATTCTGCTGAAAACCAGCAAAGTGAAAGAAGAAGATGATATTGAAGCGGCCACCCGTCGTATGCATGACATGAAAGCGGAATCTAAAGGCGCCTCTCCGCTGGCGGCTGGCGACGTCACCAATGACCTCAGCCATGTGCGTAAAATCATCGTAGCTTGCGATGCCGGTATGGGTTCCAGCGCGATGGGCGCAGGGGTACTGCGTAAGAAAGTACAGGATGCGGGTCTGTCTCAGATTTCCGTCACCAACAGCGCCATTAACAATCTGCCGCCGGATGTGGATCTGGTCATTACTCACCGCGACCTGACCGAACGTGCTATGCGTCAGGTACCGCAGGCGCAGCATATTTCGCTGACCAACTTCCTGGATAGCGGCCTGTACACCAGCCTGACCGAACGTCTGGTTGCCGCACAGCGCCACAATACTAATGAAGAGAAAGTCCGCGATCATCTGAAAGATAGCTTTGAAGAGGGCGATAACAACCTGTTCAAGCTGGGCGCGGAGAATATCTTCCTGGGCCGTAAAGCCGCTAACAAAGAAGAGGCGATTCGCTTTGCCGGTGAACAACTGGTGAAAGGCGGCTATGTTGAGCCGGAATACGTCGAGGCGATGCTGGACCGCGAAAAGCTGACGCCGACTTACCTCGGTGAATCCATCGCGGTACCGCACGGTACCGTAGAAGCTAAAGACCGCGTGCTGAAAACCGGCGTGGTGTTCTGCCAGTATCCGGAAGGCGTACGCTTCGGTGAAGAAGAAGACGATATTGCCCGTCTGGTCATTGGTATCGCCGCACGTAACAATGAGCACATCCAGGTCATCACCAGCTTGACCAACGCGCTGGATGATGAATCCGTGATCGAACGTCTGGCGCACACCACCAGCGTGGATGAAGTGCTGGAACTGCTGGCAGGTAAAAAAGCTTAACAGTTAAGTATCCCCAAAATAGTTCGAGCTGCAGGAAGGCGGCAACGCAGTGAATCCCCAGGAGCGTACATAAGTACGTGACTGGGGTGAGCGAGGAGAGCCAACGCATCTGCAGTTCTAAATATGAAGGCGATATCCTCTCTCTTGTGGAGAGGGTTAGGTTGAGGGAAAAGCCTCACCCCAGCCCTCTCGGGTAAAAACATTAATGAAGGTTAATACTATGAAAGCATTACATTTTGGCGCAGGTAATATCGGTCGTGGCTTTATCGGCAAATTGCTGGCTGACGCGGGGATACAACTGACGTTTGCGGATGTAAACCAGGTCGTACTCGATGCCCTGAATGCCCGTCATAGCTATCAGGTTCATGTTGTGGGTGAAAATGAGCAGGTGGATACCGTTTCCGGCGTCAACGCTGTCAGCAGCATCGGCGATGATGTTGTCGACCTGATTGCCCACGTTGATTTAATCACCACTGCCGTGGGCCCGGTGGTGCTTGAGCGTATCGCACCGGCTATCGCTAAAGGGCTGGTAAAACGTAAGGCGCAGGGCGTGGATGCCCCGCTGAATATCATCGCCTGCGAAAATATGGTGCGCGGCACCACGCAGCTGAAAGGCCACGTAATGAACGCGCTGGCGGATGGCGATAAAGCCTGGGTTGAACAGCACGTCGGTTTTGTCGATTCCGCCGTTGACCGTATTGTGCCGCCATCTGCTTCTGCGACCAACGATCCGCTGGAAGTGACGGTAGAAACCTTCAGCGAGTGGATCGTCGATAAAACCCAGTTTAAAGGCGCGTTGCCAAACATTCCGGGGATGGAGTTAACGGATAACCTGATGGCATTTGTCGAACGTAAACTCTTCACGCTGAACACAGGTCATGCTATAACCGCGTACCTCGGCAAATTAGCCGGTCATCAAACCATTCGCGACGCCATTCTCGATGAGGGTATTCGCGCGGTGGTGAAAGGCGCGATGGAAGAAAGCGGCGCGGTGCTGATCAAACGCTACGGTTTTGATGCCGACAAACATGCGGCATACATTCAGAAAATCCTCGGTCGTTTTGAAAACCCGTATCTGAAAGATGACGTCGAACGCGTAGGCCGTCAGCCGCTACGCAAACTCAGCGCGGGCGACCGTCTGATCAAACCGCTGCTTGGCACCCTGGAATATGGTCTGCCGCATGTGAATCTGGTGAAAGGGATCGCGGCGGCGATGCATTTCCGTAGCGATGAAGATCCGCAGGCACAAGAGTTGGCGGCGCTGATTACCGAAAAAGGCCCGCAGGCCGCGCTGGCGCAAATTTCCGGGCTGGATGCCAATAGCGATGTGGTGGCGGAGGCGGTTAACGCATATAACGCGACCAAATGACGCAGAACCCGGCGCAGGTTAGCCTGCGCCCAAATAACAGATTGTCAGATATGCAGGCAATAATGGAACAAACCCAGGCCTTTGAAAATCGTGTGCTTGAGCGTCTGAATGCTGGCAAAACCGTACGGAGCTTCCTGATTACCGCCGTCGAGTTACTGACCGAGGCGGTGAATATTCTGGTGCTTCAGGTGTTTCGCAAAGACGACTATGCCGTGAAATACGCTGTGGAACCGTTGCTGGACGGCGACGGGCCGCTGGGCGATCTTTCGGTACGTCTGAAACTTATCTATGGCCTGGGCGTACTCAGCCGCACCGAATATGAAGATGCGGAGCTGTTAATGGCGCTGCGCGAAGAGCTGAATCACGACGGCAATGAGTACGCCTTTACCGACGATGAAATCCTCGGGCCGTTTGGCGAACTGCATTGCGTCATGGCGCTGCCGCCGCCGCCACATTTTGATACATCCGACGCGGCGCTATACGCCATGCAAATTCAGCGCTACCAGCAGGCGGTGCGTTCGACGATGGTTCTCTCTCTGACCGAGCTGATTTCTAAAATCAGCTTAAAAAAGGCCTTTCAAAAGTAAATCCCGCCGTTAACCTCTTTCTTCTTTTGGTCGGTACAGCCGCCGGTAATATTCCAGACGCTGCAAATAAATGGGCGTGCTCTCCGACGGCACTTCGGAAGGAACATAATCACGCGGCGGCGTTTTATTCAAGTACTCACGGAACGCCTGGCTGGACGCCATAAAATCGACGGCTTTATCAATAAGAAGTGGTACGTTCTCACCTATTTTTGCCATGATAGATCCTCCATGTGTGATCCGCGTCTGACTCCCGCGGCCGCTTATTTGAGTTTAGGATCGATTTAGCGTCATCATTGAGGAAAATGTGCTTAATTGCTTTTCTTGCCGACAAAAAGGCGTTTCATCTTTTCTTTCGAAAAAAAGCACTTTATTTTCAAATGGATAAATAAATAATTAGCGGTGTAATATTTACCATAATTGATTATCGTTACGCCATGAGTTGTGAAGAATCACCCACTGCGCGCATACTATAGGGTATCTATCCCATTTCTATCAGAAGCTATCCCATGAAAGAAGTCGAAAAAAACGAAATTAAACGCCTGAGCGATCGTCTTGACGCTATTCGCCACCAGCAGGCAGGTCTCTCGCTGGTTGAATCCGCCGATAAATACGCGGAGCTGGAAAAAGAAAAAGAGACGCTGGAAGCAGAAATTATCCGTCTGCGCGAAGTACACAGCCAGAAACTGAGTAAAGAAGCGCAGAAGCTGATGAACCTGCCGTTTCGCCGCGCTATCACTAAAAAAGAGCAGGCCGATATGGGCAAGTTGAAGAAAAGCGTGCGTGGTCTGATCGTAGTGCACCCGATGACGGCGCTGGGCCGGGAAATGGGACTCAAAGAGATGACAGGTTTCGCGAAGAGCGAGTTCTAAACCTTCCGCATCCCAGGCTCTCAAGACACCCGTTGTACGGAGGGTGTCTTGAATGCATCGGGCTATATTCCGAATTTTTCCTAGAAGTATTTACATCGTTTATATACAAGTTCATTTTTAACGGCAATCCCTGCTTTTTCAGGATAAAAAATTCCACTATCGTGCCTGTTTGTATTTATACAATGAATTTTTTCATCCTCTTTTCTCATAACCCGCAGAATATAATTGACCCGCGAAATTAAATAACATTATCATCCATGAAAAAAAATGCTCATACATAAATATTATAATTATATTTTTATAAAGCATTGTTATGAGTAATTGATAAACAACGTCGGGTATTTGCACACTCCTATAGAAGCAATGAATGTTTTCATTATAACCATACGTTAATGGCTATTGGCAATGCCCGCAAAATGATGAGTTGGCTGTATAAATAATAGGTTAACTATTTATATTATATAAATTATTAACAAGGATATTTTATATGTACAAAAATGGAAAATTTATCCCCCTGCTTGCTTTGGGATTCACATTTTTTTTGTCTGGTTGTGATTACTTCGCAGATAAGCACCTTGTTGAAGAACTGAAAAAACAACAAAAAGAACAAGAAGCAAAGATAAACCTGTTAGAAAAACAACAAAAAGAACAAGAAGTAAAGATAAATTTGCCAGAAAAACAACAAACTACGGTTATCAACACGACTCAAAAGATCGCCGAAGTCGTTGGCCGCGTTGAACGCAAACAACGGCTATTCGACTATACAGAACTGGACCCATCACAAACGCACTATTTTATTATTAACAACGGCAATATCGGATTAGCCGGGCGTATTCTATCTATTGAGCCAATAGATAATGGAAGTGTTATTCATCTTGATTTAGTTAACTTACTCAGCATTCCCGTATCAAACCTTGCGTTTAATATGACATGGGGTACGAAAAAACCTTCCGAGGCAAAAGATCTGCCTCGCTGGCGACAACTCCTGCTCAACACGAAAATGGACTCGACAATCGAACTCTTACCGGGAGCATGGACAAACGTCACGCTAACATTAAAAGGCGTATCGCCCAATAATCTTAAGTATCTAAAAATAGGTATTGACATGGAGAATGTCATATTCGACAGCATACAACCTATTAATGATACGAAAAAGAAGCCAAAAAAATAATAGCCATTGATACAACTATTTTAGAAAAGGAAAGCACTTATTCATGAACAGAATATTTAAAGTCCTCTGGAATGCCGCTACGGGAACATTTATTGTCACCAGCGAGACGGCAAAAAGCCGCGGAAAAAAAAGCGGCCGCAGAAAGCTGGCGGTTTCCGCACTCGTCGGTCTTAGCAGTATTATGGTCTCTGCAGATGCGCTGGCCAATGCAGGGAACGATACCGGCAGCATTAACCAGAACACCACTGATATTGCCACCAACACCACCAGTATCAACAATCTGAGCAACTCCGTCACCACGCTCACCGATGATGCCCTGCTTTGGGATGCAGCCTCTGGCACATTCAGCGCCAGCCGTAACGGAAGCGCCAGCAAAATCACCAATCTGGCGGCAGGCACCCTGGCCGCGGACAGCACCGATGCGGTTAATGGCTCCCAGTTGTTTGATACGAACGAGAAAGTGGATCAGAACACCGCTGATATCACCACCAATACCAACAGCATCAATCAGAACACCACTGATATTGCCACCAACACCACCAGTATCAACAATCTGAGCAACTCCGTCACCACGCTCACCGACGATGCCCTGTTATGGGATGCTGACTCTGGCACATTCAGCGCCAGCCGTAACGGAAGCGCCAGCAAAATCACCAATCTGGCGGCGGGTACCCTGGCCGCGGACAGTACAGACGCCGTTAACGGCTCACAATTGTATGAAACCAACCAGAAGGTGGATCAAAACACCTCTGCTATCGCAGATATTAATACGTCCATCACCAATCTTAGCTCTGACAACCTGAGCTGGAATGAAACAACGAATTCGTTCTCTGCCAGCCACGGAAGTAGTACGACAAACAAAATCACCAACGTTGCTGCCGGAGAGCTGTCTGAAGAAAGTACCGACGCGGTTAACGGATCGCAGTTGTTCGAAACCAATGAAAAAGTGGATCAGAACACGACCGATATCGCCGCCAATACCACCAACATCACTCAGAACAGCACCGCGATTGAGAACCTGAATACTTCTGTCTCCGACATTAATACGTCCATTACCGGCCTCACTGATAACGCTCTGTTATGGGACGAAGACACCGGCGCTTTCAGCGCAAACCACGGTGGAAGCACCAGTAAAATAACCAATGTCGCCGCCGGGGCGCTTTCTGAGGACAGTACAGACGCGGTAAACGGATCACAGTTGTATGAAACCAACCAGAAGGTGGATCAAAACACCTCTGCTATCGCGGATATCAATACGTCCATCACCAACCTTGGTACCGATGCACTGAGCTGGGATGACGAAGAGGGTGCGTTCAGCGCCAGCCACGGTACCAGCGGTACCAATAAGATAACTAATGTAGCAGCAGGTGAAATCGCCAGTGACAGTACTGACGCCATTAATGGCTCTCAGCTCTATGAAACTAACATGCTGATTTCTCAGTATAATGAATCTATTAGCCAACTAGCCGGCGATACCAGCGAAACCTATATCACGGAAAATGGTACCGGCGTGAAATACATCCGTACGAATGATAACGGGCTTGAAGGCCAGGATGCATACGCAACGGGTAACGGCGCAACGGCAGTAGGTTACGACGCCGTCGCCTCTGGCGCTGGCTGTCTGGCTCTTGGCCAAAACAGCAGCAGCAGCATTGAGGGCAGTATCGCTTTGGGCAGTGGCTCCACCTCTAACCGCGCTATTACAACCGGTATACGAGAAACGAGCGCAACAAGCGATGGCGTGGTGATTGGCTACAATACAACAGACAGAGAGTTGCTGGGCGCGTTGTCATTGGGGACGGATGGAGAAAGCTATCGTCAAATTACCAACGTTGCTGACGGCTCTGAAGCGCAAGATGCGGTAACAGTTCGTCAGTTACAAAATGCCATTGGTGCGGTCACTACTACACCGACCAAGTACTACCACGCAAACTCAACGGAAGAAGATTCACTGGCTGTCGGAACTGACTCACTGGCAATGGGTGCGAAGACTATCGTCAATGCTGATGCAGGTATTGGTATTGGTCTGAATACACTGGTGATGGCTGATGCCATCAACGGGATTGCTATCGGTTCTAACGCACGCGCCAACCATGCAAACAGTATTGCAATGGGTAATGGTTCTCAGACCACTCGCGGTGCACAGACTGACTACACCGCCTACAACATGGACACACCGCAGAACTCTGTCGGTGAGTTCTCTGTCGGCAGTGAAGACGGTCAACGTCAGATCACTAACGTCGCGGCGGGTTCGGCAGATACCGATGCCGTTAACGTTGGTCAATTGAAAGTAACGGACGCGCAGGTTTCCAGGAATACCCAGAGCATTACTAACCTGAATACTCAGGTATCGAATCTGGATACCCGCGTCACCAATATCGAAAACGGCATTGGCGATATCGTCACTACCGGTAGCACCAAGTACTTCAAGACCAACACCGATGGCGCAGATGCAAATGCCCAGGGTGCGGACAGCGTCGCGATTGGCTCTGGCTCTATTGCTGCCGCTGAAAACAGCGTGGCGTTAGGCACAAATTCCGTCGCAGATGAAGCTAATACTGTGTCTGTCGGCTCTTCTACTCAACAACGCCGTATTACCAACGTTGCCGCAGGGGTGAACAACACTGACGCGGTTAATGTGGCGCAACTGAAAGCCTCAGAAGCAGGCTCCGTGCGTTATGAAACCAATGCAGATGGCTCGGTTAACTATAGCGTGCTCAACCTGGGAGACGGGAGTGGCGGCACCACTCGGATCGGCAATGTTTCAGCGGCGGTGAATGATACGGATGCGGTTAACTATGCGCAATTGAAACGCAGCGTCGAAGAAGCAAACACCTATACCGACCAGAAAATGGGGGAAATGAACAGCAAAATCAAAGGCATAGAAAACAAGATGAGCGGCGGTATCGCTTCAGCGATGGCGATGGCCGGTCTGCCACAAGCCTACGCCCCGGGCGCCAACATGACCTCGATTGCTGGCGGTACGTTTAATGGTGAAAGTGCCGTCGCCATTGGTGTCTCCATGGTAAGTGAAAGCGGGGGCTGGGTGTATAAACTGCAAGGAACCAGCAACAGCCAGGGCGATTACTCTGCAGCCATTGGCGCGGGCTTCCAGTGGTAATGAAGTAACAACACTCCCGACATCAAAGGCAATGGCATAATGCCATTGCCTTTTCACTTCCCTTTGTGGTCCTCTCCTCTCAATTGGCCCTACCAATTTTAGCCAGTTACCACAGCCTACTCACATTTCACTAAATTAACTCTACAATATCGTTGCCAATAAATAACATCCGGTTAACTATTTGTTGTCATTATCCATACACAACAATATTGGCAGGACCACTTTTACACATAATGTGACTTCAACTAGATGAGCAAAGATTCATCCCATTATGCGTGTGGTTCTCAGGAGACCTGCAATGAACCTCTGGCAACAAAACTATGACCCGGCGGGTAATATCTGGCTTTCCAGCCTGATCGCATCGCTCCCAATCCTGTTCTTCTTTTTCGCCCTGATTAAACTCAAGCTGAAAGGCTATGTTGCCGCTTCGTGGACGGTGGTTATCGCGCTCGCCGTCGCGCTGCTGTTCTATAAAATGCCGGTCGATCACGCGCTGGCATCGGTCGTGTATGGCTTCTTCTACGGGCTATGGCCGATAGCCTGGATAATCATCGCCGCGGTCTTTGTCTATAAAATTTCGGTCAAGACCGGGCAGTTTGACATTATTCGCTCGTCAATTCTGTCGATTACCCCCGACCAGCGTCTGCAAATGCTGATTGTCGGCTTCTGCTTCGGCGCGTTCCTTGAAGGCGCGGCGGGTTTCGGCGCGCCGGTGGCGATAACCGCTGCGCTGCTGGTGGGCCTGGGCTTTAACCCTCTGTATGCGGCAGGGCTGTGCCTGATTGTAAACACCGCGCCGGTCGCCTTTGGCGCGATGGGTATTCCGATTCTGGTTGCCGGACAGGTCACGGACCTGGACAGCTTTGAAATCGGTCAGATGGTAGGCCGCCAGTTGCCGTTCCTGACCATTATCGTGCTGTTCTGGATTATGGCGATTATGGACGGCTGGCGCGGCGTGAAAGAAACCTGGCCTGCGGTGATGGTCGCTGGCGGCTCGTTTGCTATCGCCCAGTATCTCAGCTCCAACTTTATCGGGCCGGAACTGCCGGACATCATCTCTTCACTGGTGTCTCTGGTGTGTCTGACGCTGTTCCTCAAACGCTGGCAGCCGGTACGCATCTTCCGCTTCGGCGATATGGGCGCGTCGCAGGTCGATCAGACGCTGGCCCGCACCCGTTATACGACAGGACAAATTGTTCGCGCCTGGTCGCCGTTCCTGTTCCTGACCGCCACGGTCACGCTCTGGAGCATACCGCCGTTCAAAGCGCTGTTTGCCCCCGGCGGCGCGCTGTATGACTGGGTAATTAACGTTCCGGTACCGTATCTCGATAAACTGGTCGCCCGTATGCCGCCGGTCGTACACGAAGCGACCGCTTACGCGGCGGTGTATAAATTTGACTGGTTCTCCGCCACCGGCACTGCGATCCTGTTTGCCGCGCTGTTGTCTATTGTCTGGCTGAAAATGAAACCCTCAGCCGCAATCCAGACCTTTGGCAGCACGCTGAAAGAGCTGGCGTTGCCGATTTACTCCATCGGCATGGTGCTGGCGTTCGCGTTTATCTCGAACTATTCCGGGCTTTCCTCCACGCTGGCGTTAGCGCTGGCGCACACCGGCAGCGCCTTCACGTTCTTCTCGCCGTTCCTCGGCTGGCTGGGCGTCTTCCTGACCGGCTCGGATACCTCATCTAACGCGCTGTTTGCCTCTCTACAGGCTACCGCGGCGCAGCAAATCGGCGTCTCTGATGTACTGATGGTGGCGGCGAACACCACTGGAGGCGTAACCGGGAAGATGATCTCGCCGCAGTCTATCGCCATCGCCTGCGCGGCGGTGGGACTGGTAGGGAAAGAGTCCGATCTGTTCCGTTTTACCGTCAAACACAGCCTGATCTTCACCTGTATGGTGGGCGTGATCACTACGCTTCAGGCCTATGTTTTAACCTGGATGATTCCGTGATTGTGATGCCAAAACGCCTGTCAGACGAGATTGCCTCTCGCGTGCGGGCGCTGATTGAAGAACAAAACCTGGAAGCGGGCATGAAATTGCCCGCCGAGCGCCAGTTGGCTCTACAGCTTGGCGTATCACGCAACTCTTTACGCGAAGCGCTGGCGAAGCTGGTCAGCGAAGGCGTGCTGGTGAGCCGTCGCGGCGGCGGGACATTTGTCCGCTGGCAGCACGAAACCTGGTCTGAACAGAATATCGTGCAACCGCTGAAAATGCTGATGGCGAACGATCCGGACTACAGTTTCGACATTCTGGAAGCCCGCCACGCCATTGAAGCCAGTACGGCCTGGCACGCCGCCATGCGTGCCACCGCCGCCGACAAAGAGAAAATCAGACTCTGCTTTGATGCGACGCTCAGCGAAGACCCGGATCTCGCCTCCCAGGCCGACGTGCGCTTTCATCTGGCGATCGCGGAAGCCTCGCATAATGTGGTGCTGTTGCAAACCATGCGCGGTTTCTTCGACGTCCTGCAATCCTCCGTCAAACAGAGTCGCCAGCGTATGTATCTCGTTCCGCCCGTATTCTCAAAGCTGACGGAACAACACCAGGCGGTGTTGGACGCCATTCTGGACGGTAACGCCGAGGGCGCGCGTAAAGCGATGATGGCGCACCTCAGTTTTGTCCACACCACGATTAAACGATTTGATGAAGACCAGGCCCGCCAGGCGCGCATTACCCGCCTGCCCGGCGACCATAATGAGATGACCAGGGAGAATAAATCATGATTATTTCAGCAACCAGCGATTATCGCGCCGCAGCTCAGCGCACGTTGCCTCCTTTCCTCTTCCACTACATCGACGGCGGCGCGTATGCGGAATATACCCTGCGCCGAAATGTGGAAGACCTGTCGCAAGTCGCTCTGCGCCAGCGCGTGCTGAAAAATATGTCCGATTTAAGCCTGGAAACGACCCTGTTTAACGAAACGTTGTCGATGCCGGTGGCATTAGCGCCGGTAGGTCTGTGCGGCATGTACGCCCGTCGCGGCGAAGTACAGGCCGCCGCCGCCGCAGACGCAAAGGGCATTCCGTTCACCCTTTCCACCGTCTCCGTCTGTCCGATTGAAGAAGTAGCCCCCACGCTTAAACGCCCGATGTGGTTCCAGCTTTATGTACTGCGTGACCGGGGCTTTATGCGTAATGCGCTGGAACGAGCAAAAGCGGCGGGCTGCTCCACGCTGGTCTTTACCGTGGATATGCCGACGCCGGGCGCGCGCTACCGTGACGCCCACTCCGGGATGAGCGGCCCAAACGCGGCCATGCGCCGTTACTGGCAGGCGGTGATGCACCCTAAATGGGCGTGGGATGTCGGCCTGAACGGTCGCCCGCATGATTTAGGCAATATTTCCGCCTATCTGGGTAAACCGACCGGCCTTGAGGACTATATCGGCTGGCTGGCAAATAACTTCGATCCGTCCATCTCCTGGAAAGATCTGGAGTGGATACGCGAATTCTGGGACGGCCCAATGGTGATCAAAGGGATCCTCGATCCAGAAGATGCCCGCGATGCGGTACGTTTCGGCGCTGACGGTATCGTGGTGTCGAATCACGGCGGCCGCCAGCTCGATGGCGTGCTCTCTTCCGCCCGCGCCCTGCCCGCCATTGCCGATGCGGTGAAAGGCGATATCGCCATTCTGGCGGATAGCGGGATTCGTAACGGGCTGGATGTCGTGCGTATGATTGCGCTGGGGGCCGATACCGTACTGCTGGGTCGGGCCTATCTCTACGCGCTGGCGACGGCAGGAAAAACTGGCGTCGCTAACCTACTGGACCTGATCGAGAAAGAGATGAAAGTCGCCATGACCCTGACCGGCGCGAAATCCATTAGCGAAATCAGTGGCGATTCACTGGTGCAGGAACTGGGGAAAAGTTTGCCCGCCGCGCTGGCGCCAATGAGCAAAGGCGATGCCGCCTGAACGTCTGGCGCGTGAGAGCCCGGTAAATTTCTGCTATTCTGCCCCCCGCATTTAAGGGGGCATCATGCTTAACATCGTACTCTTCGAACCAGAAATCCCGCCGAATACCGGCAACATCATTCGTCTTTGCGCCAATACCGGCTTTCGTCTGCACATCATCGAACCGATGGGGTTTGCCTGGGATGATAAGCGCTTACGCCGCGCAGGGTTGGACTATCACGAATTCGCCGCGGTTCAGCGCCATCACGATTATGCCGCCTTTGTCGCCGCCGAAAATCCACAGCGCCTGTTTGCGTTGACGACAAAGGGCACGCCCGCCCATAGCGCCGTAAGCTATCAGGATGGCGATTATTTGATGTTTGGCCCGGAAACGCGCGGCCTGCCCGCCAGCATTCTCGATGCGTTGCCTAAAGAGCAGAAGATTCGCATTCCGATGATGCCGGATAGCCGTAGCATGAACCTGTCGAATGCGGTGTCGGTGGTGGTGTATGAAGCGTGGCGCCAGTTAGGATACCCCGGCGCGGTATTGCGGTCGTAATATATTCAATGCCGGATGGCGGCTAACGCCTGATCCGGCCTGGCCGATCCCGATGGCATGTTCCCGTTTATGCGGACTCTCGCTCAATCAAATGAAAGCCAATATCCACAATAGCTTCTGCGCACGGTTTCTGTTCAATACGATCGGCCAACAGCGTAGCGGCGCGCTGACCAATGGCGCGTCTGTCAACGCTTACGGTAGTAATTGACGGTCGATTGCTGGCGGCAAAATCAAGGTCGCCAAAACCAATAACCGCTAAATCATGCGGGATGCGCAAACCACGGCTTTCCGCCTCCATCATCGCCCCCTGTGCCAGGGTATCAGAACTGCAAACAATGACATCAAACGTCCCTTCGTCAAAAAGCTGGCTTAAACCGCTACGCCCCAGCGAAAGCGATGCCGGAAGGGGGACATCCACCTGCGGTACGGCATGAATAGCGTGGCGTTGAAGAACACTACATAACCCCTGCTTACGTTGCGCGGCTCGGCGATCGGCGGTCCACAACAAGCCGGGACGACGATAGCCCTTACTCAGAAGATACTCCCCCGTCGCCTGCCCGACTTTTTCATGGGAAAAACCGACCAGCATATCAAGCGGCGTGGGCGTTAAGTCCCAAATTTCCACCACCGGAATAGCCGCGTTCAGGATGACCTTTTTCAGTTCTATCGTGTGATGGATCCCGGTAAGCACCACGCCATCGGGGCGGCGGGAAAGCAGTGTCGCCACCAACTCCGCTTCCGTTTGTTCGGTATATCCCGCCACGCACAGCAATATGTGATATCCGCGTCGGGCCAGTTCATCGCTCAGTGACTGGATGGTATCGACAAACATGTTGTTGTTAATTTGCGGCACGACGACAGCGATTAATTTACTCCGTCGCGACGCCAGACCACCGGCTAACGCGTTGGGTATGTAGCCTGTGACGCGAACCGCCTGCATGACTTTCTCAACCGTTTTGGGGCGAACCAGTTGTGGCGAATTCAATGCCCGGCTGACTGTCATCGGAGACAGCCCGGCGCTACGTGCTACATCTTCCAGCGTCGGCGCACGAGGTGATTTGGTTCTCTTCACGTCTGATGCCCCTGCAAAGATTGGCTGATTTATCCGCGCATTATTCATCATGCCTGCGGCTATTGCCAGCTTCGCATCAGGAAAGGCCGTAAATACAGTAGCTTATCAAGCTCAGTCATTACAAAATGATAGCGACATCATTTTGTATTATGCATTTCCCCAGATATTTTTGGATCGTGATCCATTTTGCAATAAATCCTGCTTTTTATACGACATATGTGATCAAATGTTCAAATCAACATCAACTTTCTGGATCCTGCGTTCGCTTAATAATAAAAATGTTAGCGCAATCATTTTGTGTTTATCAGGAGAAAAAAAATGGCTTTAAGCGCGAATTCCGACGCCGTAACGTATGCAAAAGCGGCGAATACCAGAACCGCGGCAGAAACCGGCGATCGTATCGAATGGGTGAAGCTATCACTGGCTTTTCTACCGCTGGCGACGCCAGTGAGTGACGCGAAGGTACTGACCGGTCGCCAGAAACCTTTGACCGAAGTGGCAATCATCATTGCCGAAATCCGCAGTCGCGATGGCTTTGAGGGCGTTGGTTTTAGCTACTCCAAACGTGCTGGCGGCCAGAGTATTTATGCTCACGCCAAAGAGATAGCCGACAATCTACTGGGCGAAGACCCCAATGATATCGACAAAATATACACCAAGCTGCTGTGGGCCGGAGCCTCGGTGGGGCGTAGCGGGATGGCGGTACAGGCTATCTCCCCTATCGATATCGCCTTATGGGATATGAAGGCTAAACGTGCCGGTCTGCCACTGGCAAAACTGTTGGGCGCGCACCGCGACTCCGTTCAGTGTTACAACACCTCAGGGGGGTTCTTGCATACACCGCTCGATCAAGTGCTGAAAAATGTGGTGATTTCCCGCGAAAATGGCATTGGCGGTATTAAGTTGAAAGTCGGACAACCCAACTGCGCTGAGGATATTCGCCGCTTAACCGCAGTACGTGAAGCGCTTGGGGATGAGTTCCCGTTAATGGTTGACGCTAACCAGCAGTGGGATCGCGAAACGGCTATCCGCATGGGGCGTAAAATGGAACAGTTCAATCTTATCTGGATTGAAGAACCATTAGATGCTTACGACATCGAAGGCCACGCCCAGCTTGCTGCCGCGCTGGATACGCCTATCGCCACCGGGGAAATGCTGACCAGTTTCCGGGAACACGAGCAGTTGATTCTGGGCAATGCCAGCGATTTCGTTCAGCCAGATGCGCCGCGTGTCGGCGGTATCTCTCCGTTCCTGAAGATTATGGATCTGGCGGCGAAACACGGGCGTAAGCTGGCGCCGCACTTTGCGATGGAAGTACACCTGCACCTTTCCGCAGCGTATCCCCTGGAGCCGTGGCTGGAACATTTCGAGTGGCTGAACCCATTATTCAACGAGCAACTTGAGCTGCGCGATGGCCGCATGTGGATTTCCGATCGTCATGGTCTGGGTTTCACGCTCAGTGAACAAGCGCGCCGCTGGACACAATTAACATGTGAATTTGGCAAACGCCCTTAACCCGACTGGCGGGAATCCGTCCCGCCTCTCTTACCTTACAGGATGCATTCTGCCCTTATCTGAGGAGTAGATAATGAACACAATAATAAAGTGCACAAAAGTGCGTCATACCATTCTTATATTTTTATTTCTTGCTACCGTATTTAATTATGCGGATCGCGCAACTCTATCCGTAGTTGCCCCAATAATGAGTAAAGAATTAGGTTTTGATCCGGAAGCGATGGGCCTGGCCTTCTCCTCATTTGGTATTGCCTATGTCATTATGCAACTACCCGGCGGTTGGCTATTAGACCGCTACGGTTCACGACTGGTTTACGGTTGCGCATTGATTGGCTGGTCGTTAGTAACCATGTTTCAGGGAACGATCTATCTGTATGGCAGCCCATTAATTGTACTGGTTACTCTACGTCTGCTGATGGGCGCGATTGAAGCGCCTGCCTTTCCGGCGAACAGTCGTTTAAGCGTACAATAGTTTCCCAATAATGAACGAGGTTTCGTTACTTCAGTTTATCAGGCTGCGCAATATATCTCGCTGGGCATTATCACCCCGCTAATGACGATCATTCTGCATAATTTAAGCTGGCATTTTGTCTTCTATTATATTGGCGCCATTGGTGTGATGTTCGGTATATTCTGGTTAATGAAAGTCAAAGATCCGATGCACCACTCAAAAGTTAATCAAGCGGAAATTGACTATATTCGTAGCGGTGGTGGCGAGCCCTCTCTGGGCTGTAAAAAGGAGCCGCAGAAAATAACGTTCGCGCAGATTAAAACCGTCTGTGTTAACCGGATGATGATCGGTGTTTACATCGGGCAATTCTGCGTCACCTCTATCACCTGGTTCTTCCTGACCTGGTTCCCGACCTATCTGTACCAGGCGAAAGGCATGTCGATTCTGAAAGTCGGTTTTGTGGCCAGTATTCCAGCCATTGCCGGTTTTATTGGCGGCCTGCTCGGCGGCGTGTTCTCCGACTGGCTACTCAAACGCGGCTATAGCCTTACCGTCGCGCGGAAACTGCCTGTTATCTGCGGTATGTTGCTCTCTTGCGTAATTGTGATCGCCAACTACACCTCTTCAGAATTTGTGGTCATTGCGGCGATGAGTCTGGCCTTTTTTGCCAAAGGGTTTGGTAACCTGGGCTGGTGCGTACTCAGCGACACCTCGCCGAAGGAAGTTCTGGGTATTGCTGGCGGCGTATTTAACATGTGCGGCAATATGGCAAGCATCGTTACGCCACTGGTCATCGGCGTGATTCTTGCCAATACTCAGTCGTTCGACTTTGCCATTTTATACGTTGGCTCGATGGGACTTATTGGTCTCATTTCATATCTGTTTATCGTCGGCCCGCTGGATCGCATCACGCTGACATCATCCGCAGCCTGATTGTCCACATTGCGAATTCTTCGCTCCGCTGTTCCGGGATTGCACTCCATCGGAACAGCGTTTTTTAGTTGTACCGCGCAATTCAGATGCCGTCGCCATACTCAAACGTATGGTGTAGCCCGTTGAAATGCTGGTCCATATCCATCGACGGCTTATCGCTGCCCGGCTTGCCGACAATACGCGCCGGAACGCCTGCGGCGGTAGTGTGCGGCGGGACAGGCTGTAAAACGACGGAGCCTGCGCCAATTTTCGCGCCGCGCCCCACCTCGATATTGCCGAGAATTTTCGCGCCCGCGCCAATCATCACGCCTTCGCGGATTTTAGGATGGCGATCGCCGCTCGTTTTCCCGGTACCGCCCAGGGTGACGGATTGCAGGATCGACACATCATCCTCAATAACCGCCGTCTCCCCCACCACAATACCGGTGGCATGGTCGAGCATAATCCCGCGGCCAATTTTCGCTGCCGGGTGAATATCCACCTGAAACGAGACCGAAACCTGATTTTGCAGGAAGATAGCCAGCGCGCGGCGACCTTTATTCCACAACCAGTGACCAATGCGGTAGGCCTGTAGCGCATGAAAGCCTTTCAGATATAACAGCGGCGTGGAGTATTTATCCACCGCCGGATCGCGAGTGCGCACGGCCTGAATATCGCAGGCTGCCGACGCGATCATTTCCGGGTCGGCGGCATAGGCTTCTTCAACTACTTCACGGATAGCGATAGCGGGCATGATGGGCGAAGCCAGTTTATTTGCCAGCATATAGCTCAGCGCACTGCCCAGATTTTCATGCTTGAGTAGCGTGGCGTGATAAAAACTGGCCAACATAGGCTCACAGTCAGCTAAAGCGCGGGCTTCAGCTTTAATATTCTTCCAGACGATTTCCAGTTCTTCACACGGCATGGCTTACTCCAGACGGGCAGAAAACGACCAACCCGTTCTGTGCGGGTTGGGTCGTTTATGCAAACAGTTCCTTACGGCTAGTGGCGACTCAGCTCTTCCTTGCGGGCGCGACCTAATAACGTTAATGCTGCCTCGCGCGCGTTTTTTCCGCAATACAATACTTGATAAATTTCCTCGGTTATTGGCATTTCAACACCAAAACGGTGCGCCAATTCACGAACTTCTTTCGTATTGCGATAGCCTTCGACCACCTGGCCAATCTTATCCTGCGCGCCTTTAACGTCCATGCCCTGGCCAAGCATCATGCCAAAACGACGGTTGCGCGACTGGTTGTCGGTACAGGTCAGCACCAGATCGCCTAAACCCGCCATCCCCATAAAGGTGGCGGGATCGGCACCAAGCGCTGCGCCAAGCCGCGACATTTCGGTCAGTCCACGCGTGATTAGCGCCGTGCGGGCGTTCGCGCCGAAGCCGATGCCGTCAGACATCCCCGCGCCAATCGCAATCACGTTTTTCACCGCGCCGCCAAGCTGCACGCCGATAAAATCCGCATTGATATAGACGCGAAAACTTTTTCCGCAGTGCAACAGTTGCTGGAGATCGTCGGCAAAGGTCTCATCGGTTGAGGCTAGCGAGATTGCCGTCGGCAAACCCGCCGCCAGCTCTTTAGCGAACGTCGGACCGGAAATCACCGCCAGCGGGATTTGATCGCCTAACGCCTCGCGAGCGACATCCTGCAACAGGCGCCCCGTTTCCGCTTCCAGGCCTTTGGTCGCCCATACCAGACGCGCATCCGGACGCATCAGCGGTTTAATCTGCCGCAGCACGTCGCTGAAAACATGGCTTGGCACCACCACCAGAATGTTACGACTGGCCGCCAGCGCGGTTGCTAAGTCGCTTTCCAGGTGTAACGTATCGGGAAAAGGCACATCGGGAAGGAACGCGACGTTGCAGCGATCGTGCTCCAAGGTCGCGATATGTTTTGGGTCGTGGCCCCACAGGACAACCTGGTGGCCGTTTCTCGCCAGAGTGATGGCGAGAGCGGTGCCGTACGAGCCGGCACCGATGACTGTCATTGACGCATTACTTTGGTTCATCAGGCATCCTGATGTTCTTCAGTACCTTCGCCAGCCTGCTGCTGCAAATAGTTCATGAACAGCGCATCAAAGTTGACCGGCGCAAGGTTCAGTTGCGGGAACGTACCGCGTGAAACCAGACTGGTGATGCACTCGCGAGCATACGGGAACAGAATGTTCGGGCAGTATGCTCCCAGGCAATGCGCCATCTGAGTGCCTTCAATACCGCTGATGGAGAAAATACCGGCCTGCTGAACTTCGCACAGGAACGCGGTTTCTTCCCCCAGGGAAGCCGTTACGGTAACACGCAGCACAACTTCATAAACGTCATCCGCCAGTTGGGAAGATGCCGTATCAAGATCTAGTTTAACCTCTGGCTGCCAATCTTTCTGGAAAACATGCGGTGCGTTTGGCGCTTCGAAAGAAACATCCTTGGTATAGATACGTTGGATCTGGAAAGCCATTTCAGTGTTATTTTGTTCTGACATGTGTAAAACCCTTTAGTGTTGTCCTTAAATACTTGAGTACGCCTTAACGCAACAGCGGATCCAGTCCACCACGCGCATCCAGCGCATACAAGTCGTCACAACCGCCAATGTGCTGTGCATCAATAAAAATTTGCGGAACCGTCGTTCGGCCACTACGTTTGATCATCTCTTCACGCTTCACGGCGTCGCCGTCAATCGCAATTTCCTGGAAACTCACGCCCTTGCTGTTTAACAGCGCCTTTGCACGATGGCAAAACGGGCAGGTTGCTTTGGTGTAGATTTCAATATTGGCCATGACTTCGCTCCTGTTTTTTACCCGATGGATTTCATGTCGACGCAAGGGCAAGTCATTCCCCTTGCGTCATGAAAACGACGGGTAATCACTTACCGCGCACCAGAGGCAGATTCTCGCCGCTCCAGCCTGCTACGCCTTCTTTCAACACAAAGACCTTTTCAAAGCCGGCTTTTGTCAGCGCGTTAGCGGATTCCTGGCACTGCATACCAGAACCGTCGACCACGATAATTGGCTTGTCTTTGTGCTTTTCCAGTTCGCCAACATTGTTGGCTTTGATTTCGCTCGGCAGCAAATTGGTCGCGCCAGCGATATGGCCTTTACGGAAATCGTCACGTTGACGTAAATCCACAACAACGGCGTCCTCTTTGTTGATAAGGCGCGTGGCTTCGCCGCGTGTAATCACCTTAACTTTTGAAGTCAGACCTTTGAACGTGGTAAATAAAACCGCCACCAGTAACGCAATCCAGGCGATACTCAGTATGGGATGACGGCCAACAAATTGCATAATTTCTTGCATGGGGGGTAACAACTCCCGACGTAGTGATTAAAAAACCAGGAAAGGAGTATACCTGCGCAGTGGCGCAAATACAGCCAGAGCGTGCACTGGAATGCATTTTTGCGGGGCGCTACGAAAAAAAATCACGCTATTACTTGCCTTCTCACGCCAGCGCGATCCCTTTCTTTGATCTTCTGAGGCTATTTTATCGATTCAGCTGTAGTAAAATTACGCAATTATTTTGTCTATTGAGTATGAGGTTGTCGCAATGTCGGTTTCTAAAAAACCTATGGTACTGGTGATTCTGGATGGCTACGGCTACCGTGAAGAACAGCAGGATAACGCTATCTTAAACGCCAAAACCCCGGTGATGGATGCTCTGTGGGCAAAACGTCCGCATACCCTGATCGACGCATCCGGTCTGGAAGTGGGTCTGCCTGACCGCCAGATGGGCAACTCCGAAGTGGGCCACGTTAACCTGGGCGCAGGCCGCATCGTTTATCAGGACCTGACGCGTCTGGACGTTGAAATTAAAGAACGTACTTTCTTTGCTAACCCAGTCCTGACCAATGCGGTAGACCAGGCGAAAAACGCCGGTAAAGCGGTTCATATTATGGGTCTGCTGTCCGCGGGCGGCGTCCACAGCCACGAAGATCACATTATGGCGATGGTGGAGCTGGCCGCAGAGCGCGGCGCAGAAAAAATCTATCTGCACGCCTTCCTCGACGGTCGCGACACGCCGCCGCGCAGCGCTGAAGCCTCGCTGAAAAAATTCGAAGACAAATTCGCCGCGCTGGGCAAAGGTCGCGTGGCGTCTATCGTCGGTCGTTACTACGCTATGGACCGCGACAACCGTTGGGATCGCGTGGAAAAAGCGTATGATCTGATGACCCTGGCCCAGGGCGAATTCCAGGCGGATACCGCTGTGGCTGGCCTGCAGGCCGCTTACGCTCGTGATGAAAACGATGAGTTTGTCAAAGCGACCGTTATCCGCGCCGAGGGCCAGGCTGATGCGGCGATGGAAGACGGCGACACGCTGATTTTCATGAACTTCCGCGCTGACCGCGCGCGCGAAATTACCCGCGCTTTCGTTAATGCTGATTTCGACGGCTTTGCGCGTAAGAAAGTGGTTAATCTGAACTTCGTGATGCTGACCGAATACGCCGCCGATATCAAAACTGCCGTTGCCTACCCACCAGCGTCGCTGGCGAATACCTTTGGCGAATGGATGGCGAAAAACGACAAAACTCAGCTGCGTATTTCCGAAACGGAAAAATATGCGCACGTAACCTTTTTCTTTAACGGCGGCGTAGAAGAACCGTTTGCTGGTGAAGAGCGTATTCTGATCAACTCACCGAAAGTGGCCACTTATGACCTGCAACCGGAAATGAGCTCTGCAGAATTGACTGAAAAATTGGTCGCGGCGATCGAAAGCGGTAAGTACGACACCATCATTTGTAACTATCCAAACGGCGATATGGTCGGTCATACCGGCGTGATGGAAGCCGCCATCAAAGCGGTGGAAGCGTTGGATAACTGCATTGAACAGGTAACAAAAGCGGTTGAGTCCGTTGGTGGACAACTGTTGATTACCGCGGACCACGGCAACGCGGAGCAGATGCGCGATCCGGCGACCGGTCAGGAGCATACCGCCCACACCAACCTGCCGGTGCCGCTGATTTATGTCGGCGAGAAAAACGTGAAGGCGGTCGAAGGCGGCAAACTTTCAGACATTGCGCCTACCATGCTGTCGCTGATGGGGATGGAAATCCCGCAAGAGATGACTGGTAAGCCGCTGTTCATCGTGGAATAATCCCTCCCCATGAGGGGAAAGGCGATTAACACCATTCAACAGGCCGTGAAACCAAGAACGTTTTCAGTCAGGCCTTTGTTCTACGCCAGCGTACTTAGCGCTGGCGTATTGTTGTGCGCCTTTTCCGCCCACGCGGATGACCGTGATCAACTCAAATCTATTCAGGCCGATATCGCCGCGAAAGAACGCGACGTACGCCAGCAGCAGCAACAGCGCGCCAGCCTCTTGGCACAACTGAAAACCCAGGAAGAGGCCATCTCGGCCGCAGCGCGTAAGCTGCGCGAAACGCAAAGCACTCTGGATCAGTTAAACGCGCAAATTGATGAGATGAACGCCTCAATTGCCAAACTGGAGCAGCAAAAAGCCAGCCAGGAGCGTAATCTCGCTGCGCAGTTGGACGCCGCTTTCCGCCAGGGCGAACACACCGGCATTCAGCTTATTCTTAGCGGAGAAGAGAGCCAGCGTGGGCAACGCCTGCAGGCCTACTTCGGCTATCTGAACCAGGCGCGCCAGGAGACTATCGCCGAACTGAAACAGACTCGCGAACAGGTCGCCACGCAAAAAGCCGAGCTGGAAGAGAAGCAAAGCCAACAACAAACGTTGCTGTATGAACAGCGCGCTCAGCAGGCGAAGCTGGAACAGGCGCGTAATGAACGTAAGAAAACGCTTGCCGGACTGGAGTCGTCTATTCAGCAAGGCCAGCAACAGTTAAGCGAACTACGCGCCAACGAATCACGCCTACGCAACAGTATCGCGCGGGCGGAAGCGGCGGCCAAAGCGCGAGCGGAGCGTGAAGCCCGCGAAGCGCAGGCGGTACGCGATAAGCAGCAGGAAGCCTCGCGTAAAGGCAGCACCTATAAGCCGACGGAAAGCGAGCGCTCGCTAATGTCCCGCACCGGCGGTCTGGGCGCGCCTCGCGGTCAGGCATACTGGCCGGTACGTGGCCCGATATTGCATCGTTATGGCGAACGGCTGCAGGGTGAGCTACGTTGGAAGGGGATGGTGATCGGCGCGTCGGAAGGCACCGAGGTCAAAGCCATCGCCGACGGCAGGGTGATTCTGGCGGACTGGCTGCAAGGCTATGGCCTGGTGGTGGTCGTGGAGCATGGTAAAGGTGATATGAGCCTTTACGGCTATAACCAGAGCGCGCTGGTCAGCGTAGGCGCGCAGGTGCGCGCCGGACAACCTATCGCCCTTGTGGGCAGTAGCGGCGGTCAGGGCAGACCTTCGCTTTATTTCGAAATTCGTCGCCAGGGTCAGGCCGTCAATCCACAGCCGTGGTTGGGAAGATAAGTTTTGCCTCAGTTTCGTCGCTCCATTCTCACGCTGGCCACTTTGCTGGCATTTGCACATCCCGTTTTCGCTGGCAAGCTCGCCATCGTGATTGATGATTTTGGCTATCGCCCGCACACGGAAAACCAGGTTCTGGCGCTGCCGCCAAACATCTCCGTCGCTGTACTGCCCAACGCGCCGCACGCGCGCGAAATGGCGACTAAAGCGCACAATAGCGGGCATGAGGTGTTAATCCATCTGCCGATGGCGCCGCTAAGCAAACAGCCGCTGGAGAAGGATACGCTGCGACCAGATATGAGCAGCGATGAGATCGAGCGCATTATCCGCGAGGCGGTAAACAACGTGCCGTATGCCGTTGGGCTTAATAACCACATGGGCAGCGCAATGACTTCCAGCCTGTTCGGTATGCAAAAAGTTATGCAGGCGCTGGAACATTACAATCTCTATTTTCTCGACAGCATGACGATTGGCAATAGCCAGGCGATGCGCGCGGCATCCGGTACGGGTGTGAAAGTGATCAAGCGCAAAGTGTTCCTCGACGATACGCAAAACGAGGCGGATATCCGTCGTCAGTTTAATCGCACTATCGAACTGGCCCGTCGCAACGGTTCCGCTATCGCGATTGGTCATCCGCATCCCGCAACGGTTCGCGTGCTGCAACAGATGGTTTATCGCCTGCCGGCAGATATCACCCTGGTACGTCCAGGCAGCCTGCTCAACGAACCGCAGGTAGATACGTCTCGACCTGATTTGACGCCGCAGAAAATTGACGCGCCGCGCAATCCCTTTCGCGGCGTGAAGATGTGCAAGCCGAAAAAACCGCTGCAACCAGTCTACGCTACGCGCTTTTTCAGCGTCATCGGCGAGAGCATTACGCAAAGTTCCGTGATTGTCTGGTTTCAGCACCAGTGGCAAGGCTGGGGGAAAATCGCCGCGCCTAAAAACATGAGCGCTAAGACAGATTGAGCGCCTTACGGGCCATACGACGGTGCGACAAGGTTTTGTCGCGCCATTGCCACAGCCGGAAGGACCAGAGCAGCGTCTGATAAGCCGCTTTCGCGCTGCGGACGTTAGCCATCATCCGTCTATACATGCCAGAAGTAAAAATTTCGGCAATCATACGCTGGCGGGTCAAAATATCAGGTTCTTTACGCACCGCATGACAAACGCGTAACGCTTCCCAGGTAATTTGCTGGCGAAACTCCGGGTAAATCGGAATACGCCGGGCATAATCACGATTGAGCTTTTCTAATAACCGCGTAATTTTAATATAATGCCGCTGATAATTAAGATTTTTATTGCCTTGTCTTTGCAAACGGCTTACCGAATTATCATGCAGGAAATATTTATATAATGATTGTTCGGTATAACGTACGCGCGTGGCATTAAACATAACTTCCGTCGACCATAATATGTCCTGATGATGTAGTCCGGGAACGAAAGTAATATTGTTATCGGTAATTAACGCACGTCGATAAACGCCCATCCAGACAACATGCGTCCAGCGTCGCGAGGCCAATGCCATACGCAACCAATCCGGTCCGCTTAATACCCCGGTGGAACGCAGACGATCGGTCGGAATAGATTGCCAGGCGTGCCCGGTTTTTCGGACGCACCAGTCCGCATTACACTGCGCAACGTCCAGATCATCGTTAAGCGCCATAGTCATCAGCGTTTCATACATCTTCGGGTAGACCAGGTCATCCGCATCGACAAAGGCGACATAATCTCCGGTCGCCGCTTGCAAACCAAGATTACGGGCGACAGATGCGCCAGCATTGGCCTGATGAAGCAGTCGAACGTGCGGGTAATGTTCCGCGTAATGTTTTGCTATCTCAATGGAATGATCTGTCGATCCATCATTCACAATAATAATTTCCAGCGCCGACCACGTTTGCGCGATTAACGACGCCATGCAAGCATTAAAATCCGCTCCCGCATTATATAACGGGATAATGATACTCACTTTGGTTTTACTATTTTTCATAACGATTACCAGAAAAACCTTAATTTACCCTGCCTTTATACTGTGGCTCTATTAAGAAACTATTAAGCCGCCATAATTAATTTTTACAGTAAAAAGCAAGCACAAAACTCAGAGTAGGGCGTGACGTTAGCGAGTAAAATAAGATTAAAGCGCAATTACGAATGCTTGATGTCTATGACAATTCTTTACAGCTTTCCAGATTTTCCCTAACAAAAAAGGTTGGCGAATGACACCAACCTTTTACGATGAAACGTATATCAGACCCGATAAATATCATTGGGTCTCTATACCCTTCATACTTCAAGTTGCTTATGTGTTGGCTACGGATTACTCGGCCCATCTATGGGCCTCGCCCTGACGGGCCGTCGCACGCGACGTTCAAATCTGCTCCCGGCAGATTTGTCGTTCACCCCAGTCACATAGTTATCTATGCTCCTGGGGACTCACTCCCTTGCCGCCTTTAAGCAACTCGAATTATTTTGGGTATATACATATTAATCCCAGCTCAGAATGACTTTTCCTGACTGGCCTGAACACATGGCGTCAAAACCTTTCTGAAAATCATCAACAGAGAAACGATGGGTGATAATCGGTGACAGATCCAGACCGGACTGGATCAGCGCCGCCATTTTGTACCACGTTTCGAACATCTCACGACCATAAATACCTTTAATGAACAAGCCTTTAAAGATGACTTTTGTCCAGTCGATAGACATATCTGATGGCGGAATCCCCAGCATCGCAATACGACCGCCGTGATTCATGGTGTCCAGCATGGTACGAAACGCCGGCGGCGCGCCGGACATCTCCAGACCCACATCAAACCCTTCGGTCATTCCCAGCTCCGCCATGACGTCGTTCAGGCTCTCTTTCGCGACGTTGACCGCGCGGGTGACGCCCATTTTGCGCGCCAGCTCCAGACGGTATTCATTGACGTCAGTAATCACCACATGACGCGCGCCGACATGTTTCGCCACCGCGGCGGCCATTACGCCGATTGGCCCCGCCCCCGATACCAGTACATCTTCGCCGACCAGATCGAAAGACAGCGCCGTATGCACCGCATTACCAAACGGGTCGAAAATAGAGGCTAAATCATCAGAAATGTTATCCGGGATTTTAAACGCATTGAATGCCGGGATGACCAGGTATTCCGCGAAGCAGCCGGGACGGTTGACGCCCACGCCGGTGGTGTTGCGACACAGGTGAGTACGACCGCCACGGCAGTTGCGGCAATGACCGCAAGTGATGTGACCTTCGCCGGAGACGCGATCGCCGATTTTAAAGCCTTTCACTTCCTGACCGATGCCGACCACTTCGCCGACATATTCATGCCCCACGACCATCGGAACCGGGATGGTTTTTTGCGACCATTCATCCCAGTTATAGATGTGAACGTCAGTGCCGCAGATGGCTGTTTTACGGATTTTAATCAGCAAATCGTTATGGCCGACTTCCGGTTCCGGAACGTCGGTCATCCAGATGCCCTCTTCCGCTTTCAGTTTGGATAACGCTTTCATCTTACATCCTCAGGCAATCACGCCCAGTTGTTTACCAATACGCGTGAACGCGTCTACCGCACGCGTAATTTGCTCAGGCGTATGCGCCGCAGACATCTGGGTACGAATACGCGCCTGACCTTTTGGTACGACCGGATAGAAGAAACCGGTAACGTAAATGCCCTCTTTTTGCAGTTCGCGGGCAAATTTCTGCGCGACAACCGCATCTCCCAGCATTACCGGGATGATGGCGTGATCCGCGCCTGCCAGCGTAAATCCCGCGGCAGACATCTGCTCACGGAACTGCCGGGCGTTCGCCCACAAGCGATCGCGCAGTTCTGCGCCCGCTTCCACCATCTCCAACACTTTAATAGAAGCCGCCACGATTGCCGGCGCCAGGGAGTTGGAGAACAGATATGGGCGGGAACGCTGACGCAACCACTCAACGACCTCTTTACGCGCCGCGGTATAGCCGCCGGATGCGCCGCCTAACGCTTTGCCCAGCGTACCGGTAATAATATCTACGCGGCCCATTACGTCGCAGTATTCATGGGAACCGCGACCGTTTTCGCCGACAAAGCCTACCGCGTGAGAATCATCAACCATCACCAGCGCATCGTATTTATCGGCCAGATCACAGACGCCTTTCAGATTGGCGATGACGCCATCCATTGAGAACACCCCGTCGGTGGCGATCAGGACATGACGCGCGCCGGCTTCACGCGCCTCTTTCAGCCGAGCTTCCAGCTCTACCATATCGTTGTTGGCATAGCGATAGCGCTTCGCTTTACACAAACGCACGCCGTCAATGATAGACGCGTGGTTCAGCGCGTCGGAAATAATAGCGTCTTCCGCGCCCAGCAACGTCTCAAACAAGCCGCCGTTAGCGTCGAAACAGGAGGAATACAGAATCGCATCTTCCATGCCGAGGAAGCTTGCCAGCTTTTGCTCCAGCGCTTTGTGGCTGTCCTGGGTGCCGCAGATAAAACGCACGGACGCCATACCGAAACCGTGGCTGTCCATGCCCGCTTTTGCGGCATTAATCAGCTCAGGGTGATTCGCCAGCCCGAGATAGTTATTGGCGCAAAAGTTAATAACGTGGCTTCCATCCGCCACGGTGATATCCGCCTGCTGCGCAGACGTAATAATGCGCTCTTCTTTAAACAATCCTTCCGCCCGGGCGGTTTCCAGATCGTTGGTTAACTGTTTGTAAAAATCCCCACGCATTGCGATTCTCCAGACTGGGCAAATTTCAGCACATATTACCCAAAGCTATACGGTGATACGAGATGACGCGTCATCACTTCTTTAAAATGCAGCATAAATCACGCGTATCCTCACGAGTTATCAGTGAATGGATGAATAGTGATATGATAAAAGCATTCATGTCTGAGACAGTCTCTGACACCATAATTCAAAGGTTACAGTTATGATCATCGTTACCGGCGGCGCGGGCTTTATCGGCAGCAATATCGTTAAGGCCCTGAATGATAAAGGTATCACCGATATTCTGGTGGTGGATAACCTGAAAGACGGCACCAAGTTTGTAAACCTGGTGGATCTGAACATTGCTGACTATATGGATAAGGAAGATTTCCTGATCCAGATTATGTCCGGAGAAGAGCTCGGCGATATCGAAGCTATTTTCCATGAAGGCGCCTGCTCTTCCACCACCGAGTGGGACGGCAAGTATATGATGGATAATAACTATCAATACTCCAAAGAGCTGCTGCACTATTGTCTTGAGCGCGAAATCCCGTTCCTCTACGCCTCTTCTGCCGCCACCTATGGCGGTCGCACGTCTGATTTCATCGAATCGCGTGAATACGAAAAACCGCTTAACGTTTACGGCTATTCTAAATTCCTGTTTGATGAATACGTGCGCCAGATCCTGCCAGAAGCGAACTCGCAGATTGTCGGTTTCCGCTATTTCAACGTCTATGGACCACGTGAAGGCCATAAAGGCAGCATGGCAAGCGTGGCATTTCATCTGAATACACAGTTAAACAACGGCGAAAGTCCGAAACTGTTTGAAGGCAGCGAAAACTTCAAGCGCGACTTCGTTTACGTGGGCGATGTGGCCGCCGTTAACCTGTGGTTCCTGGAAAGCGGCAAGTCCGGCATCTTTAACCTGGGCACAGGCCGCGCGGAATCTTTCCAGGCCGTCGCCGACGCGACGCTGGCATACCATAAAAAAGGCAGCATTGAATACATTCCGTTCCCGGATAAGCTGAAAGGTCGCTATCAGGCGTTTACGCAGGCGGATTTAACCAATCTGCGCAACGCGGGCTACGACAAACCCTTTAAGACCGTCGCCGAAGGCGTCACGGAGTATATGGCCTGGCTGAACCGCGACGCGTAAGTATGAAAATTTTGGTCATTGGCCCGTCCTGGGTGGGCGACATGATGATGTCGCAAAGTCTCTATCGCACGCTTAAAGCGCGCTATCCCCAGGCGATAATCGACGTGATGGCGCCAGCCTGGTGCCGTCCGTTGTTATCGCGTATGCCGGAAGTTAACGAGGCGATACCCATGCCGCTGGGCCACGGCGCGCTGGAAATCGGCGAGCGCCGCAGATTGGGCCATAGCCTGCGAGAGAGGCGCTACGATCGCGCCTGGGTGCTGCCAAATTCGTTTAAATCGGCGCTGATTCCTTTCTTTGCCAATATCCCGCACCGTACCGGCTGGCGTGGCGAAATGCGCTATGGCCTGCTGAACGATGCGCGCGTCCTTGATAAAGACGCCTGGCCGCTGATGGTGGAGCGCTACGTGGCGCTGGCCTATGACAAGGGCGTGATGCGCACGGCGAAAGATCTGCCGCAGCCGCTGCTCTGGCCACAGCTCCAGGTTAGCGAGGGTGAAAAATCGCTGATGTACAGCGATTTTTCGCTATCTTCTGAACGTCCTCTAATCGGCTTTTGCCCCGGAGCAGAATTTGGCCCGGCAAAACGTTGGCCGCACTATCACTACGCCGAACTGGCAAAGCAGCTCATTAACGAAGGGTATCAGGTCGTGCTGTTTGGCTCGGCAAAAGACCATGAAGCCGGAAATGAGATCCTGGCGGCGCTGAATAGCGAGCAACAGGCATGGTGTCGCAACCTGGCAGGGGAAACCCAGCTGGAACAGGCCGTCATTCTGATAGCCGCCTGTAAAGCCATCGTCACTAACGATTCCGGGCTGATGCACGTCGCGGCGGCGCTCGACCGCCCGCTGGTCGCGTTGTATGGCCCAAGTAGCCCGGATTTCACGCCGCCGCTGTCTCATAAGGCCCGGGTGATTCGTCTCATTACGGGTTACCACAAAGTGCGTAAAGGCGATACGGCGCAAGGCTATCACCAGAGCCTGATCGATATCACGCCGCAGCGGGTTCTGGAAGAGCTTCATTCGCTGTTGTCGGAAGAGGGCGTTTAATGCGAGTTTTGATCGTTAAAACATCATCGATGGGCGACGTATTACATACCCTGCCTGCGCTTACCGACGCGCAACAGGCGATTCCGGGGATTCAATTTGATTGGGTTGTCGAAGAAGGGTTTGCACAAATTCCGTCCTGGCACAGTGCTGTCGATCGCGTGATTCCCGTCGCTATTCGCCGTTGGCGCAAGGCCTGGTTTTCCGCGCCCATTAAAGCGGAACGCATAGCCTTTCATCGGGCGGTATGCGCATACCAATACGACGCTGTGATTGATGCGCAGGGGCTGGTAAAAAGCGCGGCGCTGGTGACGCGTCTGGCGCATGGGATAAAGCACGGTATGGACTGGAGTACCGCCCGCGAACCGCTGGCCAGCCTGTTTTATAACCGTAAACACCATATCGCAAAGCAACAACATGCGGTTGAACGGACGCGCGAGCTGTTCGCCAAAAGCCTGGGATACGATAAACCGCAGTCGCAGGGCGATTATGCCATCGCAAAACATTTTCTGCATTGCCAGCAGGCGGTTAGCGATCCGTATGCGGTGTTTTTACATGCCACGACCCGCGATGATAAACACTGGCCGGAAGCAAACTGGCGCGAGCTTATCGGCCTGGTGGGCAACACCGGATTACGGATAAAACTTCCCTGGGGCGCGCCTCATGAGGAGGCTCGTGCTAAACGACTGGCCGAAGGCTTTGACTATGTGGATGTGTTACCGCGCATGAGCCTGGAGGAGGTCGCTAGAGTGCTGGCTGGCGCAAAATTTGTCGTATCGGTTGATACCGGCCTGAGCCATCTCACCGCCGCGCTCGACAGACCGAATATTACGCTATATGGCCCAACGGACCCTGGGTTAATTGGAGGTTATGGGAAGAACCAAATGGCATGCTGCTCACCAGAACAAAACCTGGCGAATTTAGATGCCACAAGCGTATTTGGAAAGATTCATTAAAGAGACTCTGTCTCATCCCAAACCTATTGTGGAGAAAAGATGCTAACCACATCATTAACGTTAAATAAAGAGAAATGGAAGCCGATCTGGAATAAAGCGCTGGTTTTTCTTTTTGTTGCCACGTATTTTCTGGATGGTATTACGCGTTATAAACATTTGATAATCATACTTATGGTTATCACCGCGATTTATCAGGTCTCACGCTCACCGAAAAGTTTCCCCCCTCTTTTCAAAAATAGCGTATTTTATAGCGCAGCAGTATTATCATTAATCCTTGTTTATTCCATACTCATATCGCCAGATATGAAAGAAAGTTTCAAAGAATTTGAAAATACGGTACTGGAGGGTTTCTTATTATATACTTTATTAATTCCCGTACTATTAAAAGATGAAACAAAAGAAACGATTGCGAAAATAGTACTTTTCTCCTTTTTAACAAGTTTAGGACTTCGCTGCCTTGCAGAGAGTATTCTGTATATCGAGGACTATAATAAAGGGATTATGCCATTCATAAGCTATGCGCATCGACATATGTCCGATTCCATGGTTTTCTTATTTCCAGCATTATTGAATATTTGGTTGTTTAGAAAAAATTCAATTAAGTTGGTTTTTTTGGTGCTTAGCGCTATCTACCTTTTCTTTATCCTGGGAACCCTATCGCGAGGGGGATGGTTGGCAGTGCTCATAGTAGGTGTTCTATGGGCAATACTGAATCGCCAATGGAAGTTAATAGGAGTTGGTGCCATTTTATTAGCCATTATCGGCGCTTTGGTTATCACTCAACATACTAACAAACCAGACCCAGAACATTTACTTTATAAATTACAGCAGACAGATAGCTCATATCGTTATACTAACGGAACCCAGGGCACCGCGTGGATACTGATTCAGGAAAACCCGATCAAGGGCTACGGCTATGGTAATGATGTGTATGATAGTGTTTATAATAAACGCGTTGTCGATTATCCAACGTGGACCTTTAAAGAATCTATCGGTCCGCATAATACCATTCTGTACATCTGGTTTAGTGCAGGCATATTGGGTCTGGCGAGCCTGGCCTATTTATATGGCGCTATCATCAGGGAAACAGCCAGCTCTACCTTCAGGAAAGTAGAGATAAGCCCCTACAATGCTCATCTCTTGCTATTTTTATCTTTCGTCGGTTTTTATATCGTTCGTGGCAATTTTGAACAGGTCGATATTGCTCAAATTGGTATCATTACCGGTTTTCTGCTGGCGCTAAGAAATAGATAAAAAAGCGCGCTGATACTTATTACGGTATCAGCGCGTTTTCCATCATCAGGACTCAATCACTTATCAAACCAGCTTTTCATTTGTTCCTCGAAACGCTGCGCTACATTTTCCCAACTGTATTTTGAAAACACCAGGGATTTTGCTTTTTCGGCAATCTGGTGGCGTTCCTTATCAGCAAGCGCACGGTTAATATCATTAATTATACTGTCGCTCGACATAGGTTCTGCGAGGTGATAGCCCGTTATGCCATCTAACACAAATTCGCTAATCCCCCCTTTTTTGCTGGCAAGAACCGCTTTTCCTGCTGCCATCGCTTCTACAGCCACCATGCAAAATGCTTCTTCAACCTGAGATGGCACGATAACCAGATCGGCTATATGATAGAAGTTATGCATCTGGTCAGGTGATTGCCCTCCAGCCATAATGCAATCAGTTCCAATCTCTTTTGCGGCGTCCAGTACTTTCTTTTGATACTCTGCTTTTTCACCCTTGCGGCTTGCATAAGGGTCGCCAACAACGACAAGTTTAATATTACTTCTTAAGGTACGTAATTGTTTGAACGCCTGCAAAAGCAACAGGATGCCTTTATCAGGCGAAATTCTCCCGGCATATAAGAGAACGGTGGCATCTTCCGCAATATTTAATTGCTGACGAAGATTATCTTGTGGGTTTCTTTTATAAGTCTCAGCACAAAAACCATTAGGCACAATACTAACAGCAGCGGCGGGCAATCTTTCTTCATAAAACGCTTTAAGAAACTGACTGGGCACGATAATTTTTGCATCCGTATCAGGAAGTTCTGGTTCAAATGCGTTATGCATGTGCATAACCAGTTTTGCATTCGGATTGCGCTCTCTGATCTGCCGATACAGTTTCATACTATTATGAATAACAATGACGCTATCTTCCTGGGTAGTCACTTTATCTCTAATATTAAGGATGCGCTGGGAATAGGGTAGTGGGTCGAGACGAGCCCATTTCTGAAAAAGACGCTTATAAACTTTACTAAACCCAATGTAATGAATATCACAGTTATCGTTTATTTTATTATATTCAGGATAGCCGGCATTCTTTATACAAGCAATAGCATTCGGTATTGATAATCGTTTTGCAACCTGGTAAATCCAGGTTTCTACCGCAGCCGCGCCACGAGGAGGAATTGAAAATATAGGAGTAACAGTAAATATGATTTTTTTAATCATAATAGCTATAATCCAGAATAGTTAACTTTATAGAAAAGATATATTATAGAAAAAGAAATGCGTGCCGAAGCAACGCAAAATAATGATTTATCTAGTGTCTAGACAATTTTATCGTAATATATTTCATCTTCAAGTTCCGAGGCTGTAATATATGGAATAATATCGTAATGAATTGCAGTATCATCTGATAAATTAAAGATATTTAAATCACTCACATTTTTTCTCATAAAAGTAAAAAATGGCAGTATTTTAAACAGGTCTTTACTAAGCTCAGATGGCATAGGGCTGGTAGATTCGTCATAGAAACGTGGGCAACTCCCTGTTAAGTCAAGCCCAGAACATATAATACGGCCATACTTGAGGGAATAGGCAACCTGAATAGCGGTATAAGCAATAGTATGGTAAGAGCAATACCCGATGCTGATATCCTTACAAAATCCAGCCAGTCGTCCTCTTTTCGAAAGAGGAACTGAAATAAGTAATGCTTTATGAACCCGCTTGAGGATATTAAATTTAATTTTCTTTAAAAAGCCCCCTTTTTCTCGGCGATAAAAGGAGCGAATAATTAAACAGTTTTCTTCAATATATTTTTGATCATCCACTGAAGCCTGTTCGTACACATCAAGATTGACGATAGTAAACTGACTGTTACGGCTAAAGTTATAAAAATCTTCGCGCCGGCGATGGAGGAAGCGAACATCCGTCAGAAGGTACAAAAATGGCTTGACGTTATTGTTTAGCAAATATTGAACAGAACCATTGACTGCAATGACATCTTTCATTCGTAACAAGGACAGCGGCGTCTTTCTGGACGTAGGGCCAGAAAGAAAAATAATACAATCTTCAGCCGTTCTTTTCGCAATAAGTTGCAGAACATCGGCGTGAGTTATGAAGTTAACGCTGCCCATAAAAAACTCGTATGTTTATCATGCAACCTATAAATAAATGTTATATTCAATAGCTAATATTACATCTCAAATTCTCTCAAGTATGTCATAACGCTGCAGCAAATAAAAGTCAGTCAGCCCCTTAAATTAAACCAAACGTGCTACATTGATCAGCGCTTTTCCTTACCCTTAATACGACGCAAGAAATTTCGAAGTTTTTTCTTATAAATCAATAAGTAAAATCCAATATCTCTCACATTATTTTTGATACCATAATGTCTTTCTAAATCAATACGATCCTTTGCTTTTCGTTGCCTGGAAGGTCTTTTTCCGGACAAATCGATAATTCTGATCTCATTACCTTGCAGGATAAAGTTACCTTTATGGGGATCGCCCGAAACCATACCATGCTGATGCAGAGAATATATCGACTGTTTGATTTTCCCTCTCACCTCGTCAGAAATTTCTGGCATATCAACAAGTTCAATACCTTCAATATACTCAATTATCATCACGTATGTTTTTACATAGCGTAATGTTTTAATCTCCGCCAGCAGGTAAAAATCATTAAGCGCCGCAAACCCTTCACGCCGCACGCGATCTGTCTGATGAAAAAGCTTTTCGTAGTAATCTCCTTTTACTAACGATTTGAAAAAGCGTTCAGTACTTTTTACTTTTGGACTAAATACTTTGAGAATATATTTTCCGTAGTCTGTATTAATCAATACAACTTTTGTATCTTCTATATTACGGAAGACTTTAATAACCTGATGATTATAAGATAGAAAATCTTTGAATATCTCAATATATTTTTCACCGTCTTTTTTGACAAAGACGGTATAGTTTTTAACCTTTTTTTCAATAATCATAATGGAGATTTAGGGAAGGGAATTATTTGTGGAAAAGTTTACGATAAAGATATGCGCTTCCAGCCAGAAGGCCTTTAAAATAATGCCCCTGCACGAGAAGATGTTTATATCGCTTCTTAAATTCAACTATGGTACGCGCATCTTTTGCAGGAGAATCTTTCCAGGGCGAGTTCAGTCGTGCATTTTTATAATAGATAACTGAAGGATAATTTGCCCAGGCATGCCATGGTTTTGTAGCGCCCGTATAATGAATTAAAATAGTATTATCATTAATTATATTGCTATATTTTTTATGTGACCTATCTTTCAACTCACTTTTGATAGTATAAATGGTATTATATGGTCGAGGTAGAAAAATAACTTTATCCTGTAGGAGAATATTCAAAACATCCTGATCGGGATATTTAAAAGAGTCAGCTTCTTTACCTGCCAGAAGTAAAAATGCCTTTTCAGTTAAGGCATTCTCTTTCCATAATTTCAGGTTAACAAAAACCACGCCGGAGTTAAAATAACCACCTTGTAAATTAAAAGCGCTTAATCTCTCATTTACCTTATTCTGGATGGAATCAACATCTTTTACTACCGCAGCAATCTTCTCTGTCAGATCAAGCTGTAGAAGATCTTGCAAAGATCCTTTACATACAACATCGGCATCCAAATAAAGTAAGGTGTTTACCTTCTTGCTGAGATAATCGAAAGCAAATAAACGAAAATACATTGCTCTCGACCATACTTTAGTTTGGGGCAATACTTCAAGGCTTTCTACTTTAATAAGATAAAGAGAAATTTTAATGTGATGCTGTACGGCTAAACGCTCTATATATTTTACAAAACACGGGGAGTATGAGTCACAAATAATATGAAAAGCAAGCGGGATATTATTGTTTAATACAACGGAAGCGATTGATACCCCCACACCATCAAGATAGTTTTCATCGACGCCATAAGAAATGTTTAATACGTTATCATCATTATTATTACTTTCATCAAAAACTTTATATTCAGCTATCTCTATCTCAGGAAATGAATCCATTACATCACCTATGGGTTTTATTCAAGAAGTTTACGTTTAAAGTAGGCTATATAATAATTTATACCCGAAGTATAATGCTTCTGATTAAACATATGCTTTGCCGCATAACGTAACTGATGGCTAGTGACTGGATTTAAAAGTGCACAATGAGACCATGGTGAGTTGCTCTTAGCCCGTAAAAAATATTGTGACACGGGGTAAGCCCCCCAACTATGCCAGGGCTTCGTTGGTCCGATATAATGAACAAATACAGTCTCAGCATCAACTGGATTAATAACTGAATCTTTTAATTCATAGTTAAGACTAAATTGCGTATTAAATTTTTTATCAACAAAACGCGCTTTATTCACTAACAATATATTTAATACATCCTGATCAAGGTGCGTTATGCGCTGTACTACCTCCGGATCTTTTAGCATTTCAATCGCTTTCTTAGAGATATTTTCTGCGGTCCAAAGAGGTATGTTAATTAAAATAAAACCGGCATTAAAATAGCCAGAAACCAACCCAGGCGTTGCCAGGCTAACCGAGCGCTTAGTCCACCACTCCAACTCGCCTTCAGCAACAACCGCCGCAATCTCATTTTCAGCGAAATTAAGATCAATAAGTTCCTGAATACTTCCCTTACATGCAATATCTGCATCCAGATAAAGCACTCTATCTGTTTTATCTGAAAAATAGTCGGCAATAATGAATCTAAAGTATGTTGCATAGGTCCAGTTTTTGGTACTGGGTAGCGATTTTAATCGCTCACAGTCAATGAGATAAACAACAATCTGCGTAGCGTACTGTTTTGCTAATGCATCAAATCGCTGCTGATCTTCAGGGCCAAAGAAATCGGTAAAAACATGGAAAGCTAACGCCTTCTCACGGTTAGCAATGAGAACCGATGCAATAGAGACACCACAGCCAAAAAGAAAGTTTTTATCAATCCCATAAGCTATATTAAATTTATTAGCATCACTATGTTGTGCATAGTTATAATCTAAAGTCTGTTGAATGACTTCTTCTTCAAAATATTTTCTGCTCATAGTGATCACTTTTGTAATTTCGAGAATATCGCATTATTAAAATTTTTAAAATATAGCACATCGTAAAATCGCTCAATCGTGCCGGGAATAATATCATGCTGATATTTTACTTCACCGGAAATGACTCGATTAAGGTGTCCTACAAAATCATCTATAGCACCCGGAGTGTAAAGCTCACCATTCAAACCGGGTTTAATCATATCGCGCGGACCAGACATACAATCAGAACTAATACATGGAATTCCATATGACATTGCTTCCAGCAGAGTCATAGGAAATCCCTCAAATGCAGAGGTAAGTAGTAACGCGGTAACATTTTTTATTTTTTGCTGTACGACTTGCCACGGCGCGCTTTGCCAACCATACCAGATCACACGCTGCTCAATACCAAGCTCCCGGCTATAGGCCTGGCACTTTTCAAAATCTGAGCCATCACCAATAATATGTAGCTGCCATTCCCCTGTCGTACGAGCTAAGCCATCAAATAAATCTTTAACTCTTTTCTGCCCTTCAAATTTAAGACGCCCTACATAGAGAAATACAGCGGGTTTATCGCGCTCAGGCGGCGGCACAATGATTGTTTTAATAGAGACAGGATTGTAAACGACGCTAATATCTTGCTCTGAGATCCCCCGTGCCATCATCTGTTCTTTAATACCACTACTGATGGCCAGATGATAATCCGCGTACGTTATACATTCTGCATGTTTTTTATGGTCGAGCGAAAAATGCGGCCACGAGAAAATAGTAAACTGTTTACCACTTTTCTTACGTGCTTTATTGGCATAAAGGCATGAGATGACATCAATACATATCACAATATCCGGTGACGTTTCTTTCAGCCACTGACTAAAATTATAAACATGCTTAGATCGACGAAGAAAACTTAATTTTATATTTGAGAATGATTGCGCATATTTAATCTCTTTTAGCCATGCTTTATCCATTTTGTCATTACGACAAAAGAAAAACATTTCACAGTTGATTTTCGGAGAGCTATTTTCAAACGTATGGATAACGTTGCTAATAACGGTTTCCATCCCTCCGAAGCCAGATACCGCTTCGCCAACAAACGTTATTTTCATAATATTCTTATGAATTAGAAAGTTAATATTATAATAACCTATTAATCAACCTCAATAAATTAAAGGAAATTATAGTTGTATTCAGCTAAGTCAGACATCTCTTTAGAAAGTGGTTGCCATGTTAAATTGTCAATTTCGTTAAGCGCTTTAGTAAATTCATCATGTGTTCTGACACAGCCTGGTAAATTAAACATCTTATTAATTTCATCCAATTTTGGTGTATTAGATGAAAAGCATACTGTTGGTGTACCAAAACACATTGCCGCAATAGAATAATGGTACCTTCCTGAGATTAGTACTACTGAGTTCTTAATAACAGATAGCCATTCAGTAAAAGACTTCGCATCATGAATAATTAGTTCAGGCATAAATTTCTTCAGGCTTTCGATTACATCTGGCTCCTCATTATTCATACCAGATGGAGAGCCGACAAGATAAACTAATTTGTGATTTTTATATTTCTTTAAAATCTCACCAGCTATAAAAGATGAATTTTCTTTATTATAATTAACCGCACCAGATAAACATACGTATTTTTCTTTATACAAACTTTCTGGAATTTCGCTTTCAACCTTTTTGACAAGTAACGGCAAGCTATCAAAAGATAAAGTAGCATCAATGCCTAATATATTAGTAATTAATTCATGCGATTTTTTTTCTCTTGCCGCAACATAATTACATCGTGAATAAGCACACTTATAATAATAAATTTGTTTCTCATTACCCAATTTAGGATAACAAGAGTGATTTATTAGATAAACCTTTTTTTAAGTATATCTTTTGCAACGTGAATTATAAAAAATATAAATCTTGTTGCCGTATGAATACTATTAATAGTTCCTTCACCATTTATTATAACGCAATCACTTTTTAATAATGAATCCCATAAATCAGGTAATTTCCTGCGAAGATGTTTGCTATAATAATGGCTAGCTAACCTCCTTATTAACTTATTCTTACTGTACACAAGCAGAATTTTTTTGGGTGAGTTTTCTATCTTACTACCTTCTTCGCACGAGAAAGTGACTATTTCATTAATACCACGAAACCTTAAACTTTCTTTTATCGCAGTCGATGTTCCATAACATCCCCAATGATAAGAGTTACCTGTATCATTTATAATTAATACTTTCATGACATGTAGTCCAAATCAAATAATAAGTCAGTATAATAATTTAAAGATTTTTTCTTATTGTTCTTTCTTTAATTCGAGCGGCTTTAACATCCGCCTGATGAATCAACCCCGAGTCTTTTTGCAAAATCTCTCGCAGGGGGAGTGAGAAATACTCACGCATAAACCGGAATATATCTCGCTGAGTCAGGCCAATATTCATTGAAGAAAAATAAAGCCCAATTAAATCTTTGTCACGCCAGCGAAGGGGAACGTGCTGACGTATCTGCGCGCGATGCAGGTCGATTACGGAGATTTTTAAATCCTCTTCGCGACCAGTGAAAGGTAAATGCAGAAGAAAGTGGCAAATATAACAGTCGCGATGGTTAATTCCCCCGGCGTGCATTTTACGTACCATAGTCGCAACACGCTTAATAATCATCCACTTCACCTGCGCGTCCGGTGGATTAACAGCCCAGTCAACACAGTAGTCTTCAAGGCTAATGGTAGGCGTTAAATCTTCGGTGATAATAAATGATGTTCTGGTTAGCGGGTTTACGCCTTTTTCACCAAAACCAACGCCGTGCATCGTATCAACGCCCAGCTCATGTAGACGATGAATGGCGTGCCATTCTCTGTCAGCGCCCAGAACAGGCATACGTAACGAAATCAGGTTCTTCACAATTTCTTTCAGCGAAGTGCCTTTATGCCACTTCAGGAAGTAGCTTTTGCCGTCCAGCTCAAACCGCAATGTTCGACGCATCTCCAGTTCTCTGAACACTTCGCCCTGTAACGTTTTCACTTCCTCAAAAGCATCTTTACCGCGCCATAGTGTGGTTAACGGCGCTTTCAGCTCAACCATCTAAATCACCTGTGATAATATCTGCGGCCTTCTCCGGTAAGCTGTATAAATCCTGGGTATCAGCATAATACCGCGCATTTTCAGCCCAGGCGCTGCGTAAGGAAGGCTGTGTCAGCGCTCTGAGTAAAACCTCATTTAGCGCATCCTGGCGGAAAGGTTCCGTCATCGCTTCGCCACAGTTTGCATCCACAATATAATGTGCATAACCGCACACCGCGGTTGTCAACACCGGCAAACCAGCAGTAATGGCTTCCAGCAAAACAATACCAGCAGCTTCCTGATAGGCTGGATGCAGTAAAAGGTCGGCTGCCGCCATTAACTCCGCAATATCATTACGTCCGGAGAAAAAATGCACATTCGTGCCGACGCCGCTTCTTTCAGCCAGTGCTGCAAACTTCTTCGGCTTATCCTGCCCGACAACACAGAGCACCGTATTTTGCCGTAAAGATTCGGGTAGCGATGCCAGCGCTTCAATAGAGCGATCCACACCTTTACGGGTAAAGTCAGACCCTACTTGCAACAGTAATTTTTGCTGTTCTGAGATACCATTTTTCTGACGATAAATTTGACGACTGTTCGGGATCTGTTGGCTATATTTTCTATCCGGGTAAATCCCCGGAGGAAGAATATGAAAACGCTCCGCTTCAGTCTGATAATGTTTTTGGAAGTCAGCAATCTGCTTATTCGTCAGCATTAATAGTTGCGTCTGCTTGCCGTGTTCAAACGTGGCGCGTTCAAAAGCAGCATAATGCCGATAGCGTGATGTCAGGCGATAGAAAAATCCTTTTTCCTGTGCGACTTTTTCGGCGTAACACACGTCTGCGGCGTAATACACATCAAGGCCTGGCATCTTATTGAACCCAACCACCCGATCGACAGGATGGTCGCGCAAATGGTGTTGCACCCAGGCATAATATTCTGCGTTACGACCGTGGTTCGTCCGGGATTTAACCGGCACGCGGATTAATTCAAAGTTATCCGGGCATTCCCCTTCCCATGACTGAGTATAAACACGAACCTGATGACCTCGCGCCGCCACGGTTTGAGCAATATGCATAAAATCACGCTGCAGACCGCCAAAAGGAAAATATTTATATAAGCAAAAGGCAACTCTCATAGCAGGCTGTCCAAATCTATGGGGCGTGCCTCATGCGGCAGCATTTTTTCCGTCGCGGCGATAACATCTTCAGCCGGAATCACGGAAAGGTATTTTTTATTACGATCAAGCTCATGCCGTTCAGGCATCGGCTGATAATTTCCTGCCCAAAACTGAATGATGTCGTCGGTCCAGGGACGCCAGAATACATGATCCGTCGCGCCAAAAAGACAAATGACCGGCGTTTTGACTGCTGCGGCAATATGACCGGGGGCCGAATCAACGCCGATAAAGAGATCCGCATGGTCAATCAATGCGCCCAATTCAGGAAAGCGAGTTTTACCCGCCAGACCAGTAACCGGTTTTGTCTCACAGCCGCATGCAATAGCATCCACGCAGGCCATCTCGTCTGCGGCCGGGCCTGACGTCAGTACAACTTGATAACCGCGGCGCTGCACGGCATCAATAACCTGCGAGAATTTATCATTATCCCAGCACTTAAATAGCTGCCGTGCCGTAGGCTGAATAACAACATATTGTCGGGTCACACCAAGTTGTTTGAGCTGTTGTCGCATGTTTTCCCAATGTTCCGGGCGATAGCTCATGGTGGTTTCCGTGACATACTGTTTTAGCGCTAACGGCTTTAGCGCGGATAATGTGCGCTCAACAGCATGTTCTCCCGCATAAGGTACTAAATGTGTAAAGCTTTTTTTCCATAAAGCAGACTGACGATTACCGAAATCTTGCGAGATTTTTATTTTTGCGTTTAAAAAACGCACAATAAGCGCCACGCTCCACTGATCGGTGAGATTGACGACCAGATCATACGAGTTAGCACGCAATTTTTTGATTAACGATAGCGCGTTTTTGATCTTCTCTTTTGTTCCTGCGCCTTTGTTACTGATGCCGTAGAGTGCATTAATCTCCGGATTTTCCGACAATATCGGTATGGTGTTCTGGTAAAGAAGCACATCGATTTTTGCATCGGGATAATTCTGCTTCAGCGTGCTGATGACAGGAGTGGTAAGTAACATGTCTCCATGAAAACGCATTTTTATAATCAGAATTCTTCGAAATGGCTTTTCCACAAGCGACTCTTTGGTTGAAATTGTCCGGATAAATAAGCAGAAAAAAGCACGCTACCGCCCCAGGCTTCACAGCAACCCGATGGCTAATACCGCACTCATTTTAGATGCGCTAGTGTAACACTTCTTTCGCAGCAATCCGATACGAATAATTTTTATACACAATCATTTTTTTAATTATAAATTCAAAGAGATAATAATTTATCCCCCTCTTGTGAATGGTCATTCCCATTGTCTGGGGCGACAAGGGCGGCAAATTTCAATGGATTGCGTAAAAATGCAAAAATAATGGGGTTCAGCGCCTGGAATCCTCCCTTCTGAGCCAATTTGGCGCAAAAATGGGAAAAGTAATGGTAAAGCCCAGGCTAAATACATAGAATCCCCAGCACATCCATAAGTCAGCTATTTACTATGCTCGAATTGCTTTACACCGCTCTTCTCTACCTTATTCAGCCTCTGATCTGGATACGGCTTTGGGTGCGTGGACGTAAAGCGCCGGCCTATCGTAAGCGCTGGGGTGAACGCTACGGATTCTACCGCCGTCCGTTGAAACCGGGCGGAATCATGCTGCATTCCGTCTCGGTGGGCGAAACTCTGGCGGCCATCCCATTGGTCCGCGCTCTACGTCATCGCTATCCCGATCTGCCTATTACCGTAACGACCATGACGCCGACCGGCTCGGAGCGCGTCCAGTCCGCCTTTGGCAACGATGTTCAGCACGTTTACTTACCTTATGATTTGCCCGATGCGCTCAATCGTTTCCTCAATAAGATTGATCCTAAGCTGGTATTGATCATGGAGACTGAGCTCTGGCCAAATCTGATTGCTGCGCTGCACAAACGTCATATTCCGCTGGTTATCGCTAATGCGCGGCTTTCCGCCCGCTCCGCCGCGGGTTATGCGAAGCTTGGCAAGTTTGTCCGTACGCTCCTGCGCCGTATCACCCTGATTGCCGCGCAAAACGAAGAAGATGGCGAACGCTTTGTGGCATTGGGCGCGAAGAACAATCAGGTCACGGTCACCGGCAGTCTGAAATTTGATATTTCAGTTACACCGCAACTGGCGGCTAAAGCCGTTACGCTACGTAGCCAGTGGGCGCCGCACCGTCCGGTCTGGATTGCCACCAGCACCCACGATGGCGAAGAGAGTATCGTTATCGCCGCTCACCAGGCGTTATTACATCAATTCCCGAATTTATTACTGATTCTGGTGCCCCGCCATCCGGAGCGTTTCCCGGATGCTATCAATCTTGTGCGTCAGGCAGGGTTAAGCTACATCACTCGCTCTTCGGGCGAAGTGCCGTCCGCCAGCACCCAGGTCGTGGTAGGCGATACCATGGGCGAATTAATGTTGCTCTATGGCATTGCCGATCTCGCCTTTGTTGGTGGTTCGCTGGTTGAACGCGGCGGTCACAACCCGCTGGAAGCCGCCGCTCATGCGATTCCGGTACTGATGGGTCCGCATACCTTTAACTTTAAAGATATTTGCGCCCGTCTGGAGCAGGCGAGCGGGCTTATCACGATTACCGATGCGGCTACGCTGGCAAAAGAAGTTTCCTCTTTACTGACCGACGCTGATTATCGTAATTTCTACGGACGTCACGCAGTTGAAGTGCTGTATCAAAATCAGGGCGCGCTCCAGCGTCTGCTGCAACTGCTGGAACCTTATCTGCCACCGAAAACGCATTGAGGGCTGTCATGCAAAAACGGGCGATTTATCCAGGCACGTTTGATCCGATTACTAACGGTCATCTCGATATTGTGACGCGCGCAACGCAGATGTTCGACCATGTCATTCTGGCCATCGCCGCCAGCCCCGGCAAGAAACCCATGTTCACCCTGAACGAACGTGTGGCGCTGGCGCAAAAAGCGACCGCACACCTGGGTAACGTAGAGGTGGTGGGTTTTAGCGACCTGATGGCCAATTTCGCCCGCGACAGACAGGCGAATATCCTGATTCGTGGTCTGCGCGCGGTGGCGGATTTTGAATATGAAATGCAGTTGGCGCATATGAATCGCCATCTGATGCCGCAACTGGAAAGCGTTTTCCTGATGCCGTCCAAAGAGTGGTCGTTTATTTCATCGTCGCTGGTCAAAGAAGTGGCGCGCCATCAGGGCGATGTGACCCACTTTCTGCCCGACAATGTGCATCAGGCGCTAATGGATAAGTTGAAATAAGTTTCCTTCCTTGCCGGGCCTGGCATTTTACTTCTGACAGTGACGGCAATAGAACGTCGCGCGCTGTGCGTGTTTCGTTGCGACTATCGGCGTACCGCATACCCGACACGGCTCGCCTTTGCGCCCGTACACCTGCAACTCCTGGGCAAAATAGCCCGGCTTCCCATCGCTTTGCAGAAAATCCTTCAGCGTTGTCCCGCCTTGTTCAATAGAGCGCAGCAAAACGGCTTTAATCACCCGCGCCAGCAGGTCGCACTCCTCTGTCGAGAGTGACGACGCCAGGCGGTCAGGGTGAATACCAGCGGCAAACAGCGACTCGCTGGCGTAGATATTCCCCACGCCGACCACCAGCTTGTTATCCATCAGCCAGGGTTTAATCGCCGTCTTCTTCTTCGCGCATTTCTGTTGCAAATATTCGCCATTAAACTCATCGCTTAGCGGCTCCGGTCCCAGATGCGCCAGTACGTTATGTCCTTCCAGCTCTTTGGTCCATAACCAGGCGCCAAAGCGGCGAGGATCGGTATAACGTAGAATTTTGCCATTGCTCATCACCAAATCGACATGGTCGTGCTTTTCCGCCGGCAGCGCTTCCGACAGTATCCGCAAGCTTCCCGACATCCCCAGGTGAATAATTATCCAGCCGTCAGGCAACTCCAGCAGTAGATATTTAGCACGACGCTGAACGCTAAGGACGGGTGTGTCGCTCAGACGATAAATTTCGTCTGAAACCGGCCAGCGCAGACGACCGTTACGGATATGGGCGTGCAGGATAGTAGCGCCAACTAAATGAGGTTCAATACCCCGGCGGCTGGTTTCAACTTCGGGTAATTCAGGCATAACGTCTCCGGCTGTGTGGCAGGTCTCATTAATATGGGGACGGCCAGAAAACAAAAAACCCCGCCGAAGCGAGGTTTTTGTTACATCAAAGCGAGAATTATTTGATTTTCGCTTCTTTGTAGATCACGTGCTGACGGACAACTGGATCGAATTTTTTCAGTTCCAGTTTTTCCGGCTTAGTACGTTTGTTCTTCGTAGTGGTATAGAAGTGACCAGTACCAGCAGAAGAAACCAGCTTGATTTTCTCACGAATACCTTTAGCCATGATTTATTTCCTCTTAGTACTTAGTACTTTTCGCCACGGGCACGCAGTTCAGACAGAACTGTTTCGATGCCTTTTTTATCGATGATACGCATACCTTTAGCAGATACACGCAGGGTGACAAAACGCTTCTCGCTCTCAACCCAGAAACGGTGAGAGTGCAGGTTAGGCAGGAAACGGCGTTTAGTCGCGTTCAGTGCGTGGGAACGGTTGTTACCGGTCACCGGACGCTTGCCAGTAACTTGGCAGACTCGGGACATGTCTATTCTCCAAAAATCAAATTAGCTCGAGCTTCGTATGGGGTATCGGCGCCTCGTCAGGCTTTACAGCCTGGTCATCGCGCAGTTCTATTGAACTCTCGATTGCCAGGCCCAAATGCCAAACCCGAGATTCTCAAAGGTGGCGTAGTATACGCTGACCCGGCGATATGCTCAAGTCCCGAACAGACAAAGATCCCGATGGATCGCGCAAAGAATCTTAAATCCAGCCGCGTTCGGCAAAAGAAACGTACTCTCCGCGCCCAATTATCAGGTGATCGAGCACCCGGATATCCATAAACTGGCAACACTTTATCACGCGCTCAGTGATAAGTTTATCTGCTTTACTTGGCTCTGCGCAGCCTGAAGGGTGATTATGCGCCAGAATGACCGCTGAAGCATTGAGTTTAATCGCTTCCCGAACAATCTCACGCGGATGCACCTCTACGTGGTTAAGCGTGCCGGAAAACAGGCGGCTGTGCTGAAGCACCCGGTGCTGGGCATCTAGGAAGATCACCAGAAAGATCTCACGCTCTTCGCCCGTCAGTTGGCTTTGCAGAAATTCCCGCGTCATTTCCGGACTCAGCAACGCACTTTCCTCATTCATGCGCACGCTGTAATAGCGCCTTGCCAGCTCAGCAATGCCTTTCAACTGCGCGAATTTCGCCAGGCCGATGCCGTTTACGCCGCGAAACTGCGCAAAGTCCGCCGACAGCAGGCCATACAGCGACCCAAAGTGCTGCAATATCTCTTTTGCCAACGTCATAACATCTTTTCCCGGCGTGCCGGTACGTAAAAAAAGCGCCAGCAGTTCCACGTCGCTGAGGGAAGCAATGCCGGATCTGAGCATTTTTTCACGCGGCAATAATTCGTCCAACGTATCCATACGCGCACCTCCTTTTTTAAGGAAGCGGCATAGTGGCACAGCCTTTGGGAGAGATCGACGCCCCGATTTTGTTCTTGCGTAGCGCCTCGCAAAGTGGAGCGCAGGCAAAGACACGACGCCGTAGAGATTGTGATAAAATAGCCGCCTTTCAAAGTCACCCAACAGGAAAGACATGATGAGCCTGGCCGGTAAAAAAATTGTTCTCGGCGTTAGCGGCGGTATCGCTGCGTATAAAACGCCGGAGCTGGTGCGCCGTTTACGTGAGCGCGGCGCTGACGTGCGCGTGGCAATGACCGAGGCGGCAAAAGCCTTTATTACCCCCCTGAGCTTACAGGCCGTGTCGGGCTATCCCGTATCCGACAGTCTGCTTGACCCTGCCGCCGAAGCTGCGATGGGGCATATCGAGTTGGGGAAATGGGCCGACCTGGTGATTCTTGCCCCCGCGACCGCCGATCTGATCGCCCGTGTAGCATCGGGTATGGCTAATGATTTAGTCTCCACCATCTGCCTGGCGACGCCAGCCCCGGTGGCCGTTCTTCCGGCCATGAACCAACAGATGTACCGCGCTGCCGCCACGCAACATAATCTGGAGGTGCTCGCCTCTCGCGGCCTGTTCATTTGGGGGCCGGATAGCGGCAGTCAGGCGTGCGGCGATGTAGGCCCAGGCCGAATGCTGGACCCATTAGCTATCGTTGATAAGGCCGCCGCGCATTTCGCTGCCGTCAACGATCTGCGACATCTTAATATCATGATTACGGCAGGCCCGACGCGCGAACCGCTCGACCCGGTGCGTTATATTTCCAACTACAGCTCCGGTAAAATGGGCTTCGCTATTGCGGCGGCCGCAGCGCGTCGCGGCGCAAATGTCACGCTGGTCTCCGGTCCCGTTTCGTTACCGATGCCGCCTTTTGTAAAACGGGTTGATGTCATAACCGCGCTGGACATGGAAGCCGCTGTTCAGGCCGCCGTTCAACAGCAGCATATTTTCATTAGCTGCGCCGCCGTGGCTGACTATCGCGCAGAGACTATTGCCAGTGAAAAAATCAAAAAACAGGCGGCGCAAAGTGATGAATTAATAATAAAAATGGTCAAAAACCCGGACATTGTCGCCGGGGTGGCCGCACTCAGTGACAATCGCCCCTACGTTGTTGGGTTTGCCGCGGAAACGAATAATGTGGAAGAATACGCCCGGCAAAAACGTACCCGTAAGAACCTTGACCTGATTTGTGCAAATGATGTTTCTCTTTCAAATCAGGGATTTAATAGCGATAAAAACGCTTTACACCTTTTCTGGCAGGATGGAGATAAAGTCTTACCGCTTGAGCGAAAAGAACTCCTGGGCCAATTATTACTCGACGAGATCGTGACCCGTTATGATGAAAAAAATCGACGTTAAGATTCTGGACCCGCGTGTTGGTCAGCAGTTTCCGCTGCCGACTTATGCTACTTCTGGTTCTGCCGGGCTTGACCTGCGCGCCTGTCTCGACGACGCCGTAGAACTGGCGCCTGGCGCAACGACGTTGGTGCCTACCGGACTGGCCATTCATATCGCCGATCCATCATTGGCGGCAGTCATGTTGCCGCGTTCTGGCCTGGGCCATAAACATGGTATCGTGCTGGGCAACCTGGTCGGGCTGATTGATTCCGATTATCAGGGGCAACTGATGGTTTCGATCTGGAACCGTGGTCAGGACAGTTTTACCATTGAACCGGGCGAACGTATCGCGCAAATGGTGTTTGTTCCGGTCGTTCAGGCCGAATTTAATCTGGTGGAAGCATTTGACGCCACCGAACGTGGCGAGGGCGGCTTCGGTCATTCTGGCCGTAAGTAAATTTTACGCATCCCCATAACGTCATAATACTGCCGCAAGCGCTGAGTTTGCGGTTATAGCGTGGGTGCTCGCCTGGCAAGTGCTTATTTTCAGGGGTATTTTGTAACATGGCAGAAAAACAAACTGCGAAAAGGAATCGTCGCGAAGAAATACTTCAGTCACTGGCGCTGATGCTTGAATCCAGCGATGGAAGCCAACGCATCACGACGGCAAAACTGGCGGCCTCGGTCGGCGTTTCCGAAGCGGCGCTATACCGCCATTTTCCCAGCAAGACCCGCATGTTCGATAGCCTGATTGAGTTTATCGAAGATAGTCTGATTACCCGTATCAATCTGATTTTAAAAGATGAAAAAGACACCAGCACGCGTTTGCGCCTGATTGTGTTACTGATTCTGGGTTTTGGCGAACGCAACCCTGGCCTGACGCGCATTCTTACCGGGCATGCGCTGATGTTTGAACAGGATCGCCTGCAGGGGCGCATTAATCAGCTTTTTGAACGCATCGAAGCGCAGCTCCGCCAGGTGCTACGAGAAAAAAGAATGCGTGAAGGCGAAGGCTACACGACGGATAAAAATCTGCTGGCAAGCCAGCTGTTAGCCTTCTGTGAAGGTATGCTTTCACGGTTCGTGCGTAGCGAATTTAAATACCGCCCAACGGACGATTTCGACGCCCGCTGGCCGCTCATTGCCGCGCAGTTGCAGTAACGCTGACTGGATAGTGGCTCACGCCTTATCCAGGCGACAGAAATATAGGCCCGGTAAAGCGCCACCGGGCAATTCGCTTACACGCCAAATTCTTCCCGGTATGCTCGCACAGCCGCCAGATGCTCAGCCATATCAGGTTTTTCTTCCAGATAGGCAATCAGGTCTTTCAGCGTAATGATGGAGATAACCTTACAACCATAGTCGCGCTCCACTTCCTGAATCGCGGAAATCTCGCCGCGGCCACGTTCCTGACGATCCAGCGAAATCAGTACGCCAGCCAGTGTAGCCCTGTGCGCCTGAATAATCTCCATCGACTCGCGAATCGCCGTACCTGCGGTAATCACGTCATCCACCAGCATCACGCGGCCCTGTAGCGCGCTGCCCACCAGACTCCCGCCTTCGCCATGATCTTTTGCCTCTTTGCGGTTAAAGCAGTACGGCAGGTCTTTATCGTGATGTTCCGCCAGCGCAACCGCCGTCGTCGTCGCGATCGGAATACCTTTGTACGCGGGGCCAAACAGCAGATCAAATTCAATACCGGAATCCACCAGCGCTTCGGCATAAAAACGGCCTAACAACGCCAGGTCGCGCCCGGTATTAAACAGCCCGGCGTTGAAGAAATAGGGGCTTTTGCGCCCGGATTTCAGCGTAAACTCGCCAAACTTTAGTACCTGCTTGTTAAGCGCAAACTCAATAAACTGGCGCTGATACGGTTTCATGGATTCGCTCCTTTTCTTACTTTCATCATTTACGAAATTTACGGACAAAAAAAAGGCGACTTTTCAGTCGCCTTAAAATCAATTTTCTAACGCCGCCTTCTGCGTCGCCACAATGGATTCAATTCCCCCTCGGGCCAGCGCCAACAAAGTGAGAAGTTCTTCATGGCTGAACGGCTCGCCTTCCGCGGTACCCTGAACTTCAATAATGCGGCCGTCTTCAGTCATCACGACGTTCATGTCGGTTTCTGCGGCGGAATCTTCAACATATTCCAGATCGCAGATCGCTTCGCCGTTAACGATGCCTACGGAAACCGCCGCCACCATGCCTTTCATCGGATTGGTTTTCAGCTTACCGTTGGCAACCAATTTATTCAGCGCATCCGCCAACGCCACGCAGGCACCGGTAATAGACGCTGTACGCGTACCGCCATCTGCCTGGATTACATCGCAGTCCAGCGTAATGGTAAATTCGCCGAGCGTTTTCAGATCGACCGCCGCACGCAGCGCACGCGCGATCAAACGCTGAATTTCCATAGTACGACCGCCCTGCTTACCCTTTGCCGCTTCGCGCGCATTACGGGTATGGGTAGCGCGAGGTAACATGCCATACTCTGCGGTGATCCACCCCTGGCCTTGTCCTTTCAGAAAACGTGGAACGCCTTCTTCAATGGAGGCAGTGCACAACACTTTGGTATCTCCAAATTCGACCAGTACCGAGCCTTCAGCGTGTTTTGTATAGTTACGGGTCAGGGTTACGGGACGCACCTGATTAGCGCTACGGCCTGCTGGACGCATATTGAGATCTCCGGCTTAAAACGAATGTGGCTGCGCATTATACGGACTTCCGATGGTTATTCCTATCCTGACAAGGCATGGATAGCTATAATCCCCTCATCTCTCCTTTAAAAACGGGAACATCTATGATCCGCAGTATGACCGCCTACGCCCGGCGTGAAATCAAGGGTGAATGGGGTAGCGCGACCTGGGAAATGCGCTCGGTAAACCAGCGTTATCTGGAAACTTACTTTCGTCTGCCGGAACAGTTCCGTAGTCTTGAACCCGTCGTGCGCGAACGCATTCGTACACGCCTGACGCGCGGCAAAGTCGAATGTATGCTGCGTTTTGAACCCGATGCCAGCGCGCAAGGCGAGCTTATTCTGAATGAAAAGCTCGCGAAACAATTAGTTAGCGCCGCAAACTGGGTCAAAATGCAGAGCGACGAAGGGGAAATCAATCCGGTTGATATTTTGCGCTGGCCAGGTGTCATGGCGGCGCAAGAGCAGGATCTGGACGCGATTGCCGCAGAAATTTTAGCCGCACTGGACGGTACGCTGGATGACTTTATCGTCGCGCGCGAAACGGAAGGCCAGGCGCTGAAAGCGCTGATTGAACAACGTCTGGAAGGCGTCAGCGCCGAAGTAGCGAAAGTCCGCGCGCATATGCCGGAAATCCTGCAATGGCAGCGTGAACGCCTGGTCGCGAAGCTGGAAGATGCTCAGGTTCAGTTGGAAAACAACCGTCTGGAGCAAGAGCTGGTGATGATGGCGCAGCGCATTGATGTGGCGGAAGAGCTGGATCGTCTCGAAGCGCACGTCAAAGAGACTTACAACATTCTGAAGAAAAAAGAGGCGGTAGGTCGCCGTCTGGACTTCATGATGCAAGAATTTAACCGTGAGTCGAACACCCTGGCCTCTAAATCCATCAACGCTGATGTAACTAACTCCGCTATTGAATTAAAAGTGTTGATCGAGCAAATGCGCGAGCAGATCCAGAATATTGAATAATTCTGGCGCTCAATATGTCACAGAGTCCGCCTTATGCGGGCTCTCGCGTTTATCGGTAGTACGTTTTTAATTTCCGGCGAATAGCGTCGATAAGGCGTCGCTTCCACTCTACCGTCGAAGCCCGATACTGCATAAAAATAGCGCCTTCCGCCTGCTCCCCGGCAAGCGGCAGGACAAAAAGACCGCGCTTATCGGATAAATTTTCATACCAGGGGCGCGGTACAATCGCCATTAGCGGCGCCGACTGGACAGCAGGCGCAAGTTGACTGTAATCATGACAAACAAACGCCAACGGACGTTCAAACCCGGCACGAGCCTGCTGCCTGTCCAGTTCGTTGTTCTCTTTTGTCCACGGCAAACAGTAAATGTGTTGATAATGCTGCAGATCAGCAAAATTCAACGCTGCGGCATTCTCCAGACGTGAACGCAATGGCGCGCCATAAACCGCGATCAAACGCGTCGTCCCCACCCGCTCGTAATGCAGAGCGCTGACCTGCTTTTGATGGTCGCCAATTGCCAGCACCAAATCAACCGAGCTATCCAACAGTTCATCACGCCAGGGTCGGCGGGCAAAAGGAAGGCACTCGATCACCGCCTGATGAAGATGACCTTTCTCTGCGAGAACGGGCGTAAGCAGCGCGTTCAATGCGGGAGGAAGTACCACCCGGAAACAACGGGAGCCGTTCTCTTTATCGCCAAACAGCTCCTCATTAAGCGAAACAAACACAGGCGCCAACTTGTCACGCAGCGCCTGCGCATAAGGCGTAGCAATCTGGCGGTTCCCCTCCCGTCGAAACAACGGATCGTTTAGCGCATCGCGCAATCTCATTAGCGCATGACTCACCGCAGAAGGCGACAAAGCCAGCTTTTGCGCCGTTTTCCCCGTAGAGCTCGTCTCCAGCAGCACATACAGTACTTTTAACAGGTTCATATCCATTTGCAGCAAGTTCATTAAACGTCTCTCTTATTGAACCTGACTAAATTACTGCCAGGTATACTGCGGGCGCTTCAATCAGGAGAACATTATGAATCGCTATGTATTATTCTTTGTATGTATATTTTCAACATCAGCACTTCCTGCCATGGCGGCATTAGATCCTTCACAACCGTTATCACCCGCGCCTCCGTTATCACTGTTTAAAGCGTGGGCTAAGCCTATGAAGCCGTTTCAAATCACAGAAGGCGTGTGGTATGTCGGTACGGAAAATCTCTCTTCTATTCTGCTGACCACTCCGGCAGGGCATATTCTTATTGATGCGGGGCTGGATGAAAGCGCACCGCAAATTAAAGCGAATATTGAAGCGGCAGGATTTCGCTTCACTGACGTGCGCTATCTGTTGAGCAGCCATGCGCGGCTGGATCAAGCGGGGGGCATGGCACGTTTGAAAGCGTGGAGCGGCGCACAATTGGTCGCCAGTCAACCCAACGCCGATCAGATGGCGAGGGGTGGACGACAGGATTTTGCGCTTGGCGATGCGCTCCCCTTCCCGCTCGTCACCACTGATAAAATTATCCACAACCAGGAAAGCATCAGCCTCGGAGGGGTAACCGTGACAGCACTATTCACGCCTGGACATCTGCCCGGCTCAACCTCCTGGCGCGTAACGCTCCGCAACGGCAAGACGCTAATTTACGCAGATAGTCTCGCCACACCTGACTATCTGCTGATTAACAACAAAAATTACCCTGACCTGGTTACTGATATTCAGAGCAGCTTTAAAACACTGGCCGCCCAGCATGTTGATATCTTTATTGCCAACAAAGGTGACCGCTTCGGGCTACTGGAGAAACGACAGCAACTTCGCAACGGCGATACACAGGCATTCTTTGATTCCAATGGCTTGCAACAGTATGTGGAACGCTCGCGTCAGCGCTTCATCACACAACTTACCGCACAGCAGCCACAATGAAATGACTCACCGGCGGCGCGTCCAGGGCGCCGTTCAGGTAATTTATCTAAGTCAAAACAGAAAAACCTCGTATACAATAAACCACAAAAATGATGTTCAATTTATTGATATTTATAATAAATAATTATTAATCATAAATTTAGAATCATTACTAAAATTTATTAATCGTGTAATGCCTTAGAAAATCTCAATCGTGATACAGCGCACAAATCGTTAATCTTCGCCCCCAGTAAATTAGGGGGAAATCATGCTGTTGCACGTTCTTTATTTAATTGGCATCACTGCCGAGGCCATGACGGGCGCACTCGCTGCGGGTCGTCGTCGCATGGATACATTCGGCGTAATTATTATTGCTACCGCCACCGCCATTGGTGGAGGCTCGGTTCGCGACATTCTGCTCGGTCACTATCCGCTGGGTTGGGTGAAGCATCCCGAATATGTCATTATTGTGGCGACTGCCGCCGTATTGACCACCATTGTTGCTCCCGTCATGCCCTATTTACGCAAGCTTTTCCTGGTACTTGACGCGCTGGGGTTGGTGGTTTTCTCTATTATTGGCGCTCAGATAGCCCTTGATATGGGCGAAGGGCCAATTATCGCCGTGGTAGCCGCCGCCACTACCGGCGTCTTTGGCGGCGTGCTCCGCGATATGTTCTGCAAACGCATTCCACTGGTGTTTCAAAAAGAGCTGTATGCCGGCATTTCGTTCGCCTCGGCGGTGCTCTATATTGCGCTACAACATTACGTCATGAATCCGGATGTCGTCGTTATCTCTACGCTACTGTTTGGCTTTACAGCAAGGTTATTAGCGCTACGTCTTAAACTTGGCCTGCCGGTATTTTATTACCGTCATGAAGGACACTAAGACCCAAATCCGGGAATATGCTGAGTAGCCAGCCATCTGCTCAGCGCGTTGATCTGCGGATTATTCCGCCAGTCGATAACTCTCCCGGCACGGCGCTCGCCCGTCGCTGGCAATTGCCGCCAGTGTTGCTCTGTTCGCATTAATAACTGCTCCCATGAGCGATCACCGCTGGCCTGTAATGCGGCCTGCGTTAAGGGGATATCCATCGCCATGATCCAGCGGGTAAATGACTGCCGGCGCGCCAGGTTAAATTGCCGCCATATCTGCTCGCTTTTTCCTTTAGCAACGCCTGGCGTGTTGGCTATTTGCGCTGACGTCAGGGCAAGCCAGGAGAAGATATGCTCAAAGCGATGCGTCTGATGCAAAGCCCGCCAGCTAGCTTCACCCATTCCGTCCAGACCCAACGCCGACCGTGACCCCAGCCATACCAGCCTGGAGATAAACTGTTCCTGACACGTTGCCGACGCGTAAAAGCAGGTCAGCGAGTTGAAATGGCTACCTGGCGGCACAGGCTTACTCCGCTCACGACTCCGCCAGACGACCTCATCAAGCCGAGGAATGCCTTGCCCGGCCAGACTCACCAGGATCTGATCGCCCGGCGCAATATCCCACGCTTCCCAACGCTTCACAGAACCGATATTGACCCGCTGAACCCGCTTATCATCCAATATAACGGGGACAAGCGACGCTACTACGGTAATCTTGCCGCTTTTCCCCACCGAGAACTGAATAGCGCTCACTTGCGCGACCTGCGCTACTGGCGGATATTTCCATGCTGCCAGCCAGTCGCCCTGCCCGGGTCGCCAGTATTGTGACGCGGGTTCTTTAGCCATGCGTATCACTACGCCATCCGTCACAAAGGGTAATGCTGACGTCAGCCATGACTGGCGCGCCCGCTCGACCTCGCTGGCATCTTTTACCGCCAGAGAATATTTCTTCGTCAGACTGAATCCAGCCTTAGCAAGTTGGCTTAATCTTTCGGGCATATTTGCCGGACCGTCCGGCCACGCCCAAATAAAAATACCCAACGAATTTAGCGCGGAGGCGTTATCCTGGCGCATTAACATTCCTGCGGCTTTCGAGCGCGCATTCATCCCGCCCATCCGTTGCTGGATATGTCCCTCGCGCTGTAGAAAGATTTCGCCCTGCAACACCGCGTTAGCTAGCGCGCCTTGTGTTGTCTGCGGTATAGAGGGGATCAGGCGAATTTTTGGCGTCCAGTCCTCGCCTTGTAGTCCGTTACCCCGGCTAATGGCCCTGGTCAGTTTACCGTTTTGATAAACCAGCGTTACCGCTACGCCATCCACTTTTGGCTGTACCCAAAGCTCGCTGCGCCCGCGCATCCACTGTTCTACGCCTGTCGGTCCGCGAGTTTACGTACGCCCGTGTGCGCAACAGGGTGCATTGTTGTACCGTTTAACGGCGGTGAAACCGGAGTAGATGAAACATCCTGACCAACACAGCGTTGCCACTGAACCAGCCTTGCGCTGAGTTGGTCGTACACACTATCGTCAACCGCGCTAACACCTTGTTTCCAGTAGATGTCATTCCAGTCAGCGAGCTGTTGCTGTAAACGGGTGATTTCTTCAGCGGCCCTTGCTGGCGGCCAGGCCGGGCAAAGCGCCCCACTCTGCGAATGCCACAATAAAATTCCCCACGCCATACTTTTCCATAATCTCATCACAACCTCCTGCGCACATTGCCCGGCAGGTATAGCGCTTTAGTGAATAAAAACCGACAGGTAAAAATGCACCATCCGAGCCGCTTTCCAGATTTTTTGGTGGGTTGCTGCAACGACGCGATAAAAGCGGAAAAAGGGACGCAAAATGCAATAATCTGGCGCAAAAAGTGTGACAAAGACTACGTCGCATAACGGCGATGTGTATAATAAGCCCGTATCAAGGCTCTATTTCGATAATCACAGACGTAAGATACTCATGGCTCAAGGTACGCTTTATATTGTTTCTGCCCCCAGTGGCGCGGGTAAATCCAGCCTGATTCAGGCTTTATTAAAAACCCAACCGTTGTACGACACTCAGGTTTCCGTTTCACATACCACGCGCGCGCCGCGTCCGGGTGAAGTGCACGGTGAGCACTATTTCTTTGTAAATCATGATGAGTTTAAAACCATGATTGGCAGGGAGGCGTTTCTGGAGCACGCGGAAGTGTTTGGCAATTACTACGGCACTTCGCGCGAAACCATTGAGCAAGTGCTGGCAACTGGCGTTGATGTTTTTCTGGATATCGACTGGCAGGGCGCCCAGCAAATTCGCGAAAAGATGCCGCAAGCACGCAGCATTTTTATTTTGCCGCCATCAAAGATCGAATTGGATCGCCGTTTACGCGGCCGCGGGCAAGATAGCGAAGAAGTCATTGCCAAACGAATGGCGCAAGCGGTTGCAGAAATGAGCCATTACGCCGAATATGATTATCTTATTGTGAATGACGACTTTGATACCGCGTTAAGCGACTTGAAAACCATCATTCGCGCTGAACGTCTGCGTATGAGCCGCCAAAAGCAGCGTCATGACGCTTTAATCAGCAAATTGTTGGCAGACTGAACCCACTTTCAGTATCATGCCCAGTCATTTCTTCACCTGTGGAGCATTTTAAGTATGGCACGCGTAACTGTTCAGGACGCTGTAGAGAAAATTGGTAACCGTTTTGACCTGGTACTGGTCGCCGCGCGTCGCGCTCGTCAGATGCAGGTAGGCGGAAAGGATCCGCTGGTACCGGAAGAAAACGATAAAACTACCGTTATCGCGCTGCGCGAAATCGAAGAAGGTCTGATTAACAACCAGATCCTCGACGTCCGCGAGCGCCAGGAACAGCAAGAGCAGGAAGCCGCTGAATTACAAGCCGTTACCGCTATTGCTGAAGGTCGTCGTTAATCACAAAGCGGGTCGCCCTTGTATCTGTTTGAAAGCCTGAATCAACTGATTCAAACCTACCTGCCGGAAGACCAGATTAAGCGTCTTCGGCAGGCGTATCTCGTTGCACGTGACGCTCACGAGGGCCAGACACGTTCAAGCGGTGAACCCTATATCACGCACCCGGTAGCGGTGGCCTGTATTCTGGCCGAGATGAAACTCGACTACGAAACGCTGATGGCCGCTCTGCTGCATGACGTGATTGAAGATACCCCCGCCACCTATCAGGACATGGAACAGCTTTTCGGTAAAAGCGTTGCCGAGCTGGTAGAGGGGGTGTCGAAACTTGATAAGCTCAAGTTCCGCGATAAGAAAGAGGCGCAGGCCGAAAACTTTCGCAAAATGATTATGGCGATGGTGCAGGATATCCGCGTCATCCTCATTAAGCTTGCTGACCGTACCCATAACATGCGCACGCTGGGCTCGTTACGCCCGGATAAACGTCGTCGTATTGCCCGTGAAACCCTCGAAATCTACAGCCCGCTGGCGCACCGTTTAGGTATTCATCATATTAAAACCGAGCTGGAAGAGCTGGGTTTTGAAGCGCTGTATCCCAATCGTTACCGCGTCATTAAAGAAGTGGTAAGAGCGGCGCGCGGCAACCGTAAAGAGATGATCCAAAAAATCCTCTCTGAAATCGAAGGACGTTTGCAAGAGGCGGGAATTCCGTGTCGCGTTAGCGGTCGCGAAAAACATCTTTACTCGATCTACTGCAAAATGGTGCTCAAAGAGCAGCGTTTTCACTCGATCATGGACATTTACGCTTTCCGCGTGATCGTTCATGACTCCGATACCTGCTATCGCGTACTCGGCCAGATGCACAGTCTCTATAAGCCGCGTCCGGGACGCGTGAAAGACTATATCGCCATTCCCAAAGCGAACGGCTATCAGTCTTTGCACACCTCGATGATCGGCCCGCACGGCGTTCCTGTTGAAGTCCAGATCCGTACCGAAGACATGGATCAGATGGCGGAAATGGGGGTTGCGGCGCACTGGGCGTATAAAGAGCACGGTGAGACCAGCACCACGGCGCAGATCCGCGCCCAGCGCTGGATGCAGAGCCTGCTGGAGCTACAACAGAGCGCCGGTAGTTCGTTTGAATTTATCGAAAGCGTAAAATCCGATCTCTTCCCGGATGAGATTTACGTTTTCACCCCGGAAGGGCGCATTGTCGAACTGCCCGCTGGCGCTACGCCGGTGGATTTTGCCTATGCAGTGCATACCGACATCGGCCACGCCTGCGTCGGCGCGCGTGTCGACCGGCAGCCTTATCCGCTGTCACAGCCGCTTAGCAGCGGTCAGACCGTCGAAATTATTACCGCGCCGGGCGCGCGTCCCAACGCCGCCTGGCTGAACTTTGTCGTCAGCTCTAAAGCGCGCGCTAAAATTCGTCAGTTGCTGAAAAACCTCAAACGTGATGACTCCGTAAGCCTGGGCCGTCGTCTGCTTAACCATGCTTTAGGCGGCAGTCGTAAGCTGGCGGAAATTCCGCAGGAAAATATTCAGCGCGAATTGGATCGTATGAAGCTGGCAACGCTTGACGATCTGCTGGCGGAAATCGGTCTCGGCAACGCGATGAGCGTAGTGGTCGCGAAAAATCTGCAGCAAGGCGAAGCCGTGGTGCCGACCGTTGCGCAATCGAATCACGGCCACCTGCCGATTAAAGGCGCGGATGGCGTGCTTATCACCTTTGCGAAGTGTTGTCGTCCGATCCCAGGCGACCCGATCATCGCTCACGTCAGCCCAGGTAAAGGACTGGTGATCCACCATGAATCCTGCCGTAATATCCGTGGATACCAGAAAGAGCCAGAGAAATTTATGGCGGTCGAATGGGACAAAGAGACGGAGCAGGAATTCATTACCGAAATCAAGGTGGAAATGTTTAACCATCAGGGCGCGCTGGCTAACCTGACGGCGGCGATTAATACCACCACCTCCAATATTCAAAGCCTGAATACTGAAGAAAAAGATGGTCGCGTCTATAGTACCTTTATTCGCCTTACCGCACGCGATCGCGTACATCTGGCGAATATCATGCGCAAAATCCGCGTGATGCCAGACGTTATTAAAGTCACCCGTAACCGAAACTAGCGCTATGAATCCAAAACGTTATGCGCGTATATGCGAAATGCTCGCCAGGCGTCAGCCTGATCTCACGGTCTGCATGGAGCAAGTCCACAAACCTCATAACGTTTCTGCAATCATTCGTACCGCAGATGCCGTTGGCGTCCATGAAGTCCATGCCATCTGGCCTGGTAGCCGGATGCGCACCATGGCTTCCGCGGCGGCGGGCAGCAACAGTTGGGTACAGGTGAAAACTCACCGTACCATTGACGATGCGGTAGCCCATTTGAAAGGACGGGGAATGCAGATTCTGGCCACCCATCTTTCTGATAAGGCCGTAGACTTTCGCGAGATTGATTACACGCGCCCGACCTGTATTCTGATGGGTCAGGAGAAAACCGGTATTACTCAGGAAGCATTAGACCTGGCGGATCGGGACATCATCATTCCGATGATCGGCATGGTACAGTCGCTGAACGTTTCCGTCGCCTCCGCGCTCATTCTTTATGAAGCCCAGCGCCAGCGACAGAACGCGGGCATGTATCTGCGTGAAAATAGCATGTTGCCGGAAGATGAACAGCAGCGCCTGCTGTTTGAGGGTGGTTATCCGGTGCTGGCGAAAGTCGCTAAACGTAAAGGTCTGCCTTATCCTCGCGTCAATCAGCAGGGCGAAATCGACGCCGATGCTGACTGGTGGGCGACGATGCAGGCGGCAGGGTAATCACCATGTCAGGCCGCTTGTTAGACGCTGTTCCGCTCAATTCCCTGACAGGCGTCGGCGCAGCGCAAAGCAGTAAACTGGCGAAAATTGGCCTGCATACCGTCCAGGATTTACTATTACATCTTCCTCTGCGTTACGAAGACCGTACCCATCTCTACCCCATTGGCGAACTGCTGCCTGGCATCTACGCCACCGTTGAAGGTGAAGTGCTGAACTGCAATATCACTTTCGGCGGTCGCCGGATGATGACCTGCCAGATTAGCGACGGTTCCGGCATTCTTACCATGCGCTTTTTCAATTTTAACGCGGCGATGAAAAACAGCCTGGCGACGGGGCGGCGTGTGCTGGCCTACGGGGAAGCGAAGCGCGGCAAGTATGGCGCAGAGATGATCCATCCGGAATATCGCCTGCAGGGCGATCTCAGCACGCCGGAACTTCAGGAAACGCTCACCCCCGTCTATCCGACCACCGAGGGCGTGAAGCAAGCGACACTGCGCAAGCTTACCGATCAGGCGCTGGAGTTGCTCGACACCTGCGCCATTGCCGAACTACTGCCGCCGGAACTGGCGCAGGGTATGATGAGCCTGCCGGAAGCGCTACGTACCTTGCATCGCCCGCCGCCGACACTCCAGCTCGCCGATTTAGAAACCGGCAAACACCCGGCGCAGCGGCGGCTTATTCTTGAAGAGCTACTGGCGCATAACCTCAGTATGCTGGCGCTTCGCGCAGGCGCGCAGCGCTACCACACTCAGCCGCTAAGTACCAACAACATATTGAAAGACAAGCTGCTGGCGTCGTTGCCGTTTAAACCCACCAGCGCGCAGGCGCGGGTGGTAGCAGAGATCGAACGTGATATGGCGCTGGATGTGCCGATGATGCGTCTGGTTCAGGGCGACGTCGGCTCAGGGAAAACGCTGGTTGCGGCGCTTGCCGCCTTGCGCGCTATTGCCCACGGTAAGCAGGTCGCGTTGATGGCACCGACCGAACTGCTGGCTGAACAGCACGCAAATAATTTCCGCAACTGGTTCGAACCGTTGGGCGTTGAAGTGGGTTGGCTGGCGGGTAAGCAAAAAGGTAAAGCGCGTCAGGCGCAGCAAGAGGCTATTGCCAGCGGTCAGGTGCAGATGATTGTCGGCACCCACGCTATCTTTCAGGAACAGGTGCAGTTCAACGGCCTGGCGCTGGTCATTATCGATGAGCAGCACCGCTTTGGCGTCCACCAGCGGCTGGCATTGTGGGAAAAAGGCCAGCAGCAGGGCTTTCATCCGCATCAGTTGATTATGACCGCAACGCCCATACCGCGCACCCTGGCGATGACTGCCTACGCCGATCTCGATACCTCGGTGATTGACGAGCTACCGCCGGGCCGTACCCCTGTCACTACCGTTGCGATTCCGGATACCCGTCGCCATGAAATCATTGATCGTGTGCGCAACGCCTGCACAACCGAAGGCCGTCAGGCCTACTGGGTCTGTACGCTGATTGAAGAGTCCGACCTGCTGGAAGCGCAGGCGGCGGAAGCCACCTGGGAGGAGCTCAAGCTGGCGTTACCGGAGTTGAATATCGGCCTGGTACACGGCCGCATGAAGCCCGCCGAAAAACAGGCGGTGATGCAGGCCTTTAAGCAGGGTGAACTGCATCTGCTGGTCGCCACAACGGTGATTGAGGTGGGGGTCGATGTTCCTAACGCCAGCCTGATGATTATTGAAAACCCGGAGCGGCTGGGCCTGGCGCAATTACACCAGCTCAGAGGGCGCGTTGGCCGTGGCGCGGTCGCATCGCACTGCGTGCTGCTCTATAAATCGCCGCTGTCGAAAACGGCGCAGAAGCGTTTACAGGTATTGCGCGACAGCAACGACGGCTTTGTGATTGCACAAAAAGATTTAGAGATTCGCGGCCCGGGGGAATTACTGGGCACGCGCCAGACGGGTAACGCCGAATTTAAAGTAGCTGATTTGCTGCGCGATCAAGCCATGATTCCCGAAGTTCAGCGTATTGCCCGTCATATTCACGAACGTTATCCGCAGCAGGCACAAGCGCTGATTGAGCGCTGGATGCCGGAAACCGAACGTTATTCTAACGCCTAGTGAGCACGGCGGCTTTAATGCCGCCGTACAAACCCTTATTGCGCGAAAATCGGTAACATCAAGTACAGCTTAATCACCAGCGCATTGACGATATCGATAAAGAACGCGCCGACCATTGGCACCACCAGGAACGCCATATGCGAGGGGCCAAAACGGTCGGTAATCGCCTGCATATTAGCAATGGCGGTCGGCGTTGCGCCCAGGCCAAAACCACAGTGACCCGCCGCCAGCACCGCCGCATCATAGTTTTTCCCCATCATGCGCCAGGTGACGAAGATCGCGTACAGCGCCATGAAGATGGTCTGTACCACCAGAATCGCCAGCATCGGCAGCGCCAGTGACGCCAGTTCCCACAGCTTCAGGCTCATCAGCGCCATTGCTAGGAACAGTGACAAACTCACGTTCCCCAGCACCGAAACAGCACGCTCAAATACGCGATAAAAACCCACCAGCGCCAGGCCATTGCTGAGGATCACCCCAACAAATAGCACACAAACGAAGACCGGCAGTTCAAGCACCGTTCCCGCCAGTAGCTGCGCTACGATTTTGCCCACGGTCAGACAGATAGCAATCAGGGCGATAGTTTCGATTAGCACCAGAGAGGTGATCATACGACCCACATCCGGCTTTTCAAAGGCTGTCGGCACGGCCTGATCGTCAGGCATTCCATCCGGCGTGGTGGAGTGTTTCACCAGATAACGCGCTACCGGGCCGCCAATCAACCCGCCCAGCACCAGGCCAAAGGTTGCACATGCCATCGCAACTTCGGTGGCACTGGCAAAACCATAACGTTCGACAAACAGTTTACTCCACGCCGCGCCGGTACCGTGTCCGCCGGACAGCGTAATTGACCCGGCAATCAGCCCCATTAACGGGTCCAGCCCCAACAGACTCGCCATGCCGATACCGATGGCATTCTGCATCAGCAGTAATCCGACCACGACGACCAGGAAGACGCCAACAACGCGTCCCCCCTTGCGCAGGCTGGCAAGGTTAGCGTTAAGGCCGATCGTCGCGAAAAACGCCAGCATCAACGGATCGCGCAGGGTCATATCAAAGTTGACCTCCCAACCGACGCTTTTTTTCAGCACCAGCAGAGCAACCGCGACCAGTAGCCCCCCCGCCACCGGCTCCGGAATCGTATATTTCTTCAGTAAGGAGACAGACTGGACCAGCTTGCGACCCAGTAGCAGCACCAGCGTGGCGGCGACAAGGGTCGATAAGGTATCGAGTTCAAACATTTAAAGCTCCTGTAGTGCGCTGTGACATGTGCGCACAAATCATTTCCTGAGTCAGTTTTTTAGCTCTTTGCGAGTCTTCGGCATGGATTTTAAGCAGAAAAAGGCAAAAAGTTATATAAAAGGTGCATTTATCTTTTTTAAATATTAAGAATATTCGCTCGCAATCGTTTGCTTTTACCACCTGGTCAGATAAAATCACCGCTTTTCCACCACGAGAATGTCCCTGATGTCCGTTAACGCCATCGAGCCGGCAGATGCGCAACCGGTTGCGCAGACGCAAAACAGCGAATTAATTTACCGTCTTGAAGATCGCCCGCCGCTCCCTCAAACCCTTTTTGCCGCTTGTCAGCATCTGCTGGCCATGTTTGTCGCGGTAATTACGCCAGCGCTGTTAATCTGCCAGGCGTTGGGTTTACCGGCGCAGGATACTCAGCACATTATCAGCATGTCGCTGTTCGCCTCCGGCGTAGCCTCTATTATTCAAATCAAAGCGTGGGGGCCGGTAGGATCGGGGCTGTTATCCATCCAGGGAACCAGTTTTAACTTTGTCGCCCCGCTGATTATGGGCGGTACCGCGCTGAAAACCGGCGGCGCGGATGTCCCGACGATGATGGCGGCGCTGTTCGGCACGCTGATGCTGGCAAGCTGCACCGAGATGGTGCTTTCTCGCATTCTACATCTGGCGCGCCGGATTATCACGCCGTTAGTCTCCGGCGTCGTGGTAATGATTATTGGCCTGTCGCTGATTCAGGTGGGGCTAACTTCCATCGGCGGCGGCTATGCCGCCATGAGCGACAACACCTTTGGCGCACCGAAAAACCTGTTACTGGCCGGCGTCGTCCTGGCCATTATCATCCTGCTGAATCGGCAACGTAATCCCTACCTGCGCGTGGCTTCTTTGGTTATTGCCATGGCGGCAGGCTATCTTTTGGCCTGGTTTATGGGCATGTTGCCTGAGAATAACGCGCCGGTCTCGCAGGACATCCTGATGGTGCCGACCCCGCTGTATTATGGTCTGGGCATTGACTGGAACCTGTTACTGCCGTTGATGCTGGTCTTTATGATTACGTCGCTGGAGACCATCGGAGACATCACCGCCACCTCTGATGTCTCCGAGCAGCCGGTATCCGGCCCCTTGTACATGAAACGGCTAAAGGGCGGCGTACTGGCTAACGGCCTGAACTCATTTGTTTCAGCGGTATTTAATACGTTCCCGAATTCCTGTTTCGGTCAGAACAACGGCGTCATTCAGTTGACCGGCGTCGCCAGTCGCTATGTGGGATTTGTCGTCGCGCTGATGCTGATTGTGCTCGGCCTGTTCCCGGCGGTAAGCGGTTTTGTGCAACATATCCCGGAACCGGTGCTCGGCGGCGCCACGTTGGTGATGTTCGGCACCATTGCCGCCTCCGGGGTGCGTATTGTCTCGCGTGAGCCGCTGAACCGCCGCGCGATTCTGATTATCGCCCTGTCGCTGGCCGTGGGTCTTGGCGTCTCGCAACAGCCGCAGATCCTGCAGTTCGCGCCGGAATGGGTGAAAAATCTGCTCTCATCCGGAATTGCCGCTGGCGGCATCACGGCTATCGTGCTGAACCTGATTCTCCCGCCGGAAAAACCGTAAAAACCCTGCGGCGGCGACACGATTCGCCGCTGCTGTAACGCTCTTTCACCATTCCTGTCTTGAGGATTGCACGCAAATCGTGCATAAATCCCCTATGTGCATTTCACGGGATGGAAGACCATGAAATTGATTGGGAGGTTGCTTCTCTACGTGCTGATCGCCTGTTTAGTGGTGATTTTCGGCTTTTATTTTCTGCTGCAAACGCGCTGGGGCGCAGATCATGTCAGCAACTGGGTATCAGAGAACAGCGGCTATCACCTCACATTCGACGTGATGGATCATCGTTTTTCCGCCCCATCCCATCTTTTACTGGAGAATGTGACCTTTGGTCGTGATGGTCAGCCTGCTACCCTGGTCGCGAAAACCGTAGATATCGGTCTGAGCATTCGCCAGTTAACCGCGCCGCTGCATGTCGACACGATTCTGTTACAGGACGGCACGCTGAATATTTCAGTGCAAACCGCCCCTTTCCCGTTTGAGGCCGACCGCCTGCAACTTCGCAATATGGCGCTCAATAGTCCCGGCAGCGAATGGCGGTTGAGCGCCCAGCGCGTTAACGGCGGCGTTATGCCCTGGCGCCCCGAAGCCGGTCGGGTATTGGGCAATAAAGCCCAGATCCAACTGAGCGCCGGTTCGCTGACGTTAAACGACGTTCCCGCCACGAATGTGCTTATTGAAGGCAGTATTGACCATGATCAGATGATGTTAAACACCGTCGGCGCCGATATGGCGCGCGGAGCGTTAACCGGCGTCGCCCGGCGTAACGCTGATGGTAGTTGGGTCGTTGAAAATCTGCGGCTGAATGATATCCGGTTACAAAGCGATAAATCCCTGAGCGAGTTTTTCGCGCCGCTTACTACGGTTCCATCTTTGCAGATTGGTCGTCTTGAAGTGACGGACTCCAGCCTGCAAGGACCAGACTGGGCAGTCACCGATCTTGACCTGAGTTTGCGCAATCTGACTCTGCGCAAAGAAGACTGGCAAAGTCAGGAAGGTAAATTATCGATGAATGCCAGCGAGTTTATTTACGGCTCGCTGCACTTGCTCGATCCAATCCTGAACGCCGAATTTTCACCACAGGGCGTTGCGCTACGCCAGTTCACCACCCGCTGGGAAGGCGGTATGGTCAGAACCTCCGGCGCCTGGTTACGCGAGAGCAAAGCGCTGATTCTGGACGATACCGCTATCGCCGGGCTGGAGTATACGCTGCCGGAAAACTGGAAGCAGTTATGGATGAAGCCGTTGCCCGACTGGCTGAACAGCCTGACGCTGAAAAAATTCAGCGCCAGCCGCAATCTGGTGATCGATATCGACCCGACCTTCCCGTGGCAAATCACCGCTCTGGACGGCTACGGCGCAAACCTGGAGCTGGTACAACATCATCAATGGGGCGTCTGGAGCGGCAATGCGACCCTCAACGCCGCAGCGGCAACCTTTAACCGTGTGGACGTGCGCCGCCCGTCGCTGTCGTTGACGGCGAATGCCAGCACGGTCAACATCAGTGATCTGAGCGCGTTTACTGAAAAAGGGATACTGGAAGCCACTGCCAGCGTATCACAACAGCCGCAGCGTCAGACGCAAATCAGCCTGAACGGACGCGGCGTACCAATGGATGTGCTACAACAGTGGGGCTGGCCGGCATTACCGATTGCTGGCGATGGCAATATTCAGTTCACGGCCAGCGGCAATATTCAGGCCGATGCGCCGTTGAAACCGACGGTAAACGGGCAATTACACGCGGTCAACGCACAAAAGCAGCAGATAATGCAAACGATGCAAGCGGGTGTGGTGTCCGGCGGGGAAGTTACGTCAACGGAGCCAGCGCTGTAATTGAGGGCTTGCCCGGTGGCGCTGGCGCTTACCGGGCTTACGGTTCTTGCTCATTTGTAGGCCGGATAAGCGCAGCTCACGGCGCCATCCGGCGATTCAGATTTAAAGCGTAATCACCACTTCATTTCCCTGCGGGGTGACCACTACGCCCAGTTCACTTCCCGCATATGAGCCGCATTTGGTACCGCTAATCTGCGTAATATTACGCAGACACAGCGTCCAGTTGCGCGCCTCGCCTTCGCCGCTCACCGTAATGGTATTGCCTGTGCGTTTCGCCTGCAGCGTAAAGATTGTCGAACCATCCGTAGCAGGGACTTCGCAGACCGCTTCGCAACCGTCATCCAGATGGAATAACTGGAAGGCCGTACCCTCATGCCAGGCGTAATCGGGCTTCTGGCTATTGTTGCCCAGCGCCAGTAGTGTATTGTCACGCACGTACACTGGCAGGCTCAGGAAGTCATGCTGCTGTTTATGCCAGCGGCTGCCCTGCACTTCATCGTTGCGCCACAAGTGCGTCCAGCGGCCTTCTGGCAGGTAGAACTCCACGTCGCCCGCTTCACTAAATACCGGCGCTACCATGACCGCATCTCCCAGCATGTACTGGCGATCAAGATAATCACACGCCGGATCGTCCGGAAACTCCAGCATCATCGCCCGCATCATTGGCGTACCGGCTTCGTTGGCGCGCGCCGCTTCCCGATACAGATACGGCATCATCCGGCACTTCTGTTCGGTGAAGAAGCGCACCACGTCACAGGACTCGTCGTCATAGGCCCACGGAACCCGGTAGGATTTGCTACCGTGCAGGCGGCTGTGGCTGGAGAGCAAGCCGAATGCGCACCAACGCTTGTAGACATGCGCCGGCGCGGTATTCTCGAATCCGCCAATATCATGGCTCCAGAAGCCAAACCCTGACAGGCCGATGGACAGCCCGCCGCGCAGGCTTTCCGCCATCGATTCGTAATTGGCGTAGCAGTCGCCGCCCCAGTGCACCGGGAACTGTTGCGCGCCCACCGAGGCGGAACGGGCGAACAACACCGCCTCTTCAACGCCCACGGTCTCTTTCAGCACGTTCCACACCAGTTCGTTGTAGATGTAGGCATAATGGTTGTGCATTTTCTGTGGATCTGAACCATCAAACCACTGCACATCCGTTGGAATGCGTTCGCCGAAGTCAGTTTTGAAGCAGTCCACTCCCATCTCCACCAGGCCCTTCAGCTTGTCGGCATACCATTCGCAGGCTTGCGGGTTGGTGAAGTCGTAAATCGCCAGTCCCGGCTGCCATTTATCCCACTGCCACAAGGAGCCGTCCGGGCGTTTAAGTAAATACCCTTTCTCTTTCAGCTCCTGGAAAACCGGGGATTTCTGGCCGATGTAGGGGTTAATCCACACGCAGACTTTCAGCCCTTTCGCTTTCAGGCGGTGAATCATCCCTTTCGGATCGGGGAAAGTCACCGGGTCCCATTCAAAATCGCACCACTGGAAGGCCTTCATCCAGAAACAGTCGAAGTGGAAGACATGCAGCGGCAGATTGCGCTCGGCCATACCGTCGATAAAGCGGTTAACGGTCGCTTCGTCGTAGTTGGTGGTAAATGAGGTGGTCAGCCACAGGCCAAACGACCAGGCGGGCGGCAGCGCCGGACGACCCGTAAATTGGGTATAGCGGTTCAGCACGTCTTTCGGAGTCGGGCCGTCGATGACGAAGTATTCCAGATACTCGCTCTCGACGCTGAACTGGACTTTGGAGACTTTCTCGGAGCCAATTTCAAACGACACGCACTGCGGATGATTCACCAGCACACCGTAGCCACGGTTGGTGATATAGAACGGGATATTCTTGTACGATTGCTCGGTGCTGGTGCCGCCGTCACGGTTCCAGGTCTCCACCGTCTGACCGTTACGCACCAGCGCGGTAAAGCGCTCGCCCAGCCCGTAGACGGTTTCGCCCACGCCGAGATCCAGACGCTCGAACATGTAGTTGCGCCCGCTGTTGGTATCCTGCACATAGCCGTTATTCTTCAACTGGCTACCGGTGATACGTACACCGTTGCGCAGAAAATCCAGTGACCAGAGCTCGCCTTTGGTGACACGCACGCTCAGGCTGCCGCTCTTGAGTTCGGCAAATTCGGCGTTGTTCTGCATCTCCACGTTGATATCTTGCAAGACATTGAGCGGATAATGTGGGCCGTTATCCAAAGCGCCCTGGAAGTGTTCCATCCGTACACCTATCACTCCTTCCTGTGGCGAGAAAAAGCGCAGGGTAAACAACGGGGTATCCAGTTGCCAGGTTCGTTCGCGGACATCGCGCGGCGCGGCATAGACCACCATCTCATTCCCGTGCTGTTCAACGTCGAACACCTGAACCGGGTGAATCAAATTAAGGCCAGGCTGGATCAGCCAGTTTCCGTCGCTAATTTTCATAGTCTGTTCCTTTAGTTTTGCAATTCTTTATGGGTAAATTCTTGTTCGTTGCGGTGTGCGCCCTGCGCCAGTTGTTCCAGAATGGTTTTCAGGAACGGGCTTTTCAGGGTGTAGTAGCGTTTAGCGATCGCGGCGCTCAGCAGATAACAGATGGCCGGGACGATAGTGAACAGAGCGATGATGATGCTGATCGTGGCGCTGTTTTGCGTTTTCGCCGCCGCGTCGTAACCGCCGCCTGCCAGCATCCAGCCAATCAGCGCCCCGCCGAGGGCAAGACCCAGTTTCAGCACGAACAACGTGCCGGCAAAACTGATCCCCGTCAGGCGTTTGCCGTTACACCATTCGCCGTAGTCGACGGTGTCAGACATCATCACCCACTGGATAGGCGTGACTAACTGGTGCAATACGCCAATCACGAAGATAAAGACGAACATAGCGATCGTGGCGTGCATCGGTACGAAGAACATCGCCACGCTGATTACTGCGAGTAAGGCGTTGGTCCACCAGAAAACGCTCACTTTGCATTTCCAGTCGGTCAACGGTTTTGCCAGCGCCGAGCCAATCAGGTTGCCGACGCAATAGGTGGTGAGGAAGGCGACAAACACGCCCGGTTTGCCCAATATCCAGGTGACGTAATACATCATCGCCCCGCCGCGCACGCATACCGCCAGAATATTCAGGATGGTGAGCAGGCCGACTATGCGCCACTGGTCGTTGTGCCAGATATCACGCAGGTCTTCACGCATGGAGGTATGGGTGGCAGGCGCTTCAACGCGCTCTTTGGTGGTAAAAAAGCAGAACGCCAGCATCAGGAACGCCACCACCGAGAGCGCCGCGATCCCCCCCTGGAAGCCCAGCGCCTTATTCTCGCCGCCAATCAGTTTCACCAGAGGCATCATCAGTACGGTAGAGAGCATTCCGCCCGCCGTTGCCAGCACAAAGCGCCAGGATTGCAGGGAGATACGCTGCGTTGGGTCATTGGTTATTACACCACCCAACGCGCAGTAAGGGATGTTGACCACAGTATACAGAAGGGTGAGCAACGTGTAGGTGATGGCGGCATAAATCATTTTGCCGTTCAGACTGAGATCCGGCGTGCTATAAGCCAGCACACAAACGATACCAAACGGCAACGCGCCAAACAGCACCCAGGGTCGGAATTTGCCCCAGCGAGAGCGGGTACGGTCGGCCAACAGGCCCATGCAAGGGTCGGAGATGGCATCAAGCGCACGCGCCAGTAAAAACATGGTGCCGACAAAACCAGCGGGAATGCCGAAAATATCGGTATAGAAGAACATCATATATAACATGACGTTATCAAAGATGATGTGGCTGGCGGCATCGCCCATACCATAGCCAATCTTCTCCTTAACGGAGAGAATTTCACTTTTCATTACGCATCCTTAACGCTCACAACGCTCACTGATACCGGTTACAGTTTTTGTAAACCTTCCCTGCGAGCGTGAATATTCCGTTATTTGGTTATCAAATTACGATTCTTGTTTTCTGTGATCAGGGTAGCGCCAAAAAGTGTGATGAAATGTAACTAATGGATTTTATGGGGGTTTATATGAAACCGATCATGGCAGAAGGAAAGGGAAGTTAAAAAAGCACGGGAGGGGATGTGGAAACGCCAGGAAGTAGCTATAATGCGCGCGCCTCCATGTAGCAATCGAGGCGCGGAAGATCGTCGTCTCCGGTGAGGCGGCTGGACTTCAAATCCAGTTGGGGCCGCCAGCGGTCCCGGGCAGGTTCGACTCCTGTGATCTTCCGCCAAAATCCTTCTCTCATGCCCACCATTCGTCCTCTATTTCGGGACAAAGTATTTGCTTATTATTAAGACTAGTTCTTGCATATAATACGAAAGGAAAGGTGGAGAGAGAAAGTGGAATATTATTTTATTAATCACCATTTACCGATTGCTAAAACCGAACGTCCATTTATTGTGGGATATCGTCCGCAAAGAAGGGATAAAAGTACGCCAGGACTAACGCGGGCGGGACTTAACTAATCACCAAACGAGCTTGTGGGTCATACTTACAGACTCATCCTTTCTCAAAAGAGATAACGCTTACCAGACCAAAATTATGAGATCAACGTATAGAGCCATCCGGATAAAGATACATGCCTCCCTCCAGATACACGGGTTCTCCTTCTTCTACCGCTAAATTATGATATAGCGATTGCATTTCATCATCTGCACTTTCTTCCTGTTGGTTTTCAACCCGATAATAGGTATCTACATCATAGTTCTGTTTACGGAGATCGTCGTCGCTGTATACGCCAAGCCGTTTTTTTAAGCCTGTTATATTAAATATCCATTTTAACCCATCTTTAATATAATAGGCATCACCATAAGCATTTTCATCGGGGTATTCTTTATAGCCCATCCGCAATGCAACATCACAGCCATGCTTACCAACATATTTATAACTCATATCCCCCCCACAATATGTTGCTTCAATATCCCAGATAAAATTCATAACGAAAACCTATCCTGATAACCTATGCCACATGAAGGATAGAATTTAAACTAAAGTACACGTTATATTATCCCCTAAGTCCGTATCAAGTATGCGTATTCTGTAGTAGGTAGTAATATGTTCCAATTTATTAATGTGAGTTATATATGAAGAGATTATTTACAGCGATGATTATCGCTTTTATTACCGTCACGGCATCATCCGGTGCGCTTGCCTGCCCAAAGGGTCAACATCCACATGGGGGTACGGGCTCACATCATAAGGGTGGATGGTGTTCATACGAGCAGTAACGTCGCAGCTTACTCATCTACTTGAAGGCACTATAGCCTTACGTTTATTAACGCAGGCGCTACGTTTGTCGATGCCGTAACTTTCTGAAAGGGAAGGCACAATGAGGCATGTGATCAAAACTCGCCGGGGACAGATGCCTTACTCACTGCAAATGAAAATCCACCACAAGATTCGGATCAATCGACCCGTCGCTGGCGAAACTTTAGACGAGACAAAGCAGATTTAGTGACGCTTCTGCTCAATGAGCAATATCATCTTTGCTGTTACAGCGAAATCCGTGCTGATTTGCGTGGCCTCGGCTATCACATTGAACACGTCGAAAATAAAAGCCAGCAGCCAGGGCGAACCTTCGATTATCAAAATCTCGCAGCCAGCGCGTTAGACTCTGAGAATGGTTTGCCCCAGCTTGGCATCAACACGTTCGGTGGTCATGTACAGGGAAAGAATAAATCTGTGGATATGGCACAGTTTATTCATTGCCACCTCCCTGACTGTTCTCGTTATTTTGCCTATTTATCTAATGGGCATGTGGTTCCTTCAATAGATTTAACTGAGCAGGAAGCTGAGTACGCACAGTACACCATTGATCACCTGAACCTGAACAGCGGATTCCTTCAAACGGAGCGTCGTAATCATTGGGAAGAGCTGGAACAGCTTTTTGAAGAACATATTGAGAAAGACTGGGATCTGCACCAATTACTTCAGCTTGATCTGGTCCCTTCGCCAGATCATAAACTGCATGAATTCTTCAGCATTACACGCCAGTTTTTCCAGCAAGAAGCTGAACAGGTATTACAGAGCCACGCCCCTGCATTAATTTAACACCACTATTCCTGATTCAGGGCGACAGCATGATTTATTGCGAGTCGCCTTCCTGATTTACACCCTCAATATTTATTCACCTTTATTTCACCGCATAATGCGCCTGCCACTCCCGGCAGGCGCGTTTGCTTTTATATGGACCAAAAATATGCAAACAGAAGCTGAAGTCTTAACTGACCATAATGAGCTAATTTGCTCGACCAGTATTGAATGCATCGTCACAGGGCGCGACGCTGCGCTGAGCCTGATAGAAATCCTGATTCATAAGCTTGATGACATCTCGCGGCTTACCTCCAGCATCGGTGGTGATGTAGCGGAGCATTGGGCGATGCGACAGCGCCATTCCTTTGACTGCTGGTTGATGCAACCGGTTGATAAAGCGATGCCGGTGATCACCCGTAATATTGACCGCAGCATTTGGCGCGATCTGATGCTGAAGTCCGGGATGTTGACCTTAATGGACGCTGAAGCCCGCAGCCAGTGGGCTAAAAATCTCGAAGGAGGAGATCTTCCGGCCATCAGCGAAGCCAACATCCTGAGCACCTTTGAACAACTCCACCACAATAAACAGGATGTTTTCGAACGTGGGATTATCAATGTATTTAAAGGGCTAAGCTGGGACTATAAAACCAATAATCCCTGCTGCTTCGGTAAGCGGATCATCGTTAACGGCCTGGTAAAGCACGACCGATGGGGCTACAGCCTGAATTGGGGCTGACGGCGTGACCAGATTGCGGATCTGGAGCGCATGTTGTTCCTGCTGGATGGTAAAACCATTCCCGATAACCGACACGATGTGACTATCCGACTGATGGACTTCATTCGTGATAACCCGCATCAGCAGGTTTTTGAGGATGATTTATTCTCTATGCACTACTTTCAGAAAGGCAGTGGGCATATCACGTTTAAGCGTCTGGATCTGGTGGAGAAGATGAATGATATCGTGATGAAACACTATCCGGGGGCGCTACCCGCCAAAATAAACGCTATCTGCGTAATGAGCTTCACCAGGAATTTCTGGCATACTAAGCGGATTACAGCATCACGAGTCAGATGTAAGTGGAGGCGACATGGAAGATAAATACTTAACCCAATCCCCGGCAGGTGAATTCATTATGTTTGCCAGCGGTGACGGGAAAGTGCGTGTTGAATGCCGCTTTGAAAGCAATACACTGTGGCTCTCTCAGGGAATGATCTGCGAACTATACGGTAAAGCTAAAGCCACCATCAGTGAGCATATAAAGAACATCTTTGCAGATGGCGAGCTTGAAGAAAATTCAGTTGTTCGGTTTTACCGAACAACTGCCAGTGATGGGAAAAATTATCAGATTCAATACTTTAGTTTGCCGTTGATACTCGCTGTCGGCTACCGCGTTCGCTCCCCGCGCGGCACGCAGTTCCGCCAGTGGGCAACCCAGACGCTCCAGGAATACCTGATCAAAGGTTTTGTGATGGACGATGAGCGCCTGAAAAATCCGCCCGTGGGTTCATCGGCTGTACCCGACTATTTCGATGAGATGCTGGAGCGTATCCGCGATATCCGCGCCAGCGAACGTCGGGTTTATTTGCGGGTACGCGAGATCTTTGCTCTGGCCGCCGATTATCAACCGTCCCTCAAAGAAACCACGCAGTTTTTTCAAACCATCCAGAACAAGTTACATTTTGCCTGTACCGGGTATACCGCCGCTGAACTCATTCATCAGCGTGCTGACGCCTGCCAGCCGCATATGGGGCTGACCAGCTATAAAGGTGAAGAGGTGCGCAAATGTGACGTGACGGTGGCAAAAAATTATCTCACTCAGGATGAAGTCAGCGAGCTTAACCGCGTAGTTAACATGTGGCTGGATTTCGCCGAAGATCAGGCCCGTCGTCGTCAACAGGTCTTTTTACGCGACTGGCAGGATAAGCTGGATCAGTTCCTGCAATTTAACGACCGTGAGGTTTTGCAAGGGGCAGGTAAAGTCAGTAAGAAAATGGCCGATGAAAAAGCGCAGGCGGAATATAGCCAGTTTGCCGAGCAACAACGGCGTTTAAAAGAAGCCGAAGGTGAGAAAGATATCGCCGCTTTGTTACAGTGGAAAACAGAGCCTAAAAAGTAGCTCAGGATGTCCCCAAACCCCACAAGCAAAATCATTTGGGGGTGCTTATGGGGGTTACTCATTTATCCAATACAAAATATAAACATAAAATCAATAAGTTAACATTCAAATACGATTCCTGTGATCGCCCGAGCCTTTATCCCCACACGTTGCATCAACCACCAGACTTTGCTTACACCGCATTGTTCCTGATATCCCGCAGATCGAGACAGATCTTGCGATAGCCATAAACACAGCCCGATTCCAGCCAGAACTGCCTGTATGCCCCGTCAGATTCAGGTCAACATGATGCCGTCGTGAATGTGGCGGCTTTATCCAGGCGTAAAGACTATGGGTAGTAATATCAAGACGTGTTGCGACGCTGGAAACAGAATGGCCGCGCTCAATAACCTGTTTTACCGCTTTAATTTTAAACGCTTTGGGATAACGTTTACCGCTCATGGGCTTCTCTCTTTAAGTCATCTTAAATGACTCAGCGGTGTCTGTTAAACCTGTGGCGATTCATTCCTCCGTTTTATCCAGACGAAATTATCCTGATAATGTGCTGTAGCGGCTGAATGACTCAATATCACATCAACCTAAACACTGAATAGTTTCTCAGTTACCTGATTTTTCATTGTTATCTATTAGATACTGCAAGCATTTCATCTTTATACCCTTGTTCTCCCATACGTCCTGTTTATTCTTAACCCCTCCCATTATTATATTTCAGTAGTAATATATCCGTATACATTCTTATACCAAGTACTCATATTACTGGCAGTTAGTTTAATTTTTTGTACGTATCCCACATAATCGTGCTATTCACATTTAGAGATCACGTCATCGATCTGCTGACGAAGGAATCTCTATGCGTAAAGCCCGTCTCACTGAGCATCAGAACATCGCCGTAATTAAGTTGGTCGAAGCTGGACGAGCGGTTAAAGATATCTGCCAGGAGGCGGATATTTCTGAAGTGACTGACGACATCTATGGACATTGGGTTTGACCACATCCTGTTTCTCACTAATGTGCTCCGGGAAAGAGTTTTCATCAAATGAGCAATTGAAAAGAGAAGCCAGAAGCTGAAGTTGCTTCGACCGATAAGTCTGTCGGTTGCTCACACTGTCACGTTCAGAATTAAGTCAGATCAACTTATTGGCAAGGTATGACTCCCGGCGTTAAGTTACAAGATTTTCCCATGGCATTAGCATTACACCCCCTTAAAGTTTACATGCGTCTCTATAAAATAGTCTTAAATTTGTATATAAGAAGTTGATGAGAGCACAAATTTCACCATTAAGTCATTGAATAACAATGCAATAAAAGAAAAAATCTTAAATTAGGTTTTAATAATAAGAATTCATTACAGGTTGACAGGATTTACTTTTATATTTCATCACATCACCCCGATAGTGACGAGGGCAGCAGACAGATGGTATTGAGAACCGTTATTTATCATCCTCATAATTTAGCAAATAGTGCTGTTTTAAGATTTTTTATGATATTGGAGATTATGTATAAAAATCTCAATGGGTGAAATACGAATCCGAAATGATGTATTACGACTGTCGGATCTGTCATGGTTCCTTAAAGCTGTATTTTAGGTCTTTCCAGGAGTTTATGACACTGACAATAATTCGCGACTTTTGACAGCCGTAGCACTGTATATTATCTGGATTGACACATTTATTTACCAATGAAATATTAATAGAAACATCGACGGGAGTCGTTCAGGATGATGAGAAAGCCTTCACAAATTGTCCATTGCATTAGTTGCGATTTATCCTGTCAATTATTCCCTGACAGCGCAGTACGGGTGCAATACTGTCATAATGCGGCATTTTCCATCTGGCCAGATGGTAATGCTTTCCTGAAAAAAGGGTTTATTGAAAAGTTATTGCTTGATAGACACAACCATTTATCCAGCGGTTTTATCTTTGTTGATTTTTCTTTCCCGAATCTTCGACGATTTACCGATTTACAATGGGCTGACAGTCTGGCAAACAGTGGTATGCATATTGTCCTGATTTCTGACAGAAGTTTAACTCCGCTGGCCAATTACTGGATTTTGAAAAGCAATAAAATACAAGGAATTATTTATTCCGATGACGATGATATTGTGCAACAGCAAAAGATGCACCGCTTGTTTACCGGTCGGCTTGCCAACAGTAAACGTGGACGAACGCTTAACTATACGGAATTTATATTACTGAAGCACTTTGTATCAGGAATAAGTATTCAGCAGATTGTAAATATTGACAATATTGATATTAAGAAACTTTATGTGCATAAGCTGCGGCTTGAAAATAAGCTAGGGCATAGCATTCATAAAATAATATCAAATATTTTATAGATCCGTTTCCATTTTTATTATTTCCATATTATTGCGATGTGGAAGACGCTTTACGCCATAATGCAGGAGGCAGAATGCCAACTCCCCAAAATTACTCATTCATCGCCATAGCGGTATCAGCAGCATTAGCCTCTATGGTATTTCCCTCCCAGGCGGCCTGGGTTGACGTTGATAGTCTGCCATCCAGTGGGCTGGTCAGCCAGCTGCCGCCGGAATTACAGGCTATTATTCCCGCTCAGGCCAGTACCGGTTTCACCAAAGTCGGTACCATGCCCAACTACGTTTATCAGTGGAACACCGGCACCATCCCGGTTTATGGCAATGGCCTCACGCTTAATGGGCCGGGTGCGGAGGCGTTTGAACACACTGTCACGGTTATTCAGAACAGCGGGACGGGAAGTCCGGGCGTGATTTTTGGCAACGACCTGACCATTCGGACGCAGTCGGCGAATGCCGCGAATAATGGTAGAGACGTCGATGGCATCCGTACTCACGGCGCAAATACTCCGGATAACCCGGTATTTATTATTACCGGTGACCGTACCAACATCTACGTGGATGGTCAGGATGGTGACGGTATTAACGCCGGATATAACTCACTGGGCCAGGGTTGGACCGGATCGGCCAATATTTACGTCGGCGACGATCTGTATATCAAAACGACCGGTAGCCAGGGACGTGGAATTACAGCTAACGCCATGCGGGATGCGTCACGTGCCAAAAATACGATTGTCGTCGGCAATCGTGTGCACATATAGTTACTACCGGCGACAGTTCGGAGGGGCTGCGTACCGGACAAAGCGGTTCGTTGATTCGTCTGGGTGACGATGCAACCATCGAAACCTCCGGCGCATCCTCAACGGGGATTTACGCAGCATCCTCCTCCAGAACCGAGCTTAGCAACAACACTACTATTACGGTGAACGGTGCCAGCGCACACGCGGTATATGCAACTAACGCTACCGTTAATTTGGGAGAGAATGCCACTATTAGCGTTAACAGCGCCAGTAAGGCTGCATCCTATAGTAAAGCCCCTGCCGGTTTATACGCCCTCTCCCGAGGCGCCATTAATCTGGCAGGCGGTGCGGCTATTACTATGGCGGGCGATAACAGTAGCGAAAGTTACGCCATCAGCACGGAAACTGGCGGCATTGTTGACGGTTCTTCAGGAGGTCGTTTCGTCATCGACGGTGATATTCGTGCTGCTGGCGCCACCGCTGCCAGCGGTACGCTACCGCAGCAGAACAGTACGATTAAGCTCAATATGACGGACAACTCGCGATGGGACGGGGCGTCGTACATCACCAGCGCTACGGCGGGCACAGGCGTTATCTCTGTACAAATGAGCGATGCGACCTGGAATATGACCAGCAGCTCAACGCTCACTGACCTGACGCTGAATAGTGGCGCAATCATTAACTTCAGCCATGAAGATGGCGAACCATGGCAAACGCTCACCATCAATGAAGATTATGTAGGCAACGGCGGTAAGCTGGTCTTTAATACTGTGCTCAACGATGATGATTCCGAAACGGACAGGCTGCAGGTTCTCGGCAATACTTCAGGCAACACATTTGTTGCAGTAAATAATATTGGAGGAGCCGGGGCTCAAACCGTTGAAGGTATTGAAATTGTTAACGTTGCTGGCAATTCCAACGGTACTTTCGAAAAAGCAAGTCGTATTGTTGCCGGAGCCTATGACTACAACGTGGTGCAGAAAGGTAAAAACTGGTATCTGACCAGCTACATTGAGCCGGACGAACCGATTATTCCTGATCCGGTAGACCCTGTTATTCCTGACCCTGTCATTCCCGATCCGGTAGACCCTGATCCAGTAGACCCGGTTATCCCTGACCCTGTTATTCCCGATCCGGTGGACCCTGATCCAGTAGACCCTGATCCAGTAGACCCGGTCATCCCTGATCCGGTCATTCCTGACATAGGACAATCTGACACACCGCCGATAACAGAACATCAGTTCCGTCCGGAAGTGGGCAGCTATCTTGCCAACAACTATGCGGCAAATACGCTGTTCATGACGCGTCTCCATGACCGTCTGGGTGAAACCCAGTACACCGACATGCTGACGGGTGAGAAGAAGGTCACCAGCCTGTGGATGCGTAACGTCGGCGCCCATACTCGCTTCAACGATGGCAGCGGGCAGCTAAAAACCCGCATCAACAGCTATGTGTTACAACTGGGAGGCGATCTGGCACAGTGGAGCACTGACAGTCTTGACCGTTGGCATATTGGTGCAATGGCAGGTTATGCCAACAGCCAGAACCGCACGCAGTCGTCCGTGAGTGACTATCATTCCCGTGGTCAAGTCACCGGTTACAGCGTCGGCCTTTACGGCACCTGGTATGCTAACAATATCGATCGGTCTGGGGCTTATGTGGATACCTGGATGCTGTACAACTGGTTTGATAACAAGGTCATGGGTCAGGATCAGGCCGCTGAGAAATATAAATCCAAAGGAATTACCGCCTCGGTTGAAGCCGGTTACAGTTTCAGGTTAGGTGAAAGCGCGCATCAAAGCTACTGGTTGCAGCCCAAAGCGCAGGTGGTATGGATGGGCGTGCAGGCTAACGACCATCGCGAAGCCAATGGTACCCTCGTCAAGGATGATACCGCCGGTAATCTGCTAACCCGCATGGGCGTAAAAGCCTATATTAACGGCCACAATGCTATTGATGACAATAAATCTCGAGAGTTCCAGCCATTCGTGGAAGCGAACTGGATCCATAATACGCAGCCTGCCAGCGTGAAGATGGACGATGTCAGCAGCGATATGCGTGGTACGAAAAATATTGGTGAACTGAAAGTGGGTATTGAAGGACAAATTACCCCGCGCCTGAACGTATGGGGTAACGTGGCGCAACAGGTAGGTGACCAGGGCTATAGTAATACCCAAGGCCTACTGGGGGTTAAATACAGTTTCTGATTCAGGTAACAACAGAGCCGCTGATCTTCAGCGGCTTTTACCCGGAAGCGCTTTCATTTGGCTGATACGTTCCATGAACGGCTCCCAAAACCGCTTAATGTGTACAGAAAAATATCGGGCGTTTCCCGATGGTGAACATAAAGCCACGATGACCCTGAGTCAGGATGGTGTAACTGATACTTTTCCCTGGATAGACATAAAAATCGGGTAAAACCGTCTCGATAACCGCATCGGACAGTGTTTCGTCACGCGTGACTTTGTTGATATCCGTCGATATAAAATGGGTGCTGTCTTTATTTTCACTCCATACATAGGAAACATCACGGCGGATCACGCCGCTCATTTTATTATCGACGTAATACGTTCCGCTGATGGAAACCACTCCAGTGCGTTTTTTCAGCGAATACATAAAGTCCAGCGTCAGGTTAGCCTGAGTGTTGTTATAAAACACAATCACAGGCGCCGTACATTTCTCTGGATCCCGGTTCTTTTCCGTATATAAATGAAAAAGATGCCCAAGCCCTACACCCAGAAACAGTAGCGTCAGGCAGGCTAACATCAGTGCCTTTTTACCCATGTGTCACCCCGCGGAAAAAAAGCGTCACGCAGCCTGTATCACCGCGCGTTTTATAAGGTTGCTGACAAATCAATGCCGTAACCGCTGGGGTGCGACTGCTGGAAGGGAAATAGACCCATGGGTATTTCTGACAATCCATACCGGTTTTTAGAATCATTAACTTATAGCCTGCAAAGCGGCTACCGCTTTCGATATCTTCATTCCGCGAGAAAAAATGACAGCCCTGAGTTGTTTCAACCAGCGTGTAGCGATCATAAAAATCCTTATCAGGAACGGTTTGCCAGCTGATAGTGCCAAGCAAAATACCGACAGCAAATGTCCCGGTCATCCAAAGTACAGGTACATAATGTTTAAACCAACGCCCTGACATACGCGGTGGCGCCTCACCCTTTTTTCTATTGTCTGAGCGAAGTCTTTGCGGATGGTCATGAGGCTCACACCAGGCTCAATCTGAAAGCCTCTACGCGGAACCGTGATTATCAGCGTATCTTCATTTTCGCCAACGGTACGTAATCCGCGGCGAATAATGGAGATATTCTGATAAAGCGTATTTGCCGACACCACCATGCCGTCTTCTTCCTATACTTTTTGAAAGAATGTTTGTTGTGAGACGACGGAGGGGGCGTTTTCCAGCAGAAGGCGCAAGCAGCGGCTGGCGGGCGTTGTCAGAATAATGTTGAGATCTGGCCTCGATAATGACGCCAGGCGATTCATTTCTGGATTAAATTCAATATTATCGTTAATTATCCATAACATCGCATTGTTACCATGCCAAAACATAACGTAGTTGGAGAGGGTTAATAGACACCACTGAGTATAGTCTGATGCTGTGGCTGCGTAGCAGGACATGGATTGTCCCCTGCACATACCGATCATATAGAAGAGCGAGAGGCATAAGACATTAACAGGTAAGCGTAGACACCGCTTTTCTCATTATAGCAGACTCAGGGGTGAAAGTACGTTTGGTTTTCTTGTTCGTTAAGCCTCCTGTTTTGTATTGAGGTGAGAATATCACCTTTAATCAAGTAGCCAAATTTACTGTGCCACTACGCTTTAATATCTCATATATAAATCATGAGAAAATATATCCTGAAAATCTATATCATATGAAAGACAGGGTTTTATTGAACGTGTTCTCTATAATGGCTTGTAATATCCAAAAAAGCAGCACTCGTTATGTAGGGATAGTTTCCAATTTATTAAGAGTTGCAGTAGCCATACTTAATAACAACACGCTTCCCACTTAATATTTAAGCTGTGCTTTATGTTATTTAAATATAAATAAGTTAACTCTTAATTGATATATTTCAAACTTATACTAAATAATTTTAAAACTATCCATCAGAAACAATTTGTAGGGATATAGCCTGTTTTTTCAATCAATAATCCTCTCTGACATGTAAAATAGAAACATTTAATCATAATATGAATATTGTTGTGATAACCGATTCGCGTGAAAGTAAATTGACTGAAGGTGATGCCGATGAATATTCCTTCAGAAAGAACTCAACAGGGTAATCCAGAATCGGCAACGGATTACTGTCATCAGCTTAAAAACGGAAATCGCCCCGGCGATTAATGACTTTAACACTGATAGTGACTATCAGTGAAAGGCAACAACAAGGAATGAATTATGTCTACACCCGCGAATTTTAACGGTCAACGCCCTGCCATTGATGCTAACGACGCAGTCATGCTGCTGATTGACCACCAAAGTGGCCTGTTTCAGACCGTCGGCGACATGCCGATGCCGGAATTACGCGCGCGCGCCGCGGCGCTGGCTAAAATCGCTACCTTATGCAATATGCCGGTCATTACTACCGCATCCGTACCACAGGGACCAAATGGTCCGCTGATTCCGGAAATCCATGCGAATGCGCCCCACGCGCAATATGTCGCGCGTAAAGGGGAAATTAATGCCTGGGATAATGCCGATTTTGTACAGGCGGTAAAAGCGACAGGCCGTAAAACGCTGATCATCGCCGGTACTATTACCAGTGTCTGCATGGCTTTTCCAGCCATCAGCGCCGTCGCGGAAGGGTACAAGGTATTTGCGGTAATTGATGCCTCCGGTACGTACAGTAAAATGGCGCAGGAAATTACGATGGCCCGCGTGGTGCAGGCGGGCGTAGTACCAATGGATACCGCGGCGGTAGCCTCTGAGCTGCAACGTACCTGGAATCGGGAAGATGCCGCAGAATGGGCGGATGTATATACCAAAATATTCCCGGCCTATCAGCTACTGATTGAAAGTTATACCAAAGCGCAGGAAGTAGTAAAAAATAATGAACTGCTGGATTCTCAACGCGCATAAATAACGCCCTGAAGCGGCTAAATAGCCCCATTTAATGGGGCTATTTTATCTATCGCCTGTTTATTCAGCCTACAACCAGTAGATGAGCGCCATGTCATCGGACTACAACACGCTTAGAGCCTATCCCATTGGGGCTATTTTACTTGCCATTTTGGACCTGGGCAGTGCTCGCCAAAACGCGTTAGCGTTTTGAACGCCGCTTGCGGCGGCCCGAAGGGCGAGCGTAGCGAGTCAAACCTCACGTACTACGTGTACGCTCCGGTTTTTGCGCGCTGTCCGTGTCCAAACTGGCTGCGCCAATAACGCCTGGTGGGATAGGCTCTTAATCAAATACGCCATTAATAATCGCCGTGACCACCGCGGTACTGAGCGCGATCAGCACCAGATTATCCCCAACGATTTTCCACTCATAGCCCGGATAATAAGGTAATTGTCCCAGCATAGACGCCGGCACCGTTTTTTAGCGATTCCCGGCGGCAGCGGTTTTCCTCTCGCCAGATTTTTCGCAATCCCCGGAGGTAAAGACTGATAACCCGTCAGCCCTAAATTCACTGCCAGTTGCCTGGCGACAGCGTAGCTAATGTCCGACTCGACGTGATCCGGTTTACCGCCATTTTTACGGTGTTCCGTTTTTTGCCCGGCATTTCCTTTATGTCCGTTACCGTTATTACCCTGATTAGCCGCGTTATTACCATGTCCGCCGCCATTGCCATTTCCCGGATTCGCCAGCACAGGCGTAGCGCTCAGGGAAAACGTAATCAACGTCGCCAGGACGGCGGTTAAACCACGACGATTATTCATGATATTGCCCTTCTCATGTGGGATACCATGAAAATAGCGCCCCGCCATAAAAAGAACAACTACATCGATTCTTATTTTAAGCGGGGCTCGCCAACGGCAGCTTATCGTATCCAGATAGTCAGTAAAATCAGGATGATTGCTATCAGGACAACCTGATAAAAAATTTTGTCCAACCCTCTTTTTTGCATGGCGTCACCTCGTTAGAAAACGATTTGCCAGAGGGCTAAACACAACACCAACAGGCTAATCAGTAAAAATATCAGCGCGATGATTTTATCGGGTGAGCGATTCATCTGGGCGATCCTCAAACATTATTAAAACCACTGGCCAAAGCGTTTGATATAAAAGCGTTTCATGCCTTGCGCCACCAGACAGTAGCTCAATAATGTCGCCACCAACCACGGGAAGTAGCTCAGCGGCAGCGGCTCCAGTCCAACCATCGCGCCCAGAGGTGAGAATGGAATATAAATGCCTATCGCCATAATCAAGCCGGTCGTCAATAATACCGGCAACGTCGCCCGACTTTGGATAAACGGTATTTTCTGCGTCCTTAGCATATGCACGACCAGTGTCTGCGAGAGCAGCCCCTCAATAAACCAGCCGGACTGAAAGAGCGCCTGCGCCTCTACGTTATTAGCCGCAAAAACGTACCACATCAGCGCAAAGGTTGTGATATCGAAAATAGAAGACGTTGGGCCAATCCATAGCATAAAACGACCAATATTTTTCGCGTCCCATTTCCGCGGCTTACGCAGGAACTCTTTATCCATTTTGTCCCACGGCAACGACAACTGCGAAATATCGTACATCAAATTCTGGATCAACAGATGAATCGCCAGCATCGGCAGAAACGGAATAAACGCGCTGGCTACCAGTACCGAAAAAACATTGCCGAAATTAGAGCTGGCGGTCATATTCAGATATTTAATGATATTGCCAAAGGTTTCCCGCCCTTTGATAACGCCTTCCTCAAGCACCATGAGATCTTTTTCCAGCAGAATAATATCTGATGACTCTTTAGCAATATCGGCGGCGCTATCGACGGAAATTCCCACATCCGCATCACGAAGCGCGGGCGCGTCGTTGATCCCATCTCCAAGAAAACCAACGGTATGACCATTTTTCTGTAGCGCTTGCAAAATACGCGTTTTTTGTAACGGCGTCAGCCGGGCGAATACTGCGCGTTTCTCCACTTCAGACGCCAGTTCGGCATCCGACATCGCCTCAACCTGGGTTCCGATCAGGATATCGTGCGTATCAATACCCACTTCCAGACAGATACGCGCCGTCACGACCGGATTATCGCCGGTGAGGACTTTGACCGCCACGCCGTTATCCCGCAACGCGGCAATAGCTTTTCCGGCGCTCTCTTTCGGCGGATCGAGAAAAGTGAGCATCCCTTCGATGGTAAGTTCGGTCTCATCCTCCACACTTAATGTCGGATTGTTCCCGGAACCATCCAGCTTACGTGTCGCTATCAGCAATACACGGAATCCCTGAGCATTGTAATCTTCGGTTTTCGCCAGCAGCAGCTCGCGGCGTGTTTCCGTCAGCGCCACCACACGATCGCCTTCGCGAAGATGGGTGGCTACCATCATCATCTCTTCAACGGCGCCTTTACAGATCAGACATCTGTCTCCATGCTGCGCATCCTCCACCAGGACCGATACCCGGCGACGTACAAAGTCGAATGGCAGTTCATCGCGTTTAATGAAGCGCGCTTTTGTCGATGGTGCGATTCGCCCCTCGCCAAAACGCAGTATGGCGCGATCCATCACATTCCGGGCGCCGCTCTGGCTGCTACTATTCAGCCAGGCCAGCATCAATACCCGGCTGCTTTTTACACCGCTCACATCCAGATGATGCTCCAGAAAAATATTGTCCTGGGTTAAGGTGCCGGTTTTATCTGTACACAGCACATCCATCGCGCCGAAGTTTTGAATAGCGTTCAGGCGCTTGACGATCACTTTGCGCCGCGACATCGCAATCGCGCCTTTTGCCAGGTTGGAACTGACTATCATGGGCAACATTTCCGGCGTCAACCCAACCGCAACCGCCAGCGCGAACAGCGAAGCCTCTACCCAGTCTCCCTTACTGAAACCATTGATCAGCAGGACAACCGGCACCATGATCAGCATAAAGCGTATCAACAGCCAGCTCACGCTGTTGACTCCGCGATCGAAAGCCGTCTGGGTACGCGTACCCACAATGGATTTCGCCAGCGAGCCGAACCAGGTACGGCTTCCCGTCGCGACCACGACCGCTTGCGCTCTGCCGCTGGTTACATTGGTTCCCATCAGACAGATATTGCCCAAATCTAACAGGCTCTTATCTTTGTCAGGCAATTGCTCGCTGTCTTTACCTGCCACATCAGCCATAACATCGTATTTTTCTACGGGTAATGATTCACCACTAAGAATTAACTGGCTGATAAAGAGATCGCGCGACGCCAGCAGACGGACGTCGGCGGGCACCAGATCGCCTGCGGCCAGAAAAACCACATCGCCCGGCACCAGTTCTTCAATGGGAATCTCTTCCTGCACCGCGCCTATATTGCCCGGCCCACGACGCAACATCGTGGCGGTGGTGCGCACCATCTTTTTCAGCGCCTGTGCTGCTCTGTTAGTGCGAAACTCCTGCCAGAAACGCAATAACCCGCTCAAACTGACCATCGTCAGAATAATCAGCACGCCGGTGAGATCGGTCTCTTCGCCACGGCGTAACGGGAGCCAGTAATCCGTGATGAAACTGACCCCTGCCAGTGCCATCAGAACGTAAATAAACGGGTTATTGAATGCCTGCAGAAGCTGAACCAGCACCGGAGGAACTTGCTCATGCGCCACTTCATTGCGCCCATACACTTTCAACCGTTCGCCGGCCTCTTCTATCGTGAGGCCCTGACGATGGCTGTTCAGCCGCGCCAGTGTCTCCTCCGGGCTATGAAAAGCTTCCGCTTCGATCGGAAATACTTTTTTATGCTGCTTATCATTTTCTGACGCCGGGCGATTGAGTTTCCGGTTTTCAATGTTCATGTCAGTCATGATGAATCCCCAAAATTAAGGTGTAGTGTTTCCTGCATATCACGCCCAGGGAATAGTAAACTCACGATTTGAAGGTGAATGCCCCGGGAGAATTATCTATGCATAAAAAAGGTTATTGCTTACTCACTATTTTGAGTGGGTTTTATTTTATCGACTCGGGAATATCCATCATTCCCTCCTTATACGCCTGGCGTAATGTTGCAATTGAATAAAAAACTATTATTGACTATCAATGCTCCAGTGAATTGCGGTGATATTATCGTTATCACCTATTCTGGATATAATCAGTTCTCGCGTTTTACGATAATCAGCATGACCCACGAGCTCGGCACGAATTTCTTTATAGCCCTGTTCCTGAGCGGGGACCGAACCTAACCCTTGTAAACAGATCGCGGCCTCTTTTACGATATTCAGTAACCACTGACGAACCGCGCTCTCATCTTCTTTATTACAGGTTACTTTCAGGATATAACGTTTTTCTGCCTCGGCGGATACCGGGAGTTGATTTATACGCTGCGCCGCTTCACGCAATAAAATATTGGCACAAAGAATAATGATCGTCGCCGCCAGTGCATTTTTGAACTGCCCTAAGCCGCATAACACGCCGATGCCCGCCGAACACCATAGCGTTGCCGCAGTGTTCAGTCCGCGCACATTCATCCCTTCGCGCATGATGACGCCCGCCCCCAGAAAGCCAATACCAGAGACAATCTGCGCCGCAATTCTCCCGGGGCTGTCTGGCGATGTCGTCATGGAGCTCAGAATAAAAACGGCGGCGCCTGTCGCCACCAGCGCATTAGTGCGTAATCCCGCCATACGTTGACGCCATTGTCTTTCCGCGCCAATCAGCGCGCCCAACAGCATAGCGGCCAGTAAATTTAAAATATAAGGAAACATTAACATACGTTCCTCCATTTTTTCTGGAAGAATAAGTACGTGCTATATTTAGCACACGACAAATTTCTGCCCTGAGGCAATTAGCGTCGTGTTAACGGCGGAGGAAATAAAGCGTGTTTAAACATGAACATGACGATTACCTCGCGACAATGCGCGTGTTGTAACATTATTGGGATGACAATCGTCACAAGGGGAGATTGCTGCCCACCGGTTCGGCAAGCAGCGCAGGAATAGCGTGCGTTAACTTGCCAGATGATTTACGTAAAAGTGACTGTCCAACATATTACTCCTGCATGAATTTGCGCTTATTATAGTCAGTCAATATGTTCTGTAAAGTGCAAAGGCGGGGATAGTGACGATTTGTTTAAGTTTGTTTGATATTTCCCGTGACAAAAAAATGACAATATTATGTCAATAACAGGCTCGTCTGAAATCATTAAACAATAAATTCCTGCTTAATGCCGGCGATAGCTCTGTTATGATGCCTGCACGTAAAAAAATAAAACAACATGACGAGGAAAAAATGGGTTCCACCAGAAAAGGGATGCTAAACGTCCTGATTGCCGCCGTATTGTGGGGGAGTTCAGGCGTTTGCGCGCAGTACATCATGGAGCAAAGCCGTATGTCGTCACAGTTCCTGACGATGATACGTTTGTTATTCGCCGGGCTGATACTGGTGACCTTCTCCTTTATGCACGGCGATAAGATATTTTCGATTCTTAAAAACCGCAAAGATGCACTGAGTCTGCTGATTTTCTCCGTGGTGGGCGCGCTCACCGTTCAGCTAACCTTCCTGCTCACGATTGAAAAATCCAATGCCGCCACCGCGACAGTGCTGCAATTTTTATCGCCGACCATTATTGTCGCGTGGTTTGCATTAGCGCGAAGAACACGACCAGGCATTCTGGTCTTAACCGCCATTCTTACATCGCTTATCGGCACCTTTTTACTGGTGACTCACGGCAATCCAACATCGCTGTCGATCTCTTCAGGCGCGCTGTTCTGGGGTATCGCCTCCGCATTTGCCGCCGCCTTTTATACGACCTGGCCTTCCAGGCTAATCGCCCAATACGGCACGCTGCCAGTGGTCGGCTGGAGTATGTCCTTTGGCGGCCTTATTCTGCTGCCCTTCTACGCTAAAGAAGGAACGCACTTTGCGGTGAGCGGCAGCCTGATTCTGGCCTTTTTCTACCTGGTGGTGATCGGTACGTCGCTGACGTTCAGCCTGTATTTGAAAGGCGCGCAGCTGATTGGTGGCCCCAAAGCCAGCATTTTAAGCTGCGCGGAACCGTTAAGCAGCGCCCTGCTGTCGCTGCTGCTGTTGGGGATTAGTTTTACCTTGCCGGACTGGCTGGGCACGCTGCTCATTCTCTCGTCAGTGATTCTGATCTCCCTCGATTCCCGTCGACGCGCGCGGGCCGCTTAACGCCGTTGATAATCACGATGACCGGGCGGAAGAGGGAAAAGTTTAATGGCGCTTTGCCTTAATCTCTTCGTCAGAAAGCCCGGTAATCATCAGCACCATCTCTCGCTCGATCCCCTGTTCCAGCATCGTATGCGCAATACGCAAGGCTTCCTCCTGCTTACCTTGATGTATACCTTGCTGTATGCCTTGTTGCACGCCTTCACGCTTACCTTTTCTGCGCCCCGATTCACGTATTCTGTCTACGATCGTCATTAATCTCTCCTTGTGTTGGGGAACACAACGCGCCACCTCGCGGATAAACTTGCCAAAACGAGGCGTGCTGCCATGCTGTATTAGCAAATAATTAAACAGCGCTTTTAGCTGACTGTCATTAGCGTTTCCCGTAATCAGAAGTACCGCTAAACGCTCGACCAATCCCATCAGGTCGCGCTGACGTATATGCTTTTGTACCAGTTCCAGCATCGCGATACGTCGATGCTGCATAATCTCGTTATCCGGCACCACCGTAATGTCTACCAGTGGAAATGCCGTCGCATAAAGCTGACGCGCCAGTGCAGGATCGCCAAACTCATCCAGCCAGCAAAGCGAAAAGGGATACGGGCTTTTCGCGCCATGGTAAAACAGCATGGGAATCACCAGCGGTAACGTTTTATGGCCAGCATCCAGATGGCGCTGCATCGCGGCAGTCGCGTAACACATTAACCGGAACGCCATATGCGCGTCCGGCGTACTCTGATGCTCGATAACGACATAGATATAACCGTCACCTTCACACGTTTTTAGCGACCAAAGGACGTCGGAATAAAACGCGCGTAAATTTTTCTCGATAAAACTGTCCGGCGCCAGTTTCAACGTCGTCAGATCGCAACGTATTCTTAGCAAATGGGGAAGATGAATATTGAGAAAATCCCGCGCGGTATCCGGATGGCGTAAAAACGTTTTGAATACCGCATCATGAGGCGTGGACGTGGGGCTTTTTTTCATGGCGATCCGTCACCTGAGGAATAAGATGACGCCACTGTACTCGCCAAAAATACAGACAGCATTCAGGAAAATTTAACCCTGCGAGGAGGCTCGAAAGGGAATCACTGACGGCTGCAATACGTACATTTTTGCTCAGCCTGCTACGCATTATCGCCCGGTAGCGTAACGCTAACCGGGCCTACAAATACACGTCATCTGTAGGCCAGGTAAACGTAGCGCTCTTCGGCGATAAATCTCACACCAGCGCTTTGACTATCTCCATCAACTGAATGATGTCTTCGGGGCGCGTATTGCCGGTTTGCGGATCGATAATCGAGCTGTAAACATGCGGCATGACGCGCGGCACGCCTGCCTCCAGGCAGGTTTGCAGGATAATACCGAAATTATCCAGTGAGATACCGCCGGTCGGCTCGATGAGCGTCATGCCGTGGCGGGCGGCGGTTGTCGCCAGCGCATAGAGTTCCGGTAACGACTTTTCGCCGCCCATCGGGAAAAACTTCGCCGCATGTGCGCCCATATCCTGCATCATGCGTACCGCCGCTTCACAGGAAACGCGGGCTGGCATTCCCTGGCTGCTGCTGACGCCGGTAGAAATCACCACCTCGCCAGGCGTTCCCGTCGGGCTGACCAGGGCGTTAATATGTGTTTGCTCACCGCCTGTCGCCGCCAGTGCGCCCGCTGCGAAGCCGCTGCCGGTAAAGGTCTGGTTGACATGGGCCGGGTGAGTATGGGCGGCAATCATCGCCGCTTTGTAGTACTGCGCCGGGTCGCCTGCGCCCAGCCCCACCGAGATAGACGGCACCTCCGCCATCCAGCGTTTCACCTCCGGCACGCCCTCTTCTACCGTAGCGAACTGCGCGGAAAGTACACCAATGACCGCATGGCCTTCGGCGGCTTCATAGATAGCCTTCGCGTTGGCGATATCCTTTGCCAGCACGTTAATCGCTACCCGCTGACGATAAAAATTAATCTGCTGCATGTTCTGCAATCTCCCTGAGTCGCGCCACAATCAATGCCATTTCCCCTTCAGCTACCGTGCGTGGATCGAGGCTAAAAACCCCCTGATGAAGCTGATATTTGCGGGCGTAAATCGCTATCTCGCCGCCGCGCAACTGCGCTTCGACGTCCTGCGCGTTCAGCCCCAATTCTGATGCGTTCACCCGCACACGAATACGCCAGATTGCACGCCCGGCCTCATCCTGTTCGATATCGGCATAAAGCCCATGGATGGCAGAAATCGCTTCCGCGACCGGCTGTAACTGTGCTGCGGTCACGGTCGTCTGGCCCTGGTGGTAATTCTCCAGCGCATACACCAGCCCAACCATGTTTTCCTTGCCGATTTTCATTGCCCTGGCAATCCCCTGGTGCTGCGCTTTGCAGGCGGCAATCCACGTTTTCTTACCAGTGATAAACCCGGAGGTTGGCGCATTAAAGGCTTTCGCGCCGCTGTAGATAACCATATCCGCGCCGCTCACCACCCAGCCGCGCAAATCCTCTTCCGCCGCGGCATCGACAATCAACGGCAGGTGGTTAGCCTGCGCCACCTGTACAAAATCGTCAATGCTCAACATGCCTTTCTGTACGCAATGGTGTGATTTCACATACAGTAGCGCGGCGGTCTTTTCGTTAATGGCGCTTTCCAGTTGCCAGCGGGCCGCCAGATTGCTCGACCCCACTTCCACTATGCGCCCGCCGCCAAGACGAATGGCGCTGGTGACTGGCGCGCCGTAGTCCACATTATGCCCGCGCAGCATCACTACCTCATTGGCCATACCGGTACTGTCCGGCATCAGGGCGACGCGCGCCCGATCGCCGTGGGTGATAGCGGCAGCGACGGCAATGGCAATACCCGCCGAGGCGCACGAGGTGATATAGCTATCTTCAGCACCCGTATAGCGAGATACCAGTTCGCCGGTTTTTTCCACCAGCGCATCAATCTCGACGAAAGCGGAAGCCGCGCGCGCGGTGGCCTGCATGACCTCCGGCGCGACGCTTGAGACGCCCAGAATGGTCATTTTGCCGCAGGCGTTAATGACCTTTTTCAACCCCAGTTGTTGATAGATATTCGGCGTCATGATTTACAGCACTCCCAACAACGAACAGACTATGCTCAGTGCGACAATCGACAGCAAAATGGTGGTGTAGCGCGGCCCTTTTTTTACCAGATAGAAGTAGATGGCGAATACCGCCGCCAGTGGCAGTAAGCCCGGCGCGATAGAGTCGAGGATCTGCTGAACCACCACTTCAGATCCTTTCAAGGCGCTAATTTTTAACGGCGTGGTGATTTTGACGTAGCTGGCGGAAAGCGCGCCCATCATGATCAAACCCAGCACGTTGGCCCCGTAGATCAGTTCTTTGATTCGCCCCCCTTGCAGCAGGCCGATAATCGAATCACGCCCCAGTGTATATCCCTTGTGGACCATACCGTAGCTGATCGCCAGGGTGATCGCCGGGTAGAGAATCAGCGGGATAATACCGCCCATCGCGCTGCCATTTGCCGCGAACGGAATAAAGATCGCTATCAACAGCGGCATCACCGCCGCCCAGATAATCGAGTCGCCCATCCCGGCAAGCGGCCCCATCAGGCCCGTTTTAATGCCGGTGATAGACGAGTCGTTAATCGGCTCGCCGCGCGTTTTTTGTTCTTCCATGGCAATAGAGATGCCCTGAATCACCGCGCCGAAGGTCTGCTCGGAGTTAAAGAAGTTAAGGTGGCGTTTTAGCGCTTCTACCTGCTCCTCTTTTTGTGGGTAAAGTTTTTTGATGATCGGCGTCATCGAGGCGCAGAAAATCAGGCTTTGTAAGCGCTCATAGGAGCTGGAAACCTCGGCGCCCAGCCAGTAGATAAACCAGGCTTTGGTGATATCTGCTTTGGTCAGCGCCCCGCTTTCCCGCGCGCGCTCAACCAGTTCATGTTGCATTACGTCACTGCTCATCATGCTGCTCCTTCATTTTTCGCCAGGCCTTTAATCAAGAAGGCGACACAGGTGCCGAAGATGGCCATCGCCATGATGTCGACCTTGAGGTATAACACCGCGAAGAACCCGCCGATAAACCACGGCAACAGGCTCTTTTTACCGATCACCATAATGGTGATGGCAAAGCCCAGCGCCGGCAGAATGCCGCCCATGATTTCAAAGGAGTGGGTTAACCAGTGCGGCATCAGTTTAAGGAAACTTTCCACCACATCCTGGCCAAAGTAGTTAGCGGCAAAGACCACCGGGAAGCGCAGCACCAGCCCCAGCAATGCCGGGTAAAGAAAGGCGCAACGCATGATGCCCGCCATGTTTGCCGTTTCCGCGTGTTTATCCGCCATATGCACCCAGGCGGCGTTCAGCGTGCGCCTCAGCTGATCGAGAAACACGCCAATCACGCCAAACGGGATTGCCAGCGCGATCGCCAGGTTTGGGTCCATACCGGCCTTCACCGCGATAGGAATGGAGATACAGGCCGCCAGCGCCGGGTCCGACGGCACGTTGCCGCCCGGCGTTGAGGTCACGCCCAAATAAACGAGCTGCATCCCTGCGCCGATGATCATCGCGGTCTGCATATTGCCAAGCAAAAGCCCGACAAATACCGCGATCACCACCGGTTGTAACAGCATCGCGGAGAAGGTGTAGCCGAGGCGTAAACGGGCAAACCAGTAATACAACCCCATCAGGCTTGCAAAGAGTAAGGTATCCATAGTGTTATCCTATACACTTCATCCTTCAGGCTGCCTCTTTGTTGGCTGCCTTCGCTCACCCCAGTCACTTACTTTAGTAAGCTCCAGGGGATTCACTCAGTTGCCGCCTCGATGCATCCAGAATGATTTTGTGTCTATTAAAGGGTTAGAATTTTTTCAGGATATCGTCGAGCGGCTGCGGCTTATCTTCCGGAATGGTCTGGAAAAATACCTGAACGCCACGGTTTTTCAGGTCGTTAAGAATGCCGACGTCTTTTTCATCCAGCGTAATATTCTGAAAAACCGCCTTGCGGTTTGGCCCGCCGCCGAGACCGCCAACCTGAATGCGGGTGACGTCAAAGCCCAATTGTATGGCGTCCTGCACCGCCGCCAGTGAGGGAAAAAGCACCAGCACGTTACCGTCGCCAAGCTGATTTTCTTTCCATGCAGCGGCAAAACTCTGGTTGCCGAAGCAATCCACTTTGATATTTGGCGGCGCCGCCATCAGGTAGATATTTTTCATAAACGGATCGGCGTCCAGTTCATCACTCACAACGGCTATCCGGTTCGCCTGAGATTGTCCGACCCACTTCGTGACAACCTGTCCATGAATGAGACGGCTGTCGATGCGGCATAAAACGATATTGGCCATGATGTTTTCCTTAGAGTGATTGTTGTAGCTGACGTACATGGGCGACCACATCCAGGCAGCTACTGCGCCCGGCCTCAACTAACTCATCCACGCAGGCGGTTAGCATCCCTTGTTCGCGCCTGTCCAGCGCCTCCAGCAGTAGCGACGCATTCAATCCGGCAATCACCGCCACCGGATAATCGGCGCTTAGCCGCGCCGCGACGTTGGACGTCGTGCCGCCGACAAAATCCGTCAGGATCAGCGAGCCTTCCGGCAGCGTTTTCACCACGGCCTCGACGCGTTGATAAAACTCGCCCAGCGTATCGACAGGCATTAGCGCGATTTCCGTCACGCCTTTAATTTCGCCCGTGACCATACGCAGGCTGTTGCAAAGCGGTTGTCCCCAGCCGCCATGCGTCAGCAGCAGGATGTGGGGCAACGGTTGTGTGGTAGTCAAAATAATGGCCTCCTGGCGCAATTACATGAGAACACCGGCATATATTGCCCGGTGGCACTGCGCTTACCGGACCGACAGGACACTCCCGGTAGGCCGGATAAGGCGTTTACGCCGCTATCCGGCATAACGCATCATCAGAAGAGCAAAGGTTGTGCCAGAATTTGTGTCACGCGAGGAAGAAGAAAGGTCTGGCGAGGCGCGAAGCCCCGCCAGTAAAAGGATTAGCTATAGAGCAGTTCGTAGATATAAAAATATTCCGCATCCGATAAACGGATGGCGTACGCGTCTTCGATCGGCAGAAAAGCGGATTTGATGACACTAAACGCGCGCGCGTCCAGATTCGGCTGACGTTCCAGCGCCATCTGTAACGGTTTTCGGTTAATCACAATACGCTCTACCATACAGCAGCAGTGGATCAGGAAGCGCAGTGTCACCTGGCGGCTTGGTTTCAGGGAAAGCGAAGACGTCAGATGGTTAAAAACGCCCTCCATCTCTTTCAGAATACGCTGCGGGTTAAGCACAGAAATATGGTTGATGATGCTCTCCATCGTTAGCGCGCTGATAAAGCGCATCGCGCTGCGCTCCATCTCCAGACGGCGTTCAGCGTTGGACAGATCGGGCGTTAACAGGCTCAACACCAGTTCCGGCCCTTGTTCGGAGAAAAGCTCTTCCAGCGAAATAAACGGAATATCCGGCAGCCCCGGCTGGAAAGTGCCGACAATCCCCGCCAGCCGCTCGCTGGCATTCAATGCCTGCTGAACGCGCTCCAGACTTCGTACCTCGTTATAATCAAGGATCACCATCCTGGTGTCCTGCGACATCAGTTCGCCAAAGCTCTCCTCCAGCACCTTTTTGATTTTTTCCGCCGTTCCCATGCCGGTAATACAGGAGATGACCAGCACTTTGCCGCCGTTCTCCTGCTGCGGCGTACAAAGCTGGCAGGGGATATTTTTACTCTGCAGGAGCGCCGTCAACTGTGGTAAGTCGCTGGTTTCATAGCTTAAATCCAGCCCGACTTCCAGTAGACTGGTCAGCGTGATATTCGGCATGAGCAAAACATCTATCTGGAATAATTTACTGATGGTGCTGCCGAAATGGATCAATGAACCGATGCCCACCAACAGGATAAGCCGCCGATATTGGCGGGTTTGAATCATTTGGGTCAGCGTTTCCAGCGTGTCATGCACCGACTGTTCAAACGGCATGTCGATGGCGCTGAACAGCTCGCGCTCCAGCACGCGGTTGACATATTGCGCCTGACTGGTGGCGGTGGTCGCGCCGTGAGCGATCAAAATGACCCCGCAGTCGGGGCTGGCATCGATACGCTGACGATAATGGCGGCACTCTTTCAGGAACAGGCATAGCCAGACCACTTCCGTCGCCGGACACTGTATATGCAGCAGTTCGTTGATTTTCCGACACAGCAGCGTGGCGTTGTCATATTCGTCTTTGCAGCGATCCAGGATCAAACTGGAAGAGTAAAGCTGCGGGATCAGGCCGCGCTGCACGTAGCCTATCAGCGCCAGGAAGTGTTTACGCAGTGGGTTAACCAGATTTTCCGGCAGCGAAAAGCCCAACACCTGCTCTACGCAGCCAATCAGCAGCGTCACGCGCTCTTCAATCTGGTCGCCATAGCGCGGCGGATGCGCCACGCTGTCGCGGCTATAGAGACCGTATTCAAAAATCGAGCTGAGTTTATTTTTCAGGATCGCCAGCGTCTCCGCCGGGGGGACGTTACTGTTGCGCAAATTAACATACTCGCGCGTCAGGAAGCTGTAAAAGAGGTCGCTCTCTTCAATTTCCGCCCCGGTCGCCAGCGACGTCTTCAATGCGGGCAGCGTGCGCGCGTCTATATTTAGCCGCGCTTTACCGTCAAACAGAGTATCCACCAATAGACGCTGTTCCGGCGTCGGGTTAACCGACATCTCCGCCAGCCGTTTATCCAGCTGTAGCGTGTCGTTATGCTCGGTCATTCCCGATGCCCACGCCTGAGCGCAAAGAAACTGAATATCGCTTTTTAGCTGACCGATATTGCCTTCCAGGGGTTTATTCAGCAACCAGAGCAACAACGGTTTATCAATGCTGACCGTGCGTTCTATTTTGCGGCTTTCCCGCTGTAAGAACCCCACGATCAGTTCGATCTGTTCTTCAACGGAGCGCTGGCGAATGCCCGGCAAATCAATGCATACCTGAATACGCCGCTGGAAAGTACGTAACAGCGCCGACCCGACCGGTTCGGTAGTGGCGCAAATCAGGCGTACCGAAATTGATCGCGGCTGGCTGCTCACGCCGAGCGGACGGTACTCGCCTTTATCCAGAATAGAAAACAGCTTTTCCTGCCCTTCATAAGACAGACGGTGCACCTCGTCCAGCAACAGATAACCACCGTCCGCCTGCTCCACGAGGCCTGTTTTATGTTCATTCGCGCCGGTAAACGCCCCCTGCCGATGACCAAACAGATGCGAGGAGAGCAGTTCCGGGTTATGGGCGTATTCCGCGCAGTTAAAGTAGACCAGCGGCGGGATAGCGCCGCTCGCCTGTTCACAGGCGAAACGGTGCATCAGTTCCGCAAAAAAGGTTTTACCGACGCCGGACGGCCCGGTAAGCAGAACGTGTAAACCGTGCGGATAGAGCACCGCCGCACGGCCTTTTTCTACCGCATCGCGCAGGCTGCGATCGTAACCAATCAGGCTGGTAAACGGATCGTCGGGCGCGTAATGCTCTTCATGCGGCAGCACATCCGCCACCGACCGCACCTCGCGTTCAGACTCTTCCAGCTGACGTCCCAGCAACGTTTCCAGCGCCTGGCGATGCCAAAAAATAGACCGGGCGGCCACGGCTTTTGATTGCCAGGCCGTCATTCCATAACTGATTGAGATCTTTGCTGACGGAGTTACGCGCCAGCCCAAGATTGAAACCTATCGCCTCCGCCGTAAACGCCGTCTCCTGCGCCAAATCGGCAAGGCATAGCCCGCGCGTCAGCCGTTCCAGCTCTCCCAGTACGATCTCAATACGTCTCATTACACTACCGCTTACGAAATAAAAGAGTAGTCAGAACATACACTATTCTGCCACGCAAGAAAGTGAAGGCGCAGCGAGAAACCGCCTTCCCACTTTTGCCTGACTTCAACGCCAACGGATAGCACGCCCCGATGAGTGAACGTCGCACGGTCTACACTTACTCTTGAAAAAGTGCAAACCGATAAGGATACCGTTTATGAAACGAAAAACGCTTCTGCTTATTGCCACACTTGTCGCGCTACCGGGCGTCACGTATGCCGACTCTCCGTTTAGCTCACTCCAGTCGGCGCATGAAAAAAATACGATTTTAAAGGATTTGCGCAAAATGTGTACGCCCAAAGGCGCGCTAACCGATGAAGCCTGGGAGAAAAAAATCATGGCAAGCGAGGGGAACCAGCAGCATATTCGGGAGGCGATGATCGCGATAGAGCGCAACAATCAGCATAACTACTGGCAGGCTCTCGGCAAGGTGGAATGCCCGGAGATGTAGCACAGCTTTTCCGCTTTTTGGTCGCGAAAATGCGGACTGTAACCGGTTTCTGTTCGCCAAAAGCGCATATTCTGGAGCGAATTTACGCGATCAAGGAGTACGACAATGCGATACCGTTTTCCCGATAACTTCTGGTGGGGCAGCGCCTGCTCAGCGTTGCAAACCGAAGGGGATAGTCTGAATGGTGGTAAAAGCCAGACCACGTGGGATGTGTGGTTCGAGCGCCAGCCTGATCGTTTTCATCAGGGCATCGGTCCAGCGGAAACCTCAACGTTCTATCGCCACTGGAAGCAAGACATCGCGCTACTGAAACAGTTAAAACACAACAGTTTTCGCACCTCGCTAAGCTGGGCGCGGCTCATTCCAGACGGTGTAGGCGAGGTGAATCCACAAGCGGTGAGCTTCTACAATCACGTCATCGACGAGCTACTGGCGCAGGGCATCACGCCGTTTATTACGCTGTTCCATTTTGATATGCCGATGGTCATGCAGGAGAAAGGCGGCTGGGAAAATCGCGACGTCGTAGAGGCGTTTGGTCGGTACGCGCAAACGTGTTTTACCTTGTTTGGCGACCGCGTGAAGCACTGGTTTACCTTTAACGAGCCGATTGTGCCGGTGGAAGGCGGCTATTTGTACGACTTCCACTATCCCAATGTGGTGGATTTTAAACGTGCGGCCACCGTGGCGTACCATACCGTGCTGGCGCACTCGACCGCCGTGCGCGCCTGGCGCGCCGGGCGCTACGACGGTGAAATCGGCGTAGTGCTGAATCTGACGCCGTCCTACCCACGCTCGCAGCATCCCGCCGATGTGCAAGCCGCGCATCATGCGGATCTGTTATTCAACCGCAGTTTTCTTGACCCGGTATTAAAGGGAGAATACCCGGCGGAGCTGGTGGCGCTGCTGAAAACCTATGACCAGCTGCCTGCCTGTCAGCCAGGCGACCGTCAGCTTATTGCCGACGGCAAAATCGATTTACTGGGGATTAACTATTATCAGCCGCGCCGCGTGAAATGCCGTGATACAGCGGTGAATCCGCAAGCGCCGTTTATGCCGGAGTGGTTATTTGACTATTACGACATGCCGGGGCGCAAGATGAACCCTTACCGCGGCTGGGAAATTTACGCGCCAGGAATTTACGACATCATCACCAACCTGCGGGATAATTACGGCAATCCGCGCTGTTTTATCTCCGAAAACGGGATGGGCGTTGAGAACGAGCAGCGTTTTGTGCAAGCGGGACAGATTCACGATGATTACCGGATTGACTTTATCTCTGAGCATCTTAAATGGCTGCATAAAGGCATTAGCGAGGGCTGTCACTGTCTTGGCTACCACATGTGGACCTTTATCGATAACTGGTCATGGCTGAACGGCTATAAAAATCGCTATGGTTTTGTACAACTGGATTTAGCCACCCAAACGCGCACGGTGAAAAAAAGCGGAGAATGGTTTGCCGCCACCGCAGAGCATAACGGTTTTGATTAAGCGTTTATTATTGCCGGATAACGACTAACGTCGTATCCGGCCTACAAATGGCAGCAATATCAACTCATTGGCGTAATACGGACTTTCGCCGCCACGACTAACGCCGTCAACAGCATCAGACCGCCGGAAAGCGCCAGCGGCGAAAGCAGCCCGAAATTGTCGAGCGCATAACCGCCCACCGCCGCGCCACAGGTATTTGCCAGTTGAATCACCGCGACCTGGATGGAACCGGCTTTTTCCGCCTGATCGGCAAGAGAACGAGTGATCCACGTTGACCATCCCACCGGCACCAACGCAAACGCCAGTCCCCAGATAATCGCTATTGCCGCCGCCACGGTTTTGTCGCTTCCCCACACAATGAGCGTCAGCGCGCTCAGCGCCAGTAGCAGCGGCGCACCGGCCAGCGCCAGTTTTACCGAACGTTTCAGGACGTAAGAGGAGAAAGAAGTGCCAACGAAGCTGGCAATACCAAAACTTAGCAGCACCAGCGTCAGACCATCAACGTCAAAGCCCGCCAGATTCATATAGACCGGGCGAATATAGGTAAAGAAAGCGAACTGCCCGGCAAAAGACATAAAGATGGCGATCATCCCGGCCATCACGCCAGGGCGTTGCAACAGGCTAAACATATTCTGTTTCTGGTGAGAAGGTTCGCCCGGCAGCGACGGCAGTGATTTCACCACCCAGATGACGCACAGTACGCCCATCACCGCAGCGGCGTTAAAGACATTACGCCAGCCAATAATACCGCCCAAAAAACTGCCCAGCGGCGCGGCGATCACTAACGCGATGGAGACCGCGCCAAAAATCACCGACAGCGCTTTCGGCACGGTACGCGCGGGAACCAGTCGCATGGTCAGCGACGCCGACATCGCCCAGAATCCGCCCAGCGCCAACCCAAGACAGGCGCGGCCCAGCAATAGCAGCGTAAAGCTGTTGGCAAAGGAGACCATCAGACAAGAAGCCGTCAGCAAAACGGCGAACAGAATAACGATATAACGCCTGTCGGTCGCCTGAATAATCTGGGTAATGAACAGGCTGGAAAACATCGCGACAAACGCCGTAACGGTGACCGACTGACCGGCGACGCCCTCGGAGATCCCCAGATCCTGCGCCATCGGCGTCAACAGACTAACGGGCAAAAACTCAACGGTAATCAGGCAGGCGACACAAAACGCCACGGCAAAAACGGCTGACCAGTTAGGCCTGGCAACCCCATCAGCGCGGAATTTTTCTGCGATATTTTCATTCATTGTGGTTACCTGCGTCGTTTTAGTGCGGAAAATCCACGCAGTGTAACATTACAAAATGTGATCTGATTAACGTTTTAGCAACTGACATTGTTGCGCTGCATTTTGCGAGGCTGGTCGAGCGTTGAGAATTATCTTCTCTCGCTGCGTGTAAAACCAAAAGGTAAGACATAGTGTATCACCTGGTGCTATACTTTAGATTACAGGATGTCAACCTGATGCGAATCTTCAAAACCAGGTGGTTTAACAGAGAAGCGAAGTCCCACACGATAAAAGATGACGAGTTAAGCGAGGCCATCAACGCCGTACTGCAAGGAAAAGCAGATAATCTTGGCGGCGGAGTTTATAAAAACGTCTCAATTAAAACCGCGATCGCGCAATCGTGTTGGCAAAGGGAGGCGAACATTGGTTTTACACCTTCCTGTATACCAAACAGAATATGGCCAACATTCGCTATCGCGAACTTGCGGGTTTCCGTGAGTTAGCAAAACACTATGCTTGCCTGACCGAAGATCAGATAACGGCACTCATTAATAACAAAGAACTGGTAGAGGTGCGCCATGTCAGCAAAAACTAAATTCAAAAGCCCTGCCTTTGAAGCGATTCATAGCGCGGCATCTGGATTATTTAGCGTGGATGCCATTCCCCAGGAGACAATGCGCAGTTTTGACACGGCCTGCTTAAGCAGCATCAAAGACCTGCAGCCACTTGAAATAAAAGCGTTACGAGAAGAACTCAACGTTAGCCAGTCGGTTTTCGCTCGGTACCTGAATACCAGCGTATCAACGGTTCAAAAGTGGGAAAGCGGCGCCAAGCGTCCCAGCGGGATGTCACTGAAACTACTTAATGTTGTCCAAAAACACGGGCTAAAGGTGCTGGTATGAGGGTTTTACCGATGGTCTGTTAAGGCTATTCATACGATAATGAGTGCAGGAAGCCTCTACAACTTCCTGCGCCGTTTGACGGGAATTGCACTATACTGACTCACCAAAGCCATCAGCAAATGCGGATTTTAATTCATCCATAAAAGCCAGTTCATCCTGTCCATCACAAATTAAATCAATCATTGTGTTTCCCTTTACGCCAGCCCCCAAAATACTCATCATTCCTTTAATGGGAATTTCTTTGTCATTATTAACTAGCGTTAATGAAGACTGGTATTTTTTGACAATTTTCGCAAGTGTAGCGGCTGGCCGCGCATGAAGCCCCGTACTGTTCATAACGCGTACTTTTTGTCTAATCATATATTTTCCTTAAGAGACTTTGCGGAGTGCTGAGTGATGTTTATTCATCATCTTAATTTTAGAATAAACATCATCCTCAACTGCCTGTTTTGCGCTCGCCATGACACGCGCCAGATTAGCCTCGTTGTTATTATTTACCCAAGCCTTACCAACAGTAGTAATAAAGGCTTTGCGCAAATCACTCGCAATATTCACTTTGGCTACTTTGTAATTAACAAAGCTGCGAAGAATATCCGCGTCAATACCAGAACCTCCATGAATAACCAAAGGTACCGGACTGACAGACGCGATGCGTTGTAATAGCGGGATATCAATGCGTGGGATGTCTTCAAGACCATGTACATTACCAATTGACACTGCCAGCATGTCGCACCCTGTCTCCTCAACAAAGCGCTGAACCTTCTCAGGTTCAGTTTTGCAGTCAGCCTCGCTGACATGATCATCTTCCTTACCCAGAATAGCGCCTAATTCCGCTTCGACGGGAACACCAAATGATTTACAGAAATCGACAGCTTCTCGGGTAAATGCAATATTTTCTTCGAACGGTAGCGCCGCGCCATCAATCATTACTGAGGTAAATCCGGCCCGGACAGCCTGCTTAACATCTTCCAGAGTTTTCCCATGATCCAGATGCAGGCTGACAGGAATATCCATTTTATCGGCATGTCACTTCACTATTTCATAAATGTAATCGTAACCTGAAAGCTGTGCATTAGTAGGAGCAATTTGAATAAAATTGGGCAATCCGGAACGTTCTATTGCATTAAGAATGGAAATTGTTGTCTCCAGGTTCGTTGTATTAAATGCCCCCGCAAGGACATGTTTTTCCTGAATACAATTGAGCAGGATCCTACCATTGACTAAAGACATATTAACTCCAGATATTTATGTGAGCAGTATAAGTAAATTATCGAACTATTGAGTTATCACAGTTATTCACCAATAAACGCCCCTTCTTGCCGCAGTTTAAATTGGTAAAATGACAGCCATTGCTGCTGATATATTTTCAACTTTGCAGAACGAACCGCGTCAGGAAAATATCGCTCAGCCACAGGAACAGTCGGGGGGACAACATTCGGACAGGCTATCAACAATGCTCCAAGGGAGACGGTTTCATCAAAAGCAATGGCCTCAATTGGACACTGGAGGATGTCAGCCTTCAACTGGAGCCAGTATGGGTTTTTCACCGCAGGGCCAATGACTTTTACTGTCCTGCCTGCCGGGATATTAAAGCACCCGTGACAGTGTGCAAACTCCATCGCCAGGCCGATAAAGACACTCTCAAGCAGAGACTCCGGAGGAAGTGAATCCGTCAGACCAAAAAGCAGGCCACGAGTGTGCTGGTTTTTATGTGGCGAACCCGAGCCCCGCAAATGAGGAATAAATACCGGCACATGCTCGACAGACCAGGAAGGTTTGAGGTATTGCTCCATGACTTTTTCCAGGCCTGTGCTTATTTCCTTATCAGTTAAACGAAAGGTTTTTTTCACCCATTCAAGCGCATAACCGCCGACAGGCAGAGAAGCGAAAAGCGTGAAAAATTCACCATCGGAGTAACAACCATTTGCCAGCTTATCCCTGCGAGCCTGCACATCAAGCGTTGGCTGTGTATTCAGCAGTAAAATACCCTCTGTCGTGCCGGTAGAATTCAGCACATCGCCCGGTTGCATCTGTAATGCGCGGGCACCGACCATATGATCGTGTCCGGCCAGGGTAACTTTTACCTCATGTGGTAATCCCAACTCCTGCCTGAGCGTTGCCGTCACCCATCCAGCCACTTCACCCGGCTTTATCAACGGAGCCAGTACACCGAACGGTATGCCGAGAATCCCGGCAGCATTACGAGACCAGGTACGGCGAGCAATGTCCAGACACAACGTTCTACTGGCCAGGGATATTTCCGTCTTTTTCGCACCTGTCATTCGCCACAACAACACTTCTGGAGCATGTAACCAGCAGATATCTTTTCTTTCATGCAAGGAGTAGTTATCAAGCAACCATCTCATTTTAAATGCTGAGTAATTACTGTGAGGTGGCAATCCCGTTATAGAATACAGTTCTTCAGCCTCTGCCTTGCTTAATGACGAGAGATAAGATTCACCACGTCGATCATACCAGGCCAGCATCGGGGTAAGAATGACGCCCTCCTTATCCACAAAGACGCCAGACTCACCGAAACTCGCAATACTGATATTTTTTACCGGAAACGGTACTGAAGCCACCAGTTCAGCCATTACCAGTCGCAGTGCCTGCCACAGCGCTTCGATATCTAAATCTACCTCGCCTTTGTCCGACGATATTGTTGGCGTCGGAAACTTGCGGACTTCCAGAACTGACACGTCATGACAGGAATAGCAGCTGACTTTGCAGTTAGTTGTACCAATGTCAATGACAAGCGCTGCGTGGTAATCAGGCATAGACCGTTCCTTTTGTCAGGCGAAAAACACCATAAATAACCAGCGCAAGCACAGGAATCAGCCCGATAGCAATAATATTTCCGTTGAAAATTTCAAGCAGCCAGAAACGGAAGGGGTTACCGCCATCAAGGAAGCTTGATACCTGACCACTTGACCCCTCAGCCATTTTGAAATTGACATCTTTAGCCATACCGGTAATAAATGGCGCAATTTTGGTCGCAATCCACAAGTCGGCGATAATAACAGGAATTGCGGTTATCACAGCCCGGAAAATATTGCCACGACATGCCAGTACAATCATGGAAGCCATGACTGCCAGGTTCGCAAGGTCTCCGAGTGGCAGGACTTTATTGCCAGGAAGAAGGAATGCAATGAAGACAGAGATGGGTGTCAGAATCAGTGCTGTAGAGATAATGGCTGGGTTACCTACTGCTACCGCGATATCCAGTCCGATAAAGAGATCATCACGGCCAGGATATTTGGCATTCAAATATTTCTTAATGGCTTCAGACAGAGGTAATAAACCTTCCATCAAAATTCGTACCATACGCGGAAGAATGAACATGACACCGCCAATGCTGATCCCCAGCAACAGGATATGTTTAAAGTCATACCCGGCAATGATGCCCAACAAGACCCCCAGAATAGTACCCACCATCATAGGCTCGCCGAAGATTCCCATTTTTTTCTGAACGTTTTCCGGATCAATATGAATACGGTTAACACCCGGGATCTTGTCGATAATTTTGTCGAACAGCAATCCAATTGGAAAGAAGACGACAGATGACAGGGTCGGAAGTGAAATACCTTCCAGACCGAAGTACTTTGCCACTAATGGCGCTGACCAGTCCGCCAGTTTGAGAACCACGATCGCGGCAATAGCGGCTGCGGACAGACCCAAAACAAAACTCCCTGTGCTGTAGTAAACCAGCGTTCCCGCCAGGGCAAAGTGCCAGTAGTTCCACATGTCGACATCAACAGTACGTGTCTTATTCAGGGCCAGCATGGCGACATTAATCAGCATCGTCAGCGGAATGACAAAGGGGGCGATTGGTGAGCCCCAGGTAATTGCGGCCAATGGTGGCCAGCCTAAATCGACAACAGGAAGACTAATACCAGTTCGCTCAACCATTGCCTGTGCAGCCGGGCCTACGTTGCTGGTAAGTATGTCAAAGATGGCATAAATTCCGACAAACCCTATTCCGACAATTAACGATGAGCGAAGTGCTTTAGCGGGTTTTACTTTGAAGAACAATGCCAGGAAAAAAAGGACCAGCGGCAATAAAACCGTTGGGCCAAATCCCAGGACATATTGCACAACGGTATAGAGAGTATGTGCTATATCATTCATATCCGACCTCTTATTCAGATGTGACCAGACCTCGCGTTAGCGCCTGGGTAATTTATCTGTTTTTTATTTATGAAATCAGGCTTGGCCTTTAAGGATTGAAACTATTTTTTCAAGAACTTTATCTTCACCTACTCCGGTAATGATTGGCAGACCACTAACAACCGGAATATCCAGTTCATAAGGAACTTTCGTTGTTGATACAACCAAAGCTGCACCATCGGTATTGTTTGGCAATGAGGCTACATTAGTTTGGGAATAATTAACATCAAGCCCATTGTCTTTACAATATTCCATTACTTTTTCTGCCACAGCCGTGGAAGTAGCAACACCCGTTGCGCAAACAAATAGTATCATTTTACTCATACTTCACCTCTTTCAGATATGCGTGTGTAAATTGACTGATAAATTTCATCATCATTCATGACCAGTAACTGCTGCATAAAATCCTCATCCTAGATCACATCCATAATCCAACCCAGTACGTTGAGCTGCTTATTGCTTTCACCTAAAGCAAGCATAAACACCACCCTGACAGGTACGGGATCTGGTTCCCCGCCCATATCTTCGAAATTGACGGGTTCTGCCAGTATTCCAACGCTAATGGCGTTTTGGCGAACATACCTGTGATCAGTATGTGGAATAGCGACACCTACAGGCTCAACCGGTAGACCCGTTGGAAAATTCTGTTCTCGCGTAATGACGTGATCGGCAAAATCAGATACAACCATACCATCGTTAATTAACGGACTGGCAAGAGCCTTGATTATGTCATTCTGACTCACCTCTTTAGGGAGGTGGCGAACATAATGACGGCGAAAATGAATATCCTGCATAGATTCCTCTTTGCTAGTCAGGCATCCAGGCGCTGTAAAATAGTGCCAAGATAATATTTATTACCTTTTAACCAGACGTTACCAAAATCAATGGCCAATCCTCTAGAGAAAAATACCAACTGTTCCAAATGCAAAACAGGTGCGTCTTCACCAATATCAAGATAATGGCCTCGCTCATTACCAATTAATTTAGCTGCGTAACGGCTTTCAGAAAAACTTATTTTCTTATCAGATAATCTTTCTATTGCTGAAAATAAATTCTCCCTGGTAAAATCTACATCAATAATACCGGGGCAGAGATCAATGTTGATACGATTTTCAATCAACATGACTTTTTCATCGCCAATACAACGAAGGCGTTTAAGAAATAAAACATCTTGTCCCGGTTTGATACTCAGTTTCTCTGCTACAAAGCGGTTAGCGGGTTCCAGTCGGGAGGTTATGACGCTGGTTGTGAAGTTTATCTTCTGGCTGGCTAAGGCTTCAGCAAAGGAGAGCAAACCTTCACCCAGTGGGTAAGCAACATTTTCCTTCTTTACGAAAGTTCCTTTACCCTGCACTTGCACAAGAACACCTTCCCGGACAAGTTGGTCAACCGCTTTTTTAACGGTACCGCGACTCACCTCCAGCATATCCATGATTTGAAACTCTGAAGGTATCCGGTCATCCTCAACCAATTCTCCGCTATAAATACTTTCCCTTATCCACTCCACAACCTGTTGATACAGTGGGATGTGTGAACTTTTACTCAATGTTTTCATAGTGCGCGCCTAAACATTTAGAGTTGTCTATAGACAATCATGTACAACTTCGAGTTTATGATAAGAAATTTTGAGACAGGAGGTATGGCAAGGAGTCACAGTTTTGGTGTTCAAAACAAGATCACATTTCCGTGATATATGTCACAGAAATGATGAGCTATAAGTCTCTGATGTTTTGGCGTCGTTAGCGGTTATTCGGTGCGTTACTTCTGTGGTTCACCCTTAGCAACTACGATGGCGGCTACGCTTTATTTGGCTAACGATGAATCGTGCCATCCGGCCGTTAATCGTGGCTCGCCGCCCTTGCCAGCCTCATTCATCTCGTCTTTTGTTAACGAGATAGTGAAGAGTATCAATGCAGCCAGTGGACACCCTCTTCCGGCTGAAAAAAGGCGTTATAGCGCAGTTGAAACGCGTTGATCTCCTGCATATCGGGTTCCATTTCGCGCAAAAAGCCCAGCGCCAGCCGTACCTGTGTGTCGGTGATCGGCGCGGCTAAACGCGCTTTTTGCAGCAAGCGATGCCACCGCTGCAAATTCTGATCGCCGCCATCGACAATCACCATTTGCCAGATCAGTAACACCTGAGCGGCATTTTGCAAATGCGATTCATCAGGGCGATGCAGATACTGTAAAAACTCACCGCCCGCCGTTTTACCCATCTGATCAATCATCGATTCTATCGGCACTACATCAATATTCAGACGTTCGCTCAGACGGCGAATCGCCCGGCGGGTATCCGATGTCAGCACCCGAAAACCCACAATAAACACCACCACAAACGTGGCCAGAATCAACCAAATCATGCGCACATCCGTCACCAAACAGGATGCCCATCATAACGGTAAATTTATAACTGTCGACGTTCTGGCCTGTCAGGATGTGATTTATTAACGCCTGTCTTCATTTACGCCAGACACCGGATGTCCTGTCTGACGAACGCAAGGCATAAAAAAGCCCGGCGTTAAGCCGGGCAAAACGTTACCAAATGCACACATTTAAGCGATATTGACTTGCTGAATTTTTTTCTCACGGCGGATTTTGCGCTCTTCCATCACGGCGACCATCGCCATCAGGCAGATACAGCCGATCGCGGCAGCGTCCAGCGCGGCGAAGGTACCCGCCCAACCGGTCAGACCAAAAACGGGGGTGCCGTCGGCAATCATGCCCAGACCCAGCTTAGCAAAGCTATCGCCGATAAGATAATCGAAGGTGCCCTTGATACCGTCCGCAGCGCCGATGGCTTTTTTCGGTACGAAACCGACAGCCGCCACACCAATTAATAGCTGCGGCCCAAACACCAGGAAACCGAGCGCGAACAGCGAGGCCAGATAGACATACTGGTTGCTGGCGTGCTGGTAGACGCCGAGGGTAGCGATGATCAACGCCAGCGCCACACAGGCTACCAGCGCGCGACGACCGTTCGCCAGGTCAGAGAGCCAGCCCCACAGCAACGTGCCGACCAGCGCGCCCACTTCAAACAAGGTAAAGCCCTGAATCGCCACCTCTTTAGAAAGTTTCAGTTCCTGGAAGGCGTAGACGGTTGACCACTGGTCGATACCAATACGCACCACATACAGGAAGATATTGGAGAAACACAGCAGCCAGATCACTTTGTTTTTCAACACATATTCAACAAAGATCTGCCACTTGGTCATTTCGTTTTCTTCAGTCTCTTTATCCTCTTCGCTGATCTCTTCGCCGAACAGTTCTTCAGCTTTACCCAGACCGTAAGATTCCGGGGAGTCGCTGCCGAAACGCAGACCGATAAAGCCAACAATCAGCGCGATAATCGACGGGAAGATAAACATGCCGATGACGTGACCGTCGAACAGGTAGTTGGCGCCGAACAGCGCCACGCCTGCCGCGCCCGCGCCGCCGAGGTTGTGGGAGATATTCCAGAAGCCGAGAAAGGTGCCGCGTTTACGACGCGGAGTCCATTTGGTGATGGTCGAGTAGCTGCACGATCCGCCGGTACTCTGGAAGAAACCGCTCAGGGCATAGAAAGCGATCATCAGAAACAGACTGGTTGACCCCGCGCCCATGCTGGCGCTGAAGCCGAGCATACAGATAGCGGAGAGGATCAACATAAACGGTAGAAACTGCTTGGTATTTTTACCGTCAGCGTAGTAGGAAACCAGCGTTTTCCCCACGCCGTAGGTGATCGAGAAGCCCAGGCCAATCATCCCCAGCTCGGTCATGCTCAACCTGTAGGTAGAGATCATGTCGTTCTGCGCGATGTTAAAGTTTTTGCGGATCAGGTACATGGTCAGGTAGCCGATAAAAACCACCAGATAGGACTGCATGAACGACTTGAACCACATTTTACGCCGCACATTGAGCGGCAGATCCAGGGTCGGCTTGCGCACCTGGTTTAAGAAGGCCAGCATGGATTACTCCTGAGCTAATTTTTATACCTGCGAATGGCAGGCATTGTAAAAATCCACAGGAAAAGGGGCCTGCGACAGCGTCCAGGCAAAACCGGGAAAATTTCTTAGTTTTGCCCCATTCAGCGCAAAAAGGTGAGGTGTATCACGCTTCGTGGGTCTCGCGTGGGGCCTGGGCGTTCAGAAATGGCAGCAGCAATAGCGCGGAGATCCCCGCCGCGATGGCGATGACCGCAAAAAAACCGGTCCAGTGCCAGATCTCCAGCACTTTCGCTAACGGCCAGCCGGAAAGCGACGCGCCGAGATAGGCGAACAGGCCGACAAAGCCGGTGGCTGCGCCCGCCGCCTCTTTATGCGAGCACTCCGCCGCCGCCATGCCAATGAGCATCTGCGGGCCGAAGACAAAGAAACCGGTGGTGAAGAAACAGGCCGCCTGCATGACGTAGCTGGCGAACGGCATCAGCCACAGCGAACCCACAGAGAGCAAAATCCCGGCAGCGAAGATTAAATTCATCGGTCCGCGGTTGCCGTTGAAGAGTTTGTCCGAGCCCCAACCCGCCACCAGCGCGCCGATAAATCCACCCAACTCAAACATCGATACTGCCGTGTTGGCCGTGACCAAATCCACGCCCAGCGTCTCGGACATATACAGGTTGCCCCAGTCGTTGATCGCCGCGCGCACCACGTACACTAAGACATAACACAACGAAAGCAGCCAGATATAGGGATTCGACAGCACATATTTAGCGAGGATTTCTTTGCGGCTTAGTCCCGCGCCCTCTTGCTGTTGGGCGACCTCCAGCGCATCGTGCCGCCAGTCGCCTACCGGCGGTAAACCAATCGCCTGCGGACGGTCGCGCAGCCGCCAGCAGAGGACCATGCCCACCCCGATGGCAAGCAATCCGGCCACCATCATCCCGACGCGCCAGCCATAATGCAGGGCGACAGCGGCCATAACGAGAGGGATCAGCGCCCCGCCGACATTATGCGCGGTGTTCCATAACGCCCACCAGCCGCCGCGCTCGGTACGCGAGTACCAGGCAGTCAGCAAACGGGCGCAAACCGGCGATCCAAACCCCTGGAAAAAGGCGTTCAGCGCCCATAGCAGCGCAAAGGCCCACAGCGAGGTCGAGAAGCCGAACAGAATATTCACTACGCCGGTCGCAATCAGCCCGATGCCCATAAAATAGCGAGCGTTAGAGCGATCGCTAACGATGCCGGAGACAAATTTCGACACCCCGTAGGTGATGTAAAACAGCGTCGCCAGCAGGCCGATATCGCTGCGGGTCAGAATACCGCTGGCAAGGATTTCCGGCGCGGCGGCGTTAAAGCTTTTACGGGTGAAATAGAACAGCGCGTAACCCAACCAAATGGTGATCAGGATATACCGCCGCCAGTAGCGATAGCGGGCGTCAACCTCGTGCTTATCGGTGATGAGCGGCGCGTTGGCCGGGGCTTTTAAAAACGAAAGCATTATCCTTCCTTAAACGTAACGCTGGGGCAACGAGACGCTCACCCGCGTACCGTGGGTACAAGAGATGGTTAGCGTCCCGCCGAGCGCCGACACGCGTTCGCGCATTCCGGTCAGGCCGAAGCCCTGCTGGTGAGAGCCCGGCGGCAGGCCGCTGCCGTCATCCTCAATCACCAGCATCAGCCGCTCATCCTGCTGCCAGCCCTGGAGCGTCACCGCGCTGGCATTGGCATGTTTTACGATGTTATTCAGCCCTTCCTGACAGACGCGAAACAGCGTCACGCGCTGACTTTCACTTAGCGCCGTTTCGTCAATTCGCCAGTCGAGGTGACTGACAATACCGCGGCTTTCCAGCTCCATTTCGCGCAGCAGCGAACGGATGGCCTGCGCCAGCGTTAAGTCGTCTAGCTGGCGCGGGCGCAAGCGCCCCAGCAGGCGACGCACGGCGTCATACACGCCCAGCGAAAGCTGCTCGATAAGTTGCCCGCTCTGCTTCACGCCGCCGTTATCCGCCGCCAGTCGTTGCACAATGCCCGCCAGGGTTCGAATCGCGGTGATGGTCTGTCCGATGTCATCGTGCAGCTCACGCGCAACATCGCGCCGTACGCTCTCTTCGGTCTCCAGAAGACGCTCCGCCAGCCGATGGTTGCGCGCCAGCTCCTTTTGCAGCGACTGGTTCAGCTCGCGCAGGCGCTGAATGCCCGCGCCAAGCAGTAGCCCGGTCAGGCTTTGCGCCAACAGCGAAAGTAATAAATCGACGGGATGATCGTGCCAGGTCTGGCTGGCGATCAGCGCGATAGCGTTCATCAGTGTGGCAATGAGCGCGCCCTGCCAGCCATAATGCCAGGCGAGCGCGATAATCGGCAACGCCAGGCAGAACGGCGTGAAGCGCGAAAGTTCAGCAGGTAACCCCAGTTGCAGCCACAGACTGACGATAAACAGCAGCAGATACCAGATCAGATGCCGCCCGCGCCAGTTTACCGGCTGCGATACCAGCGATGGTCCCAGCGGCAGCCAGGTAGTGCTGGTGAGATAGTGCCAGAAAACCAGGCAGATGGGGGCCAGCGTCAGTCCCCCCGTGAGGGTCAGCAGTAGCGCGTTCCATGCCGCTTCCCCCTGCCCCAGCCAGGGCAGGGATTGCAGTAGCGCCGCGGCGGTGAGGGCCGCGCCCTGAAGCAATAACGTGCGCCAGTCGCGCTGATGGCGGTAACGAGAAGTCAGCGCCACGGGCAGTAGCGTCAACACACCACCGATCATCAAAAGCGGCAGATGGGCCAGCGCAACTTCCTGCGCCAACCAGTACACCAGCAGCCACTCCGCGCCCAGCAATACTGGCCAGTATCCGCGCGGGCATTGCAGCATAAGTCCCAGGCGCAGGCCGAAGGGAAAGAGTAGCGCCGCCAGCTCCGGGCGCTCTACCAGATGCAGGCTGATGCTCCACAGGCAGAACCACGCGGCGGAGAAGATAAAAAAGCAGGCAACAACGGTGATTAAACGGGAAAAAAAGGTGTTCATTACCAACCGTCAAACATGCGATGCGCCAGTTCAACGTCATTGCTGACGCCTAATTTTTCCAGCAGATTCGCGCGATGGACATGCACCATTTTTGGCGACAGCCCCAGCTCGGCGGCAATCTCTTTTACCGCCATACCCTGGGCGAGTTTTTCCTCCACCTGACGCTCGCGTTTGGTCAGCGGATCTTGCCGACCCGCCGCCAGTTTCACGGCAATATCGGGGGTCAAATAGCAGCCGCCCGTCGCCACCGTATGCACCGCGGCGATCAGCTCATCCGGACTACAGCGTTTAGAGAGAAAACCGCGCGCGCCGGCGTTCAACGCCTGTTCCACCAGCGCCGGGCTATCGTGAACCGAGAGCATGATCGTCGCCATCCCTTTTGGCAGTTGGCTTAGCAGCTCCAGTCCGGAAATATCCGGCATCGAGATATCGCAGATACACACCTGTACGCCGCGCCCCGGCAAGCCTGCCAACGCTTCGCGCCCGGAACCAAACTCGGCGACCACCTGCAAATCGGGTTCCAGCCCCAGTAGCTGTGCAAAGCCGGAGCGGACGATAAGGTGGTCGTCGATAAGGGCAACGGTAATCATGGGTTCATCCTGGCGCTAAGACATGCCTGATGGCGCTGCGCTTATCAGGCCTACGGGCAGGTGCCGTTGTAGGCCGGATAAGGCATTAATGCCGCCATCCGGCAAAAGCACTTACCTTAACGATAAGTGCCTGGGTGTTCAAGCCTTGAGCGGTCAGACAATGCCTGTCGTGACGGTGAACGTCCGGGTTTGCTGCGGTTCCAGTTGAAGCAAGGTTCCATTTCGCTGCGCCGCGAGAAAACCTTCAGGCCGACAGGTCGCGGGCAGGGCAAAGGCGGCAACCTGCTGATCGCCGTTATAAAGAATCCAGCGGGTCACGTAATTCAGCTCCGCGCTGGCGAAACGTGTCACGAACGTGGTGCCATCCGGGGCGATCATACTGAATTCCGGGGTATCCGTGTACTTGTCCAGTTCATCGGCGAAGAACACGATTTCCGGGTCGTAAAAGCCAGGCTCGTTGAGCGTTGCCAGCGAGGCTTCACCCTGCAAAAGTCGTTGATTAAACGCCAGCCACTGCGCCGTGGGTTTGACATGCGCTGGCACCGACTCGCGTAGCTTCAGCGCGGTATCCGGGATATTCTGGCGGAACGTGGCGTTCGGCACATAGGCATAGTTCATGTGGCACATGTACTGTAGCGGCATGGCGACTGAAGCCAGGTTAGTCACGGTCATCTGAATATCAAACAGCGCGCTTGATTTACGCATTACCACCGCAGGTTGCGCCTGATAATGATGACCGAACCCCATCACATACTCGTAGCGCCCGGTCACGCGCAGACTGTCGCCCTCTAACTCCAGCCAGGCGTCGTCCATAGCAGCGCAGGGCATCTCGCCGTGCAGCGGATGTGTATCTTCCGGCGACGGGCAGCCATTCGCCAATAGTCCGGAATGGAAAGCAAAGCAACCATACGTTGCCACCACTTCCGCAGCCGGCTTCGGCTGGCGGAACATGTTGCGCATAGTCAGATCATGACCGTCAAACTGCACGTCCCAAATCATCTGCCCCATCCAGGGCAGAATCACCAGATGACCGCGGCTGTTTTGTATTTTCAGTCCTTCCACGCCGCTGGCGTAACGAAACGCCGTAACCGTAAAATCGTCATTTTCCAGCAAGATACGCGGCTGCTCGCTAAAAAGCTCCCGCCATAATGTAATACGTGTTGTCATGGTTGATCTCCTCAGGACGCGGCGACTTCAGCCAGGTTGCCGCGCACTTTGCTTTCGCGCCAGAAGTAAACGCCAACGTAAACAAAGCACAGCATGGAAACCAGGAATGAGAGCTGTAACGAGTGGAACATGTCCGCCACGTAGCCCTGAATCGCGGGAACCACCGCCGCGCCGACAATCGCCATCACGATGACCGCCCCCGCCATTTCGGTATGCTCGTTATCGACGGTATCGAGCGTTCCGGCATAAATGGTCGCCCAGCAGGGGCCAAACAGAACACTGACCAGCACCGCCACGTATACCGCGCTAAAGCTGGGCGCCAGCGCCACATAGGCCAGGAACAGCGCGCCGATCACAGAGTAAAGGATCAGGACTTTTTCCGGGTTGAAGCGCGTCATCAGAATGTTGGCGATAAACTTGCCGATAAAAAAGCAGGCGAAGCTGTAGACCATAAAGGTTGAGGCATCGCGCTCATTGATATCGCCTAACTCCAGCGCCAGACGAATAGTGAACGACCAGACCGCCACCTGCATTCCCACATACAGGAACTGCGCCACAATACCGCGACGGAAGCGGGCGTTACTGGCGAGATAGCGTAGCGTATCCAGCGCCGAGGGACGTTTATGACTCGCGGTTTGCGCAACTTTACAGGTCGGAAAACGCGTCAGCAGGAACAGTACCATCACCACTACCAGAACCATAATCATGTACTTATAGGGTTCCAGAGTGTTTTCCAGCATCAACACCTTGAAGTTGTGGACTTGCTCGGCATTCATGCCCGCCATCTGTTTTTCCAGGCTTTCCCCTTCGGAAAAGACCAGATACTTACCCAATAAAATGCCTGCCGCCGCGCCGATCGGATAAAAGGTCTGGCTGATATTCAGCCGCAGCGTGGCGTAGGCTTTCGGCCCGATCATCGAACTGTAGGTATTCGCCGCCGTTTCCAGGAAACTCAGGCCAATCGCAATGGCGAAAATCGCCGCGAGGAACATGGTGTAGGTCGCCATGTGCGACGCCGGAAAAAAGAGCGTACAGCCGACAATGTATAGCGTCAGGCCGATAAGTATCGCCACTTTATAACTGGTTTTTTTAATGACCAGCGAGGCCGGAATAGCAATTAAAAAATAACCGCCATAAAAGGCGCTTTGTACTAATGCCGAAGCAAAGTTGCTCAGCGAAAATACACTTTTAAATTGCGTAATCAGAATATCATTTAACGCGGCTGCGCATCCCCATAACGGGAATAAACAGGATAACAAAATAAACTGGAACAGAGGTGTCTTATTCAGATACCCGTCGGGCATCTGAACGATGTTTTTATCGTTCATAGTGCTACCTTTAACAGTGCAGGGTGATTGTTATTCGTTCAACGAAAGATACTCATTAAATTGCTCAATGCTTGGATAAGAGGATTGGGTGCCTTTCCCGGTGACGCTGAAAGCGGCAAAGAGGACGGCTTTTTTCATGGCGGCTTCCACATCCCCGCTCTGGACGTAGTAATGCGCGAAACAGCCGATAAAGGCATCGCCCGCGCCGCTGGTATCAACAGCGTTCACTCTAAACGCCGGAACATGGACTTCCTGGTCACGCGTCATCCACAGCGCGCCTTTCTCGCCCATGGTGACAATAATATTGTTCAGCCCTTTATCTACCAGCGAACGTGCCGCTGCGCGAATATGGTCATAGGTATCCACTGGCATACCGGTTAATATTTCCAGCTCGGTTTCATTAGGTACAAAGAAATCGCATTTACAGGCATAAGACATATCTAATTCCCGTAATGCTGGCGCAGGGTTTAATAACACTTCAATCCCGTGTTTCTTGCCAAATTCTATTGCGTGATAAACCGTTTCAAGCTGAACTTCCAGTTGCAGAACAATAAGCTGGCATTTTTTTAAATCTTCCGCCGCGCGATCGATATCTTCCGGCGAGAGAAACTTGTTAGCGCCTTTGATGATCAGAATGCTGTTGCTGGAGTTGGCGTTGACGAAAATCGGCGCTACGCCGCTGCTGGTACACGGTACTTTTTCTACATACGTCGTATTGATCCCCCAGGATTCGAGATTACGAATGGTGTTGTCGGCAAAAATATCGTCGCCCACTTTGGTCAACATCAATACTTTTGAATTGAGCTTAGCGGCCGCCACGGCCTGGTTCGCCCCTTTTCCGCCGCAGCCGATTTTAAACGCCGGCGCTTCCAGAGTTTCCCCTTCTTTGGGCATCTGGTTGGTGTAGGTGATAAGGTCCACCATGTTAGAGCCAATAACCGCGATATCCATTTTACTCCCTCTCAGAAATCGTCACACGACAATGATATTAAAATAACATTATCATGTTACTTCCGTATCATTTGTGACTATGATCGCGATTAGAGGATCATTTTGCCATTTACTTCGTGAACAACCCCTGGCGGAACAAATCATTTTTAGGGTTACAATTTACTGAAAATTAACTATTTATTGTTATAAAACGCGAATAAACCCACTTTTATTTCCTGACGGCCAGACGTATAGTAGTGCCACACTGTAATGTTCTCAGAAACACATAAATGTTACTGATGGAACATAACAACATGATTTGCGGAGAGGGTGAATGGAGACCAAGCAAAAAGAACGTATCCGACGCTTGATGGAGTTACTGAAAAAGACCGATCGAATCCATCTGAAAGACGCCGCGCGGATGCTGGAAGTTTCGGTGATGACCATTCGCCGCGATCTCAGCCAGGATGATGACCCTTTACCGCTGACGCTGCTCGGCGGCTATATCGTCATGGTAAATAAGCCTGCGTCTTCAACCAATATGCCGCTGCCGGCGAAAAAGACGCATCATCGGGACGACCTTCCCGTTGCGATCTTGGCCGCCGGCCTGGTGCGTGAAAACGATCTGGTTTTTTTTGATAACGGTCCGGAAATGCCATTAGTCATCAGCATGATACCGGATGATATTACCTTTACCGGGATTTGCTACTCGCATCGGGTATTTATCGCGCTGAATGAAAAGCCTAATGCCACAGCGATTCTGTGCGGCGGCACCTATCGGGCCAAGAGCGATGCCTTTTATGATGCCAATAATCCTTCGGCGCTGGATTCGCTTAATCCGCGCAAAGTGTTTATTTCCGCCAGCGGCGTACATGAACATTTTGGCGTGAGCTGGTTTAACCCGGATGATCTTGCCGCCAAACGTAAAGCGATGGAGCGCGGTCTGCGCAAAATTTTGCTGGCGCGTCACGCCCTGTTTGATGAGGTCGCGCCTGCCAGCATTGGTCCGCTTTCTGCCTTTGATGTCCTGATTAGCGATCGCCCATTACCGACAGATTATGCCGTTCACTGTCGGAATGGTTCCGTCAAAGTCATCACGCCTGATTCGGAAAGTGAATAACTTACTCAAAAAAGACGGCAATTTTATTGAACATGGTGGGATCGGACTGGTTTCGTACCACCTTCGCCACGTCTTCCAGTTTATCGATCTGACTTATCATCTGTTCAAGCCGCTGATCGTCATTGACCAGAAGCCAGATGCGGCTCTGATCGCTACCCTGAATCGGTAAACAGAGAATACCCTCAACGTTGAAAGCGCGTCGGGCGAACAGCCCGCAGACGTGGGTCATCACGCCAGGATGGTTGCGAACGGTCAGCTCCAGAATAACGTTATCATGTGATTGTTTCTGCATGGCTTATTCCCCCACCATCTCTGTATTTGCCGCACCCGGCGGCACCATCGGATACACTTTTTCTTCTGCATCAATGCGCACGTGGATCAACGCCGGTCCAGGACGACGAATGATAGCCTGCAACGCCGCCTGTGGATCGGCTTCGTTATTCAAATCACAGGTGTCCAGACCAAACCCGGCGGCAATCTGCATAAAGTTGATGCTTCCCGGATAGGTTGCCGCAAAAACGCCCTGTTTATAGAACAGACTCTGTTGCTGATGCACCAGTCCCAGCGCGTCGTTATTCATCAGGATGATTTTCACATCCAACTGGTTTTCGCTGGCGGTAGCCATCTCCTGAATATTCATCATCAAACTACCGTCGCCGGAAAAACACAGCACCTTGTTGCCCGGATTCGCCAGCGCCGCGCCAATCGCCGCGGGCAGACCAAACCCCATGGTGCCCAGCCCGCCGGAAGTCAGCCACTGACGCGGACGGTTGAGCGGATAAGCCTGCGCGGTCCACATCTGATGCTGACCTACGTCAGTGGTAATAATCGCGTTGTCGTCCACACAGGCTGCGACCGCGTTAATCAGCCCATAGTGACTAAGCGGGTTATTTTCCTGGGGAATACCGCAAGGGAATTCTTGCTGCAAGTCCGCCACCAACTGATGCCATGCTTCCCGCGGCTGTGCCTCGATATGGGGAATTAACTGTGCCAGTACATCATCGACATCCGCCTGAATAGCCACATGCGGCTGCTTAATTTTGCCTAACTCGGCGCGATCGATATCCACATGGATGATTTTGGCGTTCGGACAAAACTGCTCCGTTTTGCCAATCGCCCGGTCATCAAAACGCGCGCCCAGAACAATCAGTAAATCGGCCTCTTGCAGAATAAAATTGGTACTGCGCGCGCCGTGCATTCCCAGCATTCCTAACGACAGCGGATGCGCCTTAGGCAGCATTCCCAGCGCCATTAAGGTCATTGTCGTCGGCAGTTGCGCTTTTTCCGCCAGTTCGCGCACGCGTGTCGGCGCATTGATCACGCCGCCGCCCAGATACAGCACCGGACGCTTCGCCGCGTTAATCATTGCGGCGGCCTCGCGGATACTCTCCGCGCTAAACTCCGGCGGGGGTGATTTTTCCGCCGGCGACGGCAACGCATCCAGCTCAATGGTCGCCGTCTGCACATCTTTAGGAACGTCTATCCACACCGGGCCAGGACGCCCCGACTGCGCCAGACGAAAAGCATCGCTCATCACCTGAGGCAGCTCATTGATATTTCTGACCAGATAGTTGTGCTTGGTGATGGGGATAGAGATACCGTAGGTATCCACTTCCTGAAACGCGTCAGTACCGATCATGGACGCCGGAACCTGCCCGGTAATGCAGATTAACGGAATGGAATCCAGGCGCGCATCGGCAATAGCCGTGACCAGATTGGTCGCGCCTGGCCCGCTACAGGCCATACAAACAGCAGGTTTACTCTCCGTCCGCGCCATCCCCTGCGCAATAAACCCCGCGCCTTGTTCGTGGCGCGCCAGAATATGACGGATTTGCGTGCTTTGGCTTAACGCGTCGTAAACGGGGAGGATCGAACCGCCGGGAATGCCGGTGACGATACGAATCCCCTGGCGCTCCAGAAAATGAACTATAAATTCCGCGCCCGTAAAGCGCTGAGGTGTAGATGTTGTGCCCGAACTTGCCATGCTCCATTCCTTTTATTCTGAGCCGACGTTCCGGGAAGGTGTCTTAAACAAAAAACCCCGCCCGGTTTGCGCCGGCGGGGTTTTGGAATCGTGTGTGTTCCGGACCCTACGGCGCATTGCCGACGACCACCACCACACGCACGACGACCACTGCGCGAGATGGCGCAGTTGTTAGTAGGGTCGCGTTCAGCATGGAAGGGTTCATTAGGGGCCTTGTCTGTTTGTTATTAACACGTTTTATACAAGCACAGCGCTTTCAGCATGACAACGGAAAAATTTTCATCTGCACAAAAATGCGTCAGCGATCACATTTTTCTACGAATTTACACGCTTTGAGTATAGGCGTGATAAGCGTAGCGCCCTCCGGTAATCGCCGGGATTGATGATCACGCGTTTCACAATGCCTGAAAACAAAAAACCTCGCCGAAGCGAGGTTCTTACAGCGTAATGCGGGTGGTAGCCGCGAAGCACACTGTGTTATGTCAACAGCAGAAGTATACGCGTTCTGTGCAGAACGCGCAATTTCGGCGCGAATTTTGATGAATTTGAGTATGGATCAGAAGCTCCGTTCTGTCTATAAATTACTGTTCATTTATACAGCACTTAACTATAATGTCTTTGACACAATGTGTTATGCGGGGGCCGCATCGTAAACCGGCGCAACGAAGTCCTGGCTGAAACGGGTGGTGCCGTCAGCGCCTTAACCCCCTCGTGAGCACACTGTGTTATGTCAACACGCACACTATTCCTCGCAAAAGGGATCGCGTGCGCAACAGCTGGCAACAGGCAGCGGAAAGGTACGTCGGCTGGCAGTGCTCCTTAACCACAGGAGACGCGTATGAGCGTAGTGGATATCACCATTCTTATCCTGAAACTCATTGTTGCAGCACTGCAACTGCTTGATGCTGTTCTGAAATACCTTAAGTAATTCAGATTCAAGCCGCACCGAAGGGGAGCGGGCAACCGCTCCCCTTTCACCTTATCCGCTGGTCTTTCGCTTCCCGGGTATGTTACGTTTTTATGACACCCTCAACGACGCCTGATGCTATGACCCTTTCCGTTTTCTGCATTTTGCTGTTCGCCGCGCTGCTACATGCCAGCTGGAACGCCATTGTCAAAGCGGGAAACGATAAGCTCTACGCCGCGATCGGCGTCAGCGGTTCCGCGGCGGTCATGGCATTGATCCTTTTGCCCTTCTCGCCGCAGCCAGCTCACGCCAGTATCCCTTTTTTAGCGGCCTCTACCGCGCTCCAGGTGGTGTATACCGTCCTGGTGGCGAAAACCTATCAGGTCTCGGACATGAGCCAGACCTATCCTCTTATGCGCGGCACCGCGCCGCTGCTGGTGGCGCTCATTAGCGTTCTGTTTCTTGGCGACAGCCTGTCGTCGATGGCCTAGGTCGGCATCGCAGTGATCTGCATGGCGATACTTGGGATGGCCTGTAATGGCCGCGCCAGCTCTCAACGTGGTGTCGTGCTGGCATTAACTAACGCCTGTTTTATTGCCGGATATACGCTGGTGGACGGGACCGGCGTAAGACTCTCCGAAACGGCGCTGGGCTATACGCTATGGTCATTTTTTCTCAACGGCGCCTGCCTGTTAACTTGGGCGATGATTGCGCGGCGGCGGGAAGCGTCGCGTTATCTGGCGCAACAGTGGAAAAAAGGCATTTTTGGCGGGATTGGCACTATGGGATCTTATGGGCTGGCGCTATGGGCCATGACCCAGGCGCCGCTGGCGGTGGTCGCCGCGCTGCGTGAGACGTCGATTTTATTCGGCGCGCTGATAGCCTGGCTGTTGCTTAAAGAGAAAGTGGCCGGGCTACGTCTGGTGGCGGCGGGCGGGATTGCCCTCGGGGCGATTTTACTCCGTCTGTCATGATTGCCCAATAACAGCTGCAGACGTAACACATTCTCGGCAACATTTGTTGCCGCTTTTGTTTACATATCCTGCCGTTCCTTCGTCTGCCATTGCTGGTTGCTGTCTGGCCTTCTTTTTCTGGTGTGATAGATTCCTCTCGCATTTATGGGAATGCGCAGCAAGTTATTCTTATTTTTTCTTTTTTTGAAAAGTAATCAGCGAAATGAAAAGGCAGAGAAACGTCAATTTGTTGTTGATGTTGGTGTTACTGGTGGCCGTAGGGCAGATGGCGCAAACCATTTATATTCCCGCCATCGCCGATATGGCACAAGCGCTAAACGTCCGGGAAGGCGCCGTCCAGAGCGTAATGGCTGCTTACCTCCTGACCTACGGCGTCTCGCAACTGTTTTACGGCCCGCTTTCCGACCGGGTTGGGCGCCGCCCGGTAATCCTCGTCGGCATGTCTATTTTTATGGTAGCGACTCTGATCGCCATGACCACGCATAGTTTGACGGTGTTGATTGCCGCCAGCGCCATGCAAGGGATGGGAACCGGCGTTGGCGGAGTAATGGCGAGAACGCTCCCGCGCGATCTGTATGAAGGAACGCAACTTCGTCATGCCAATAGCCTGTTAAATATGGGGATTCTGGTCAGCCCGCTGTTAGCGCCGCTGATTGGCGGCCTGCTGGATACCCTGTGGAACTGGCGCGCGTGTTACGCTTTCCTGCTGGTGCTTTGCGCTGGCGTCACCTTCAGCATGGCGCGCTGGATGCCGGAAACCCGCCCCGCCGGCGCGCCGCGTACGCGGCTGATCGCCAGCTATAAGACGCTGTTTGGCAACGGCGCATTTAACTGTTACCTGCTGATGCTAATCGGCGGGCTGGCTGGCATTGCGGTCTTTGAAGCCTGTTCCGGCGTGCTGATGGGAGCAGTATTAGGTCTCAGCAGTATGGTGGTAAGCATTCTGTTTATTCTGCCGATTCCGGCGGCGTTCTTCGGCGCCTGGTTTGCCGGACGCCCGAATAAACGCTTCTCAGCCCTGATGTGGCAGTCAGTTATTTGCTGTCTGCTGGCAGGCCTTATGATGTGGATTCCCGGCTGGTTTGGCGTGATGAACGTCTGGACGCTACTCATCCCCGCTGCGCTGTTTTTCTTCGGCGCCGGGATGTTATTTCCACTGGCCACCAGCGGCGCGATGGAGCCGTTTCCGTTCCTCGCAGGCACCGCTGGCGCGCTGGTCGGCGGGCTGCAAAATATTGGTTCCGGCGTACTGGCGTGGCTTTCGGCAATGCTGCCGCAAACCGGTCAGGGCAGTCTGGGATTGCTGATGACCCTTATGGGATTGCTGATCTTGGCGTGCTGGCTGCCGCTGGCGTCACGGATATCGCATCAGGGACAGACGGTTTAACATTCCCCTCGCCCGGCTTTTTGCCGGGCGTTTCACATTCCGGCGCGATCATCGCATTGAGCAGGGGCTCCTGCGCCGGACGCCACGCTCCTTCTTCGCCGTCATAAAACTGAGTGTCCGCGTTTATCGCATACGGAATATGCGCTTTTTTCAGCTCGCAGGCCATAAAACGGGCAAACGCGAACTGTGAAGCGATCGGCGTCATTTTTATCGACTCTCCCGGCGCCCATCCGCCCACCCAGCTTGCATGGCCGGTCTTATGCTGCCAGCGAACCGCGGCATTAATCCGTGCCCGAATCGCCGCTTTTTCCGCCGTCGTGCCTGACGTCCACGGATATTTACCGCCGCTTTTCAGGGGTCCCCACGGGAAGATGTGCCACTCCGCCAGTACATAGTTCTGGCTTTGCGCCGGCAGTTTAAGCGCCGATAAATCCTCCGGCGCGGCGCGCATGCGGGGGGCAACGAAAATCATCCGCTGTGGGTCAATGGCGTGAATCAGGCGGATGGTTTTGTCATATACGCGATTCAGCGACGCCATATTATGATTAAGTTTGTCGGCAGGCTCATAAATGAGATCGAACCCCAGAAGCGGGGATGTCTGACCAAAATAGCGCGCGACCACGCTCCACCAGTTGATCAGCTCCTTTTCATGGCTGGCGCTGGGATCGGTTTTATACGCATCCGCCTGATAGGCAATAATGGGTATGACGCCATAGTATTCGCAGGCCTCTACCAGCTTACGCAAATGGATGAGGCGCGCTTCCGTCGGCGCGCCTGCCACACGAATACGGACATGCGTTAACCCTTTTGCCTTAAAATCCCGCACGACCAACGGATCAAACTCGCGAATACCCCGTTCCGTTCGCGCCCAGTCAACATCCATCCCAACGCCAAGCTGCTGCGCATAGCGCGCCGCCGTCAAAGGCATCGGTTTCGCATAGACGACCGCGCTGGTCAGTATGAGAGAGGCAATAAGCGGTTTAAACACGACGCCCCCTAAAATTTTTACCACGGTGATAGCACGTATTTAGCATATTCACTCCCGGCAGGTGTAGCGGCAAAGCGTAATAAATCTTCACACCTGTTCCTGCAACCAGCGAATAAATGCCTCGATTTTCGGCCACTGCCTGCCAGGCAGAGTGGTGACATAATAATGCTGATGACATTTCAGTCTCATGTCACCAAAAGGCGCAATCAGTTCACTGCTGTCGAGACGCTTTTGCACCAGTCGTTTACGTCCCATCGCCACGCCAATATGGTTCATCGCGGCAATCACCGCTAAATCAGAACGATCGAAGCCAATGCCGGATGAATCCGGCAAATTTACCGCAAAATGCTGCGCCCAACTGTGCCACTCATCGGTGCCAGAATCGTTACTCCACGCCTGTCTGTCGTGTAAGAGCGTACAGTGCCGCAGGTTATTCAGGTTGTCCTGCAAGGCGAAACGACGGGCGTAATCCGGGCTGCAAACGGGCAAAATCGCCTCATCCATTAAAAAATGGTGCGTGAGCTGCGCCGACGGCGCATCGTCAAAATAGATAGCCAGGTCAATGCCGGCACGCTGTAGGTTAACGTTATCGTTGCCGGTCAGCATAGTGAGAGAAATTGACGGATAGCGACGGGTAAAGTCCCCCAACGCGGGCACCAGCCAGCACTGGGCGATAGAGGGGCGTGAATACACGGTCAACGTGCCGGACAGTTCCTGATTTTTGATATCGAGGATTTCCTGATTCAACGTATCCAGCGACGATTTCAGCGCCCAGAATACCCGTTTGCCTTCATGGGTAAGCTCCACTTTACGGTGAGAGCGGACAAATAGCTGGATTCCCAACTCGGCTTCCAGTTGATTGATACGATGGCTTACCGCACTGGGGCTTAACGACAGCTCATCTGCCGCCAGAGCAAAGGACTGGTGTCTGGCCGCGACTTCAAAAGTATAGAGTTTGGATAACTGCCAGCCGTTGAGTAAGCGGTTTCGGGTATCGCGAAGGGGTTCCATGGCAACCTCAGTCATCTTTTAATTTCCCGAAGTGTAAAAAAACGCGCTGAAAAAATCCGCACATAGATGAAGTAAAATGAACCATATCGCAAAATAAAGGCAATATTAGATGGAAATCACATAGTTGATTCAATTTACATCATGTGAATGGCAAATTATATCGTTTGTCAGGGTGTGCTGTTTTTCTGTCCAATAAGAACAGATTAATCACAGGGTAGGTGAGATATGCACGCTCAAATCTGGGTAGTGAGCACGCTGCTGATCAGCATCGTGTTAATCGTATTGACCATCGTGAAGTTTAAATTCCACCCCTTCCTGGCGTTACTGCTCGCCAGTTTCTTTGTCGGCGCGATGATGGGCATAGGGCCGCTGGAGATGGTCACGGCGATAGAAAACGGAATAGGCGGTACGCTCGGTTTTCTGGCCGCCGTTATCGGTCTTGGCACCATCCTCGGCAAAATGATGGAGGTTTCCGGCGCGGCGGAACGCATCGGGCTTACGCTCCAGCGCTGCCGCTGGCTCTCTGCTGACGTGATCATGGTACTGGTGGGGCTGATTTGCGGAATCACGTTGTTCGTGGAAGTGGGCGTCGTGTTGCTCATCCCACTGGCGTTTTCTATCGCTAAAAAGACCCATACCTCGCTGCTGAAGCTGGCCATTCCGCTGTGTACCGCGCTGATGGCCGTCCATTGCGTGGTACCGCCGCATCCGGCTGCGCTGTTTGTCGCAAATAAACTGGGGGCGGATATCGGCTCGGTGATTGTCTACGGTCTGCTGGTCGGACTGATGGCCTCATTGGTCGGCGGCCCGCTGTTCTTAAAGTTTCTGGGTAATCGTCTGCCGTTCAAGCCCGTACCGACAGAGTTTGCGGATCTTGAAGTGCGTGCCGAAAACACCCTGCCGTCGCTGGGCGCAACGCTGTTTACCGTTCTGCTGCCGATTGGCCTGATGCTGGTGAAAACCGTCGCTGAACTGAATATGGCGAAAGACGGCACGTTGTATACGCTGCTGGAGTTTATCGGTAATCCGATCACCGCGATGTTTATCGCTGTCTTTGTGGCGTATTACATACTCGGTCTGCGCCAGCATATGGGTATGAGCGCGCTACTTACCCACACCGAAAACGGCTTTGGCGCCATTGCGAACATCCTGCTGATTATCGGCGCGGGCGGCGCGTTCAACGCCATTCTCAAAAGTAGCGGACTGGCGGACACGCTGGCGGTGATCCTCTCAAATATGCATATGCACCCGATTCTGCTGGCATGGCTGGTAGCGCTGATTCTGCACGCGGCGGTCGGCTCTGCGACGGTGGCGATGATGGGCGCCACCGCGATTGTTGCGCCCATGCTGCCGCTCTATCCTGACGTTAGCCCGGAGATCATCGCTATTGCCATCGGTTCCGGCACCATTGGCTGCACGATCGTGACCGATTCCCTGTTCTGGCTGGTCAAGCAGTATTGCGGCGCTACGCTGAATGAAACGTTTAAATACTATACGACGGCCACGTTTATCGCATCTGTCGTTGCACTGGCTGGCACATTCCTGCTTTCCTTTATCATCTGATCGTAAAGAGACGTACTATGGAAAACATACTAAAGCTCATCGCCCGGTATCCTTTGGTCGAGGATCTGGTCGCCCTCAAAGAAACCACCTGGTTTAACCCGGGCGCCACCTCTCTTGCACAAGGTCTACCGTATGTCGGCCTGACGGAGCAGGACGTAAACGCCGCCCATGACCGTCTGGCGCGCTTTGCGCCGTATCTGGCAAAAGCGTTTCCGCAAACCGCTGCCGCTGGCGGCATAATCGAATCTGACGTGGTCGCTATTCCGGCCATGCAAAAACGGCTGGAAAAAGAGTATGGGCAAACGATCGACGGTGAAATGCTATTAAAAAAAGACAGTCACCTAGCAATCTCTGGTTCCATTAAAGCGCGCGGCGGCATCTACGAGGTGCTAACGCACGCGGAAAAACTGGCGCTGGAGGCGGGTCTGTTAACCACCGACGATGACTATAGCGTGTTGCTTTCGCCGGAATTTAAACAATTCTTCAGCCAGTACAGTATCGCCGTCGGTTCAACCGGCAATCTGGGGCTATCGATCGGTATCATGAGCGCCTGCATCGGTTTTAAAGTGACGGTACATATGTCTGCCGACGCCCGCGCCTGGAAAAAGGCGAAGCTGCGTAGCCACGACGTGACGGTCGTGGAATACGAAGATGATTACGGCGTGGCGGTTGAGCAGGGTCGTAAAGCAGCGCAATCCGATCCAAACTGTTTCTTTATCGATGATGAAAACTCTCGCACGCTATTTCTGGGCTATGCGGTAGCGGGTCAGCGTCTGAAAGCGCAATTCGCGCAGCAGGGACGCGTCGTTGACGCCAGCCACCCACTGTTTGTTTATCTGCCGTGCGGCGTTGGCGGCGGCCCTGGCGGCGTCGCCTTTGGCCTGAAACTGGCGTTTGGCGACAACGTCCACTGTTTCTTTGCCGAACCGACCCATTCACCCTGCATGTTACTCGGCGTTTATACCGGTCTGCACGATGCCATCTCAGTACAAGATATCGGTATTGATAACCTGACGGCGGCTGACGGCCTGGCGGTAGGTCGCGCTTCGGGCTTTGTTGGTCGGGCAATGGAGCGTCTGCTTGACGGCCTCTATACCTTAGACGATCAAACAATGTATGACATGCTGGGCTGGCTGGCGCAGGAGGAAGGAATTCGACTGGAGCCATCAGCTCTGGCGGGGATGGCCGGGCCACAGCGCATTTGCGCCTCCGTCGCGTATCAGCAAAGGCATGGATTCAGTCAGACGCAGCTCGGCAACGCGACGCATCTGATATGGGCAACCGGGGGCGGCATGGTGCCGGAGGATGAAATGGAACAATACCTGGCAAAAGGACGCTAATACTCGCTTAGTGCCGGAAAGACGGCAGCGCCATCCGGCACGCCATCGCCTGATGGCGCTACGCTTATCAGGCCTGTGACGTTAACGCAGCATCGCCATCAACTCCTCCGGCGAGCGATGCTGTTTCAGTAAATCCCGCATCACCCGCATATGCGGCGAGGAGTAGTTAAAAAAGGTCTGGTAGCCCTCGCAAAGCTGATTTTTCCCCTGGCTATCCCGATGCTCAGGGCATCCGCCGCCGCAAAATCGTAATAAAGAGCACTTCTGACATTCAGCGCTTAGCGGCGCCTTGTCCGGCGTTTTAGCGCCATTCCTGCCGCCGCACCACTGCTGTAGCGTCTCATCAAAAAGGCGGACCGAGATACGCTGAATATCTTCACGTACCCAAATATCAAATACGCTATTTAAAAACCGCCCCCAGTCTGCTGAACACAATGAATCCTCGGTCAACATTCCGTTCCGGTCATGTTCCAACAATGGGATAAAATGGACATTGCGAATGCCGAGCCGTTGTAAGTTACGGTACAGTTGCTGAGGGCGCTGGCTATTCTGGCGATTTACGACGACCTGAATCTGGTCATTACTCACGACAATGTCCTGACGTCCTGTCATATAAAATCCCCGATAAATGCAATAAGTTGGCGAATATGGGTAACAGCAAACAGGATTGCGAGCGACAACACCGCGAGGGAGATCAAAAATTTGTCACGCATGACATGAGTTTCGGAAAAATCGCTATGCGCGACATCCATCAAATTACGACTCAGGGTATAACGCCAAAGAATCACCGCCACTATCGCCAGAACGCTGATTGACACCCAGAACAAGAACCCCGCCTGATGCCAGTAGTGCCTGACGGCTAACGCCATTAACGCCCCGTATCCCAGCAGCGTGCGAAACCAGGCCAGCGACGTACGCTCCGGTTGCAGTCCCGGATCGTTCTGCCGACGGGCTTTACGACTATCCGGCATACAGTACCAGCCTCATCACTATCACCGCGACAATCATCAAAATAACGCTGATGATCAACAGGCTATGGGTATAAGGCAAATCCTCTTTCAGGCGCATCGCTTTTTCATTACGTAACCAGCGTAGATAGCCATAAATCGCCAGGCCGCCCGCAAACAGACACAACAGTAGCGCCAGCAGTTCACGGATCACCGGCGTGGCAAAATCCGGGGCGAGCTGATCAAGACCGACGCCTGCCGCCAGAAATCCCAGCGAGGTGCGAATCTACGCCAGAAAGGTGCGCTCATTTGCCAGTGAGAAGCGATAATCCGGCGCTTCTCCGAGGCGGGAAATCTTCATGACGACTCCTTTTACGTTCTTATGTATTCCCGTTCGTTTTCAGAATACCACTCACGTTGTTGCTGATATGCTTCACATTATCCCGCAGCAAGGGAATCTTATTGCAAAATAACTGTAGTTCACTGGTGACGTGTTTCGGCGCAACCGCGCTCATTGCCGCTATTTTTCATTTCAGTTGCGACCTTTTTCAGCGCCACCGCCAGGAAAGGCATTATTGCCGAATTAAAAGCTGAAAAACTACCCGTTGCGACGAAAAAAAAGGCGATGAAGATTGATAACTAACTGAAAAAATTGGAATTATGCTCGTTGCCATTACGCTGATTAGCACGTTCATTGAGGAAAGAGATAAGAAGAAGAGCAGAAGTGTGACCGGTGCGGCGCGCGTTATCCAGCCTGGATTTAACACAGTGCATAGGCCGGATAAGCAACGCGCCATCAGGCGCTAACCCATTCCCCAAAAAATCACCGCCAGCAGTTGTGGCGTGATAATACGCAGGAACATCACTAACGGATAGACGGTCGCGTAAGAGAGCGCCGCCGCGCCGCTGGTGGCATGAAGATTGTTGGCAAATGCCAGCGCTGGCGGATCGGTCATCGAACCGGCCAGCATCCCGCACAGCGTCAGGTAGTTCATTTTGGCAAAAATTCGCGCCAGCAAACCGACGGTAATCAGCGGAATAGCGGTGATGAAAATACCGTAGCCAATCCAGCTTAATCCTTCGCCCTGTGTCAGCGTATCGACAAAATCGCCGCCGGATTTCAGTCCAACGACCGCCAGAAACAAAACGATGCCTAATTCACGCAGCGCGAGGTTGGCGCTCGGCGGCATAAACCAGTACAGCTTACCGATGCTGCCGATACGCCCCAAAATTAGCGCCATGATCAACGGCCCGCCGGCCAGCCCCAGTTTTAACGCGACCGGGAATCCCGGCACAAACAACGGGATTGACCCAAGCAGAACCCCTAATCCGATGCCGATAAACACCGGCAGCATCTGCACCTGCTGGAGTTTTTGCTGCGCGTTGCCGACCACATTGGCTACCGCATCAATCGAGGCAGGACGCCCCACCAGATTGAGAATGTCGCCAAACTGCAGGCTAGCGTCGCTGCTGGCGACCAGCTCAACGCCCGCGCGGTTAAGGCGGGAGATAACCACGTCATAACGCTCTTTAAAGTGCAAATCGCGGATACGTTTGCCGAGCACTTTTTCGTTGGTGATGACCACACGCTCGACACGTAAATCCGTGCCGCGCGTCGACAACGAGGTGTCCACTTCCTTACCGATCACCAGTTGCGCGTTATGCAGGTCGGTAGGTTGGCCGACGAGGTGCAGCAGGTCGCCTGCCTGGATAATCGTCCCCGGCGACGGCACCATCAGCGTGTCATCGCGTTTCAGGCGTGAGCAAATGATTTTATCGCTGTTCAGGATCGGCACATCCTGGATAGCCATATTATTGAGGTTCGGATTCTCGACACGGATATTCATTGTCTGAATTAATGAATGGCCGTTAGCGAGAGAGGATTCGTGCTTCTGCGCCTCCGCCTCGACGTTAACGCGAAAAATCAGCCGCATCAGCCACATGGTGAGCAAAATACCGCAGATGCCAAACGGATACGCCATCGCATAGCTCATCCCCATCTGATCTACCAGATCCACTGGCGTTCCCAGATCGCGCAGGATTTGCTGACCCGCCCCTAACGCAGGCGTATTGGTGACTGCGCCGGAGAAAATCCCCAGCACTACCGGCAGCGGAATAGCGAAAATTTTATGCAGAATCGCGGTGACCAACCCGCCCATAATCACAATCAGAACGGCAAACAGATTCAGACGTAGCCCGGAAACGCGCAGCGAGGCGAAAAACCCCGGCCCCACCTGTATGCCGATGGTATAAACAAAAAGGATCAGGCCGAACTCCTGGATAAAGTGCAGCATATCGCCGCTCAGCGTCACCCCAGCCTGATCGACGAAGTGGCCGACGATAATACCGCCGAACAACACACCGCCAATACCAAAGCCGACACCGCGCACTTTAATGTTGCCGATCCATAAACCGACAACCGCCACCAACGCCAGAACGCTGACCGTCAATGCGATATCACTCATCTCATCTTCTCTTCCCTGTGAGTAACATTTCAATTTATAGGGATTATGACTGAACCGTTAAGGCATATATACAGCATGGCGCACATTCTCATATTACAAAACCGCACAGACGTCCTGACTTCGGCAACGTCTTACCCTTTTTCGTGGCACAAAAAAGCCCCGCCATCTCTGGCGGGGCAAGGCAAGGAGCTTATTAGCTATTTAATGCGGAGCGTTCGTTAATGGCGATACGCTGCGGCGGAATGGTTTCCGGCTCGTTACGGGTTAAATCAATATACAGCAGGCCGTTGGTAAACGTCGCGCCGGAAACTTCCATATTTTCAGCCAGCGTAAAGCTCAGGCTAAAAGGCTGCATGACCAGGCCCTGATGTAACCATTTGGGCTCGTTTTCCGGCTGTTCCGGCGTGCCTTTCACCGTCAGGCGCGTGCCTTCCAGTTGAATATCCAGATCTTCCTGACGGAAACCGGCTAACGCTAAGGTAATGCGATAATGGTTATCGTCGCTTTTTTCGATGTTATAGGGCGGGAAGCTCTGGCTTTCGCCGCTGTTTTGCAGCGCATTGGCCAGCTTGTCAAAACCGATCCATTGACGCAACAGTGGGGATAAATCGTAGTTACGCATAATCATTTCTCCTTCTAAGAAGCGAGTTTTTACCTTCACACTTTACGTGCGAATATGCTCCCTGACGGCGAGCATGGGATGACAGGCCGCGCAACGCGACCCGACGGAATCAGTTAATTTCGATACGGCGCGGTTTGTTCGCTTCCGGAATCACGCGCTCCAGTTCGATATACAGCAGCCCGTTGACCAGGTTTGCGCCACGAACGTGAATGTTCTCCGCTAACTGGAACTTACGCTCAAAGTTACGCTCGGCAATGCCCTGATACAGGTAAGTACGTTCTTTCTGCTCGTCCGCATGAGCGCCTTTTACCACCAGTAAATTATCCTGGGCAGTAATCTCCAGTTCGCTTTCCGCGAAACCGGCAACGGCAATGGCGATGCGGTAGTGGTTTTCGTCTACCAGCTCAACGTTGTACGGAGGGTAGCCGCCATTACTTTGGCTTTGGTTATTTTCAAGCAGGTTAAACAGACGATCAAAACCAATGGCAGAACGGTACAGCGGGGATAAATCAAAGTTACGCATAATCATAAACTCCTGAAATCAGCGAGAATGTCAGACCTTCCATCATGGACAGGCCAGGATTGCCAGAACACCCATCAGGCGTGCCCTTCTATTCACTACGTCTTATAAATGGGTCTGAATACGTACTTTTCAAGTATTTTAATCCGACTTTTTTTTGCAGTTTATTGGCTATTGCATAGACTGGTTGGGACAGCACTGATTGTTAAAGTGCGATTACCGCCACAGTGCCACGTACTGGTGATGTTATTTTTAGCAACGGATCGCTATAACTCATCATGCAAATAACGACAACCAACAGATGAATGAGTGATGATAAAAAACGTGTGGTTAACGCTGATAATATGGAATGGGATGCTTTTATTAGGCGGTTGTTCAAGCGTCATGTCGCACACCGGCGGTAAAGAGGGTACTTATCCTGGCACGCGCGCCAGCGCTACGATGATCGGTAACGATGAGACAAACTGGGGCACCAAATCGTTGGCCATCCTGGATATGCCGTTTACCGCCGTGATGGATACGATCCTTCTGCCGTGGGACATCTTCCGCAAAGACAGTTCGGTAAGATCGCGCGTCGAGAAAAGCGAGGAGGAGACGAAAATGACCAATGCCGTCATCCCCCCGGCGAAGATGCCTCCTCCCTGATTTATCGCCCGGTTTCCGTCACCCATAGCTGACGGAAACCTTTCACCTCTTCCATCCATGCGACGTGTCGCCCATCCGGTGAAAAAACGACGGCGTCCGCAGACGGCGGGTTGTCGTGCCTGGCGGTTAAGAAGTCGATCTTCCCACTTTGTGCGTCGCAGCAGGCAATCCGATTTTCCAGCACCAGTCCCAGCCATTTACCCGACGGATGCCAGTTAAACGCTGACTGTACGCCGGTCGCATGATGCGTTAACTGCCGGGGCTCGCCTCCCTGAGGCGATATCAGCCACAGTTGCGCTACGCCGTTATCGTCCCGCATCAAAAAGGCGATCGCCGTCGCCTGCGGATTACTGCGTACCCAGTGGCGTGGTTCGTTAGTGAGTCCAGGATAAACACGCTGGTGAGTAAAGGTAAGACGCCGCTGAACTACGCCCAACGGCGGCGATGGCATTGTTGATTCGGTTCCCGTCAGCGGCGTGTCGCCTGCCTGTTTCCAGCCGTTTTCATGACACGGTAAATCGACAATAAACAACTCCGGGACTTTTTGGCCCGTCAGCGACAGCGTATCGCCAATAAAGGCGATCTGGCGGTTGCCCACCCAGCCCTCTTCATAGGCGCGGTTAATGTCATCGCTGCCAGGTCTCGGCGCAGGCGTCGTGCGGCTAACCAGTACGCACCAGTGGCTACCGCTGTATTCGCGCGGATGCTGAACTGGCACCGTTACCGGCCCATACGGCGCGGCCACGCCGACATTACGCAGATCCAGCGCCGGATCGCACTCATGCAGAACGTGGTCATTATAGGTAAAACTCACCAGCTCGCCGTTCGGGCTAAATACATGGACGTGGCTGCCGCCGCGCAGCGCGCCGGGAGTATACGGCGCAGTAATATCCATCGCATCGAGGTTAGTCACGCCCCCCGGCGTTGCAATAACGCCCCGACGGTGGTGGAAATCGTAATGCCACGTCTCATCAGGGTTTTCAGGGCCATGAATAAACACATAGTAATTGTCGGCAGGATGCACCGTCACCACACCGACATGCGCGCCCTGCACGGCGCGATAAATCACCTCCACGTCGCCGGTATGCACATTGACACGCTCAATAGTCTTGCCCGTAAATGACGCGCCTGAAGGCCGCACATCAAAGACCAGCCACTGGCTGTCAGGTGTCCAGGTATTGGTGTTGGTAAGCTGGTGATGGCGCGGCGTAAAGGTGATTTGTTTCATGGGATGTCCTGATAAGAGACGATGCTCGTCATCATACTGCACACGGGCTTCACTTTCAGGCTTTAGCGTATCGTTGGGATAGCCAGGCCCGATGGCGCCACGCCACCGGGCCGTCAGGGTCTTATTTCTCCTGCGCCAGCCGGATACTGCGCTCTATCACCGCCCGCCGGGCGTCACCCGCCGGCAGCAGCTTCAGCATCATCTCCCAGGCC